>CAYSGY010000479.1:0-4287 GCA_964430315.1 uncultured Planctomycetaceae bacterium
CTCTTGGGCCTGAACCGCAAGGGGCCGACCGTGGCGGAAGTGGCCGGGGCGGCTGCCGCGATGCGCAAGCACGTCACTCCCATCCGCTCCCGCCGGATCGGCGTGCTCGACACGTGCGGCACCGGCGGCGATGGCTCCAAGACGTTCAACATCAGCACGGCCGCCGCCCTGGTGGTTGGCGCCGCCGGGGTGCCGGTGGCCAAACATGGCAATCGGGGGGTTACGAGTCGGAGCGGTTCGGCCGACGTGCTCGCGGCCTTGGGGGTCAACATCGAGGCTAGCCGGGCGTGCGTCGAAGCGTGCCTCGATGAGTTGGGAATCTGCTTCTGTTTTGCCCCGTTGCTCCACCCCGCCATGAAACGGGTGGCGGCGGTGCGGAGGCAATTGGCGGTGCCCACCGTCTTCAACATCCTCGGCCCGTTGGCAAACCCTGCCGGGGCGACCTATCAGCTTATCGGCGTCGGACGGGCCGCGCTGCGCCCGCTCCTGGCAGAGGCCCTGGCGATGCTCGGCGCGGATCGCGCCGCAGTCGTCCACGGCCAGGACGGGATGGACGAGGTGAGCCTCAGCGGGCCCACGGACGTCACGCTCGTCGCCGACGGGCAACTCACCGAGCTGAGCTGGACGCCCGAGCAATTCGGCCTTCCCCATGGTCGCCGCGAAGACCTCGTGGTCGAGGGCCCCGAACAGAGCGCGGCCACAATCCTCGCCATTCTGAAAGGCCAGCGCGGTCCGGCCCGGGACATAGTGGTCGCCAATGCCGCCGCGGCCCTCTGGACCGTCGGCCGGGTCGCGTCGCTTCCTGCGGGCGTCAACGCAGCCGCCGAAGCCATCGACTCCGGCTCCGCGGCCCTCCTGCTCCAGCGCCTCGTGGATTCCACCCACCGGGTGAACCGCGAAGCGGTTCCATGACATCGCCCAGGGTTGCCTCGCGGCGGAAATCGTCTTCGAGCCGCACGACGTCGTCAAGCTCCGGTGCGCTCACTTCCATGAGGCGGACGTCCGCGATCGACGTAATCGGCCTTCGGCGTTTCGCCTTCTTTGCCGGCCATCCACCGTCGCACGCCCTTCCACGCACGGCCGAGGAGCCGCCCGGAGAAGAGGTCTTCGGTGAGCGTGGTTCTCTTGGCGGAGAAATTGTCCCACACGGCGCTGAGATACGGACGAGAGGTCTCCCGAAGCGAGGCGTACACGCCCCGGTCGCGGATCTCGCCGAGCGCGCCGGTATAGTGTTCGAGCACGTGCCGGTCGAAGAGCGTGCCCGCGGCGGTGGCCGTCGAAAGGGCCCCGCGTCCAATTGACGCGATGGCGCCCAGGGCGCGGAGGGTGATCGCCCCGGAGACCGCCACCGGGTTGAGACCCTCTTGGACGGCGACCTGGTGGATTTCGTCCCAGAGGCGGCGGAGTTCCGGCTGCGGGATGACCTTGGTCGGATCGATCCTGCCGACGGCTGCCCGCGTGTCTTCGACCGTCCGCTTCAGCCCCTCGACCGAGATCGGCGGGGCGTTGAACGAGCCCGCCGTGGCTGCCGCGGCGCCGCCCACGGCCGCCAGCAGGTCGTCGACGCTGTCGATCGTCGACTCCTCGTCAATCACGCCGGTGCGTTTCAGGTCGGCGCCGAGTTCATGCAGGTAGGCCCGCGATCCGTAGGCCACGTCGCCGACGACGGCCAACAGCAGCATGGGCGAGAGGTGCAGCGTGGCCAGGGAGGCCATGTCGATGAAACTGCCGACGGCCTTGCGGGCAACGAAGTCCTTGGTCTGGTCCGCGGCCACGGCGGCCCGCTCCACGCCCCCGACGTCCTCGGCGAGGAAGTCGAGGCTCTGCTGGATCATGATCGAATACGTCCGGGAATTCCGGAAGGCGCGCGGCACCAGAAGCGCGGCCGACTCGCGCAGCGTCCCCCCCACGACGCCCGACGCCGAGCGCAAGGCCCGCTCGGGAAGCGAGAGTCCGTAGAGGAGGAAGTCACGGACCTTTGCTGCCCCCGGGTCCCTTGGGGGCTCGCTTGGAGGTTGGTTGGACATTTGTTTTCGGCGATTCTTCGAATCGTTTGTCGTCGAGGTCGGGAAACTCGGTGAACGACTTGGGATCTTCGGGATCCAACGAGGTCTTGGGCTGCATCGCACCGGGCTCGACAGACTTGCCTGCCGGCAAAGAGTCTCGCTCCACGGCCGGGCGCCGGCCGGCTCGCCAGAACTGCAATTTGGACGGCCCGAGCCAGCTCATCAACCCGTAGGCGACCGCCAGGCCGAGCGCCCCCGAGACGACAATCCCGACGAAGCTCAGGATGGGGTTCCGCTGCCGGCGCTCACGCCACGCACCGACTGCCGCCCCCGTCTCCCCCGGCTCGTGCAGCCCGAAATCGAACGGCCTCTCCGAGGACGCCTCGTGCCCGGCGGTCTCGTCTGCGGCAACGTGGCTTTCGACCTGCGGCATCGTCCCCGCCCCGGCCGCTTCGTTGGACGCCCCCACATCGATCGCGCCGGAGATATCAGGCGGGGCCGCCGCGTCGTCGCTGTCGGCCGTGTCGACCACGGAAGGCGTCCACGCGGTACCGCCGGCATCCGCCGCAGCCTCGTCCGGGGCCGGCTCCGTCACGGTCATTGAGGCCGTTTCCTCGATGACCCCGGACGATCCCTCCCACGCTGCCTCGGTCACCTCGGGCAAGAGCCCTGCCGCAATCTCGGGCAATTGCGACGGGACTGCGGACGTGTCGGTCTCCTGGAGACTCACATCCACAGAGCCGGTCTGGATCTCAACCGCTTGGCCGCCCAGGACCGCCTGCTCCAGCGCCACGGAGACATCCTCTACCACAACAAGTGGGGGCTCCGGGGGGGCACATCCCGTCGGCGGTGGCTCATCGCTTTGCCGCGGAGGCTCGGGGATCGACTCCGGCGTGGGGGCCGCGATGGTCACGGGGCGCGACGGGCAGGCTTGGGCCTCCACTTCCGCGTCCGGCGCCACGTTCGGTTCGACGTGCGTTTCGTGCGATTCCGCGTCCGTTCGGTCCTGGAAGGCGTCTGGCTCCCGGGCGGTCGGGCTCGCAGCGGAATCGTCAGCACCGCCGTCGCGGGAAGCCCCCCCCTCCTGGGCCGCTTGGTCGACGGGCACGAGTTCCGGCGGCAGCTCGGCCACGTGGTCCGGCGGGGCCTCGGTGGCATGGAACAGGGCGTCGTCCAGCGGGAATTCGTATTCGCACAACGGGCACCGGACGATCCTCGCGGGATCGAGATGATCCGGGATCGCTGTCTGTTGGCCGCAGAACGGGCAAGGGCAAACGTGGGACATTTGTGCCTCCTGAAACGGAGTGGAATCGTCCCTAGTGTAACACTTGCGCCGGGGTGCCCGCTAGAGTGGGCCAGTCCCGCGCCACGTTCCGTGCCCGCAACGCGAGGGCGATTCGCGGGCCGTTTGCCCCCGTGGGGGACGCCGATACAATGGGCGTACCGGGCCGCGTGCAGATGCGCAACCGGGGCGGACGCTGTGCCGGAAGGGGGCAGCAGCCCACGAAGTCACGGCGTGGGAAGAGACCGGCGCGAAGGTCTGAGGACTGTCTTGTGCGTATGCCGCGACCTAAGTCACCGCAGCCGATGAGACCTGGAGGGACCGATCCGCCGCGCTTGCAGGCGGCGGCAGCGGCTCACTGGACTCCGAAGTCTTTTTCGATCTGCAGCGCCTTGTTGCTGACGCCCCACGGCGCACTTTGGGATTCCTTCGGACGGATTTGCCGGAACGTCCCCGACAGATCATCGTCCTTGAAGGAAGTGCCGCGGAGGTCCAAGTGGGCACAGCCCGACAGGCCTAAACCCAGTGCCGCGGCGGCGGCCACGTACCATTGGGCTTTCCGGGACATGGTAATCGACACGGAGTCAAAGAAAGGGGTACTTCACCGACCGGCGTATCCGAGAAACCGACAAGGGCGGGGAGTGTCGCAGAACTGCCATGGCGTGTCTAGGGCAGTTTCGCCACGAGAAACGCCCTGAGACGCGAGACGACGCGCCTCCCGGGCTTATCAACACCCCCCCTGTACTACTAACCTCAGACATTGTGAAGTTCTCGACAGAAATCCTCGGCCAATGGGATGTAACGCATTCGGACCAGGCGGTTGAGAGTCGAGGGTCGGGAGTTGAGAGTCGAGAGCCTAGAGCCTAGAGTCTAGAGTCTAGGGTTCGGGATTCGGGAGACGTGTTCATCAGAATCCTGAACCCTCAACTCTCAACTCTCGACCCTCGACACTCGACCCTCGACGCTCGACACTCGACCCTCGACCCTCGACGCTCGACC
>CAYSGY010000480.1:0-4284 GCA_964430315.1 uncultured Planctomycetaceae bacterium
GGTGGCCCCCTTTTCGCCGCTCGCCCTGGCTCCCTTTCTGCTGCTCACCGCCAAGCGGGTCGGCCAGCTTCCAAACTGTCTTGGGCCTGCCTTTGGTTGGAATCGTCTCGGAGCGAATCACCCCCTCTGTTTTCATCCGTTCAAGGACTGTGACCAGGGACCGCTTTTGCTCGTTGCTGAGGTGACGGTGAAAGTCCTTCGTGGTCATGCGGCCCTGCGTGCGGAGCAGGTGGTATAGGCGGTCGCCGAGTTTGTCGCCGGTGGGAGAATCGAACAACATTTCGGCGGACTCGCAGTTGTATTGCCAGACCGCCAAGGCTGCGCGCAGGTGCTCAGATCGAATGATCGGGATTCTCGGGTTGTCCACAATCGCGTAGACGAGCCCCAATCGCAGTACGATCGCTGGCCCACGGGCAGTGACGGCACCGCACTCCCCTGGACGGTCCTGTCTGAGTCGCTCGTATTCCCGGTCCCAAAGGGCTCCAGCGTTGGCGTCCATCTCGACGTTCTGTGACCGCAATCCCATGACCTCCCGTAGACGAAAGGCAAACGCACTGAAAACACCTCTCGGGATCGGCTGGGGACGAGGAATCAGTTTGTCGCTAGCCACCCTCCACCACAGAAACCGATTGCCGAAGCCGTTGGCTGCCTCGATGCCGTCGAACCGCTTTGCCAACTCATCCGGGGTTACATGAGCCACAATCGAGATATGCGCGCCGAAGGCATGACGCGGATTCACGGTCAGCGTCGAGAGGGCCCCGTTGTCAAAAGCCTGGCGGATGACGTGACTGAGGATGCTCCCCTCGCGCCGTATGTTGGCGAGGACTCGGGTGAACTCCTCTTCAAGGACAAACAGACGTTTCTCCACAGGGATGATCTCGCCTTCCTCACCCTTCTTGTCGGCCACGTAGCCTATCAGTCCTTCCCCGCTAGATAGGCCGCCAACCCGTTGAGACTTCCAGAAGTCAGCATCGGTATGCAACATCAACTCTTCGACCGGACTGGCGGCAGTCCCCTTGCGCCCTGAATTAGTCTCTCCGACAACGACACTGTTGACCCGTGCAGGTTGGGGACTGCCGGCGTAGATCGTCGGTCCCGGGCCGATCAAGACGCCGATGGCCGAAAGCAGGTGTGCCAAGACGGCCGCGTCAGTTGCCTCCGTGTGAGGAGATACGGCCCGCAGGAACTCGCCGATCTTCCCGTGGTAAGCCTCTTCCGCCAGCTTGGGAGGCGCTATAGCAACTATCTTTACTAGCGAAAGCCCATTCGAGTCCTTCCCCGCGTCGGTCTTCAGTCCTTTCCTCAAGGCATCCGCCAGAGACGTATATTTCCCGGGGGCGGGGAGTACCGGCCCGTGGCCGTTCCCCTCGACTCGTGCGCGTGCTAACTTTGGCATTAGAAATACCGTTTGACGTTGGAGGATGGTCTCCGCCTTCTTCGCCGCGGTGCCGCTACCTCGTGGGCGCGCCTCACTAGAAATCCTTCGAGGTCATCAGGCAAAATCCGCCACCTTGGTCTACCCCCTTGAACGAGCGACACATCGACGGCCCGAAGTTCTCCCGAGCGGATTAGGGTAAGTACCCCATGCGTTCGGATGCCAAGTAACTCAGCAACTTGCTTTACAGAGGAGGCGCGCTCAACCATCGTGCCGGCCCTCCGCATTCCGCGTGATATTCTGGGCACGATCGCGCAGGTCGCGCGCTTGCGCAGCTTCCTTCGCGAGCACGAGGAGACGGCGAAGCGCGCGCACTTCGGCGACGGCTGTAGTCAGGTCAGACCGTACCTGCTCTACGGGAGGCACGGTCGTCAGACTTGGCTTAAATTTGGGCATTGCTTGACTCCGTCATTTTCGACGGAACCTAGCCTAACCCGCCAAGAAGTAAGAACGCGGTAAGAGGGCGGTAATCCTTTACCGCCGCTTGCCCTTGGCCACTTTGCGCTTTGACCGCGATGGAGGTAGGCCGTCAAGGAGGGAAAGATACGACAAGCCGTCGATTGAGCCCATTTTAGCGTGCAAGGGCACCTTATGCTTGCGGAGAAAGCTGTTGATATCTCGGCGCGTGCCGCCTAGCTGGTTCTTATCCGGCTCAAGCTCGTGATCGCCCCAAACCGGCTCGGCCAAGTCCAAGGCAGACGCGGTTCGGTCACGACGGCCCCACAGATGCTTGACCGCCAAGAATGCCTTCTCCCTCAAACCGCGATAAATGTTTCCATCCCAAGCGAACCCGTTTGGATCAATCGGGCCGTCTTCAACGGGCGGGTCGTCGGTCTTGCCGTCCCGCTGCTTTGCGAGTACGCCGCGGCCTTTCGGCGTTATCACCACCAGCGCGTCCGACCAATCGGGAACCAGAGGCCAGGGCTTGTTCTGCGGCACGTCGGGCATTCCTACGGGCCAGCCCATCGACTTGTACAAGGGCAACTGGTTCTCCGGCTCCAGCAGATATTGCTCCACCAGCCCTTCGCTGATCGCTACGTCGTAGGCTGGCAGCAGACGGTTGGGCAACTCGGAACGGAAGACGAGCTTACCCTTCGGCCGAAGAGGCAGCGGCTTGTCGGGCACGGGCAGGAATCTTGCGGGCTTGAATGCGCCGCGAACATCTTCCCAATCGTACAGGCAAAGCAACTCGCGAACATCGTCGCTGAGAGTCATAAGACACCAACCTTTCTGAAGAGGGCCGACCTCCGGCAGAACACGGGGTTGGTTCCGCGTCTGCCGGGGGCCGTTCGCCGGTTGCAAGCCGGCTACCCGTAGCCTTTAGTATACCCTCAACCTGCAAACAACCGCAGTTTCAACGCCGGGCCTCCCGCGTCTCCGGCCTCGCCCGTCTCGTTGCTGTTTTCGTCGGCTTCCACAAGCTCAGCAACGGCTTCGGTGGGCTTGCCAGCACCCTCTGGACTGCCTCCGAACAACCACGCATGCAAGTGATTGGCAACCGCCTCCAAGCGGTCGTCGCCGACCTCTTCACGGTAAAGATCGTCGATCGAATTGTCGGCGTGTCCCATCACGAGCCGGGCGGCAACGAAATCCTTGGTCTGGTCCATAACCGTCCGGGCGGTGTGTCTTAGACTGTAGAACCCGAGGCCCGGTCGCTTTTCGACCTGGGCGGCCTTCACCAGCTTGGAGAACTCCAGCGCCACTGGGTCGGACTTGTCTTCATCCGTAGCCCACGGGTTCCCATACTTGGTGATGAAAACCCGTTCCGAGTGTGCCGGGTCTTTCGGAGCGGGTCGGATGGCCAGGGCCTCGCGGATCGCGGCGACCGTCTCACCCCACAGCTTCGCCCTTCTGTCAACGCCGGACTTCGGCCTGGGGAACGTGAGCCAACCGGCGTCCAAGTCAAGGTGCCGTTTCTCCAACCGGCCCACGTCGGTGTTGCCGAGTGCGGCGTTGATGCCCAGCAAGAGCATCGCCCGCATGACCGGATTCGCGTACTGCAAGAGTCGCTGGATTTCCTCCTTGGAGAAGAGCTTCCTGCCCTTCTCGGCGCGATGGCGGCGTAGCACCGACTTCGCGGGGCGCTTGAATCCAGGGCCGAAAAGGACGGGCCGCAAGATCAGTTGGGCATCCACCGCATACTTGAAGAGCGACCGGATGACTTGGATTGTCTTGGAGAGTTGGACGGGTCCGAGCCTAGTAGCAAAGGCGGTGCGCACCTTCTCGAAATCCAACGGTCGCAGGTCGTCAACGGCCCGGGTCTTGCCCAGCACGTCCAAAAGGTCGCGGCAGACGTACCAATACTGCCGCCAACTGCTCGGCTGAATCTCGCCGGTCTTGACGCGCCCTTCCTTGTGCTCCAAGAAGGCGTTGCACAAGGATTCAAGGGTCAGGAGTTCCGATTCCTTCGGCCTGGGTTCCCGACCGGCCAGAAGATCATCTTTGATCCGCAGCCACTCCTCCAGGGCGGCGGTGCCCTTGGGGTCATCTACCACCTTTCCGAAGTAGTAGCTCTTGCCGTGGACCTTCTTGGTCCAGTACCCTGTCCCCCGGTGGATCGAAAGGGGGAAGTCGGCCCGAGGCTTCTTCAGCTTGGCTTTACCGCGAGTGCGGCGTGAGGTAGAATCGGTCATGGTAAGGCCCTCCTGTATAGGGTTCTGACCAGGGCTCCCAACCGGCCCTCACCGGCGGGAGCCATTTTCTACCCCTCAGTATAACGGGCGTACAAACGGGCGTAAAGCCCCCGGAGACGAAAAGAGAAAAAACGACGTAAAGCCTTAGCCCGTAACGAGTTGGGTGCATAGCTCAGTTGGTTAGAGCGCTACCCTGATAAGGTAGAGGTCCCAAGT
>CAYSGY010000481.1:0-4262 GCA_964430315.1 uncultured Planctomycetaceae bacterium
GGTCGCGGCCCATCAGGTTCAACAGGATCCCGTCGAAACGGTAACGCCGCTGGAGCGTGACCAAGGCACGGACGAACCCTTCGCTGGTGAACCAAAGCTCCGCGGGCGGCACGTCGGTGTTGAGCAGGTAGTGCCCGATGGCCAACTGGCACATCACCGGGACCCGGTCCACCGCCTCATGCCGCATCGCGCGCCGCACCCGCTCCTTGCTCGTCATGCTGGGCATGTTGGCACGCCTCACTCGAGACTCACCACCAGCTTCTTCCCGAGCGCTTCCGCATAGCGGGTCAGAGTGACGACCGTCGGGTTGGCCTCGGCTTCGTTCTCCAACCGCGACAGGGCCGCACGCCCGATGCCGGTCCTCTCCTCCACGTCGGACAGGCTCAACCCCTGGGCCTGACGCTCGGCCTTGAGGATATTCAAGGCGTCACGGACGGCGACCTTGCCCCGGTTGTGGGCGGCCTTGATCCGCCGCCCCATGGCAAGGACTTCCTCCTTCTCGCCTTCGACCTCCGCCTTCGCCCGCTGCCACCGAAGCCTTTCCTCCGGACTGAACTCGCGGCGAAGACGCTTTGCTTGTCGCTTGGGCATCTTAGCGGTCCTCCTCCGTTGCAATATATTGTAACAGATGAGCGACGTCCGTCAAACGGGAAAGCCGTTGTACCCTTCGCCCGGACATGGGAAGACCCCCGGGCCAAGCGTCAAGCCCGCTCGCGCGGGAGGAATCTCCGGCCGGGGGTGCTGGACTTCGCCGCTCGGCTGTGGCAAAGTGAGGGGATTCCGGGAGGCTGCTTCGGAGCGCATTCGTTTGGCCGGACTTGGCGCGAACCCTTGGGAGGAAGACCCATGAAAGCACGGACCCGCATGTTGTCGGCGGCTTGGATCGCGGTGGCGTTGATGGCCGCCGCGCTGGTGGCCGTCCTGGCGATCCGAGAAGCCGCCGCGGCCGACGCCCCAGCCAAACCGGCCGCGAAGCCCGAGGCGAAAGCCGACACCGAAGCCGCTTCCGGCACGAAGTGGCAGAACCTCTTCGACGGCAAGACGCTCAAGGGCTGGAAGGCCCCCCAGTTCGGCGGCGAAGGGGAGGTCGCAGTCAAGGACGGGGCCATCGTCCTCGGACGCGGCGAGTCCATGACCGGCATCGCCTACACGGGCAAGGTCCCCACCGTGGATTACGAGTTGACGTTTGAGGGGAAGCGGGTCGACGGGGTCGATTTCTTCGCCACCACCACGTTTCCGGTCGGCAAGTCGCACTGCTCGTTCGTTGTCGGCGGATGGGGCGGACCGGTCGTCGGGCTTTCGAGCGTCGACTTCTACGACGCCTCCGATAACGAAACCACGCGCATCAAGGACTTCAAACTCAACAGGTGGTACCGTTTCCGCATCCGCGTGACCGAACAGAAGATCGAGTGCTGGATCGACAAGGAGAAAGACGTCGACCTCCGGTACGTGCACTGGGAGACCGAAGACGGAAAGAAAATCAAGAAGGAGCGGAAGATCTCGATCCGCTTTGAGTGCGACCTGTGCCGGCCGCTGGGCATCTCCTCCTGGTGCACCACCGGCGCGGTGCGCGACATCCGCATCCGCAGCCTGACCCCCGACGAAGTGAAAGCCGTGGCGGCCGAGGCGGCGGCAGAGCAATAGGAGTCGTTTCCGGGCCCCCTGCCCAACGCATGCCCTCCAGGCATGCCGGGGCAGGCAGCGGGCCCTTACCCTGGCCCTCTCTCAATGAAGAGGGGGCTGCATGAAGCAAAGGACCTGCTTTGAACCAAACGCACAAAGTCCATATTGTCGGGATCGGCGACGACGGACCGGCCGGGTTGACCACCGCGGCCCGGAAGCTCATCGAAGAGGCCGAAGTCCTTCTTGGGGAGTCCTACGCCTTGTCGCTGGTCCCCGGCGGCACGTCCCAAGTCCGCGTGGCCTTGGGCACGGGCCTCAACGAGGCGATCGAACGGATTCAGGGCGCGCCGGGCAAGCGGATCGTCGTGCTCGCCATGGGCGATCCGCTCTTCTACGGCGTCGCCAGGTACCTCTGCGACAAGCTGGGCAAGGACCGCTTCGAGGTCGTGCCGCACGTCAGCGCCATGCAGACGGCCTTTGCCCGCGTCAAGGAGAGTTGGGAAGAGGCCTTCCTGACCAACCTGGCCAACCACGGCGTCGAGCGCGTGCTGGAGCAGGTCCGAAGCGCCGAGAAGGTCGGACTCTTCACCAGCGAGGACTCGCCGCCCGCCGCCGTGGCCCGGACATTGCTCGACCAGGGCCTCGACTACTTCACGGCCTACGTTTGCGAGAACCTCGGGGCGCCGGACGAACGGGTCACGCAGGGGGAGTTGGCGGAGATCGCCGCCCAGGAGTTCGCCCCCCTGAACGTCATGATCCTGGTCCGCAAGCCCCACGTGCCCGACCGGCCGGCCGAGGCGATCGGCCGGCGCCTGTTCGGCAACCCGGACGAGATGTTCCTCCAGTCGAAGCCCAAACGCGGGCTCCTCACTCCCGCCGAGCTTCGGGCCATCGCGATCGCGGAACTCGACCTCGGCCCGTCGAGCGTGGTGTGGGACATCGGTGCGGGAAGCGGTTCCGTGTCCGTAGAAGCGGCCCAGATCGCGGCCCAGGGGACCGTGTATGCCATCGAGATGGACCCGGACGACCATCAGCTCATCCTCGAGAACGCCAAGCGATTCGGCGTGGCCAACCTGGTTCCGGTGCTGGGCCGGGCCCCCGAGGCGTGGGACGGCCTGCCCGATCCCGACGCGGTCTTCGTGGGCGGGAGCGGTCGGGGCATCAGCCGGCTGGTCGATCAGGCGTACCAGCGCCTGCGCTCCGGCGGCCGGCTCGTGGCCACGATGGGGAGCATCGACAACCTGGCCGAGACCCACCGTCTCTTGCACGGTTACTCGTCCGACGTCAAGGTCTGGATGTTCAGCATCGCGCGGGGCAACTACCAGTTGGATCGAATCCGCTTCCAGTCGCTCAACCCGACCTTCCTGGTCGCGGTGGTGAAACCCTGATCTTCGCCCAATGACCGACCAGACGCTTGATGTGATTGCCGTCGGGGCCCATCCCGATGATGTGGAAATCGGCTGCGGCGGCTGCCTGGCCCGCCTGGCGCAGCAAGGCTATCGGGTCGGCATCGTGGACCTGACCGACGGCGAGCCGACGCCCGGCTCACCGGGTCCGGCGGTTCGCCTGGCCGAGGCCCAGCGGGCGGCCCAAACGCTCGGCGCCGCGGTCCGCGTGACCCTCGAATTGCCGAACCGGCGTCTGTTCGACACCTTTGAGGCGCGGGTGCTGCTTGCCGCGGAGTTTCGCAAGTACCGGCCGCGTTTGGTTCTCGGCCTGGGCAGCGACACGCCGTTGGCCTCGCCCGACCACTACCAGGCCAAGCTCCTCACCGAGGCCGCAGTCTTCTACGCCAGACTGAGCAAGTGGGACGAGCACTTTTCGGGCCGGCCGCCGCACACGGTGCCGGCCCTGATGTACTACTTCCTCGCGTTGCGGTCGCTCGGCCCCACGCAAGCCGGCGCCGTCGTGGTCGACATAAGCCGGACCCTTGAGACCAAGCTGGCCGCCGTGGCCTGCTACGAGACCCAGTTCGCACACCGTCCGGAAATCCTCGACCGGATTCGGGCGTTCAACCGCCAGCAAGGGCTGGCCGCCGGCCTGGCGGCGGGCGAAGTGGTCGCCAGTCCGTCCGTCCTCGCCACCGACGACCTCATGGGCCTGATCTTCGGCCCCGGCACGAGCCCCAGGCCCGCCTCGCCAAAGATGTGAGGCATCGAGAAGGTGCCGCTCGCGTGGCGCGGTCTACGCTCATCCGGGTGATACATATTTACCCCGAATGACTTAACTCCTCTCGCTTTGCGGGCATGTCAGCGACCGCCGCGTGATAACGCCCCCGTGCCTTCGCCTGATAGAATGCTCGGGCTGCTCCCCGAAGAGCCGGGAGCAAGCCTCGCCACCCCCCCTATTGGAGAACCGTCCATGAAGATGCTCTCGCGATCAGGTGCGGCGTTCGGCGCGTTCGTCGCGGCACTCCTCTGCTCGGCGACGGCAACGGCCGACGACGCCTTCTTCCGCGTCGCCTTGGCCGACATCCCGGCGGCCCAGAAGTACCTGTCCCAACCCGACCAACCCGACGGACGCTCGTTCCGGGCCGTGCGCGACAACTGGCAGTGGATGGAGCCCCAAGCCGCGGTCCACGGCGAGGGCGAGATCTACGTGGTGTCTCCGTCGGGATCATGGACGCCCTGGAGAAACAG
>CAYSGY010000482.1:0-3748 GCA_964430315.1 uncultured Planctomycetaceae bacterium
CGGCAGCGGTCGAGCAGCGTGGCGCGCTCCCAGGATCATGCCGTCCTTTCCAGAAGTCCGAAGCTGGCGTCCGTCCGATACAATCGTCTCCGGGGAGCACGATCTCGCGCTGCGGGTCGCGGTGTTTCCCACCGGCTGGAACCGGGCGATTGCGAGGCAAACCGAGGTCAAGGTCGAACGGCAAGACCTTCAGGCCCCTGCGCCCCGGGTCATCTCCGTGCCGATCGGACGACCTTCGACGCGGGTGAAGAGCTTCTACTTCGCCGAACCGGCGGTGGGAGCGGCGGATGGCGTGAAGGAGCAGGACGCGGGCAGCGCAAAACCGCAGGGCTCCGAAGGGCCGAGGACGTGTACCCGGGTGAAGCCGCCCGGCGACGTGATCAAGTTGGAAGACCGGTTGCGCTACGTATTGCAGCCTTCGCTGGAGTCGCTGCTGGAGAGCCGGTCGCTGAGCTTCCCGTTCCGGCCGTTTCCTTATCAATGGGACGGTATTGCCTTCCTGTATCCGCGGCAGACGGTGATCCTGGCCGACGAGATGGGTCTGGGCAAGACCATGCAGGCGATCACCGCCGTGCGCTTGTTGCTGCACGGCGGGGAGGTCCGCAAGGTGCTCCTCGTGTGTCCCAAACCGCTGGTGAGCAACTGGCAGCGGGAGTTCCAGGTGTGGGCGCCCGAGGTGCCGTTGCTGGTGATCGAAGGCGACCAGGCGCGGCGGCGCTGGCAATGGGAGCTTTCGGGCGTGCCGGTGAAGCTCGCCAACTACGAACTGCTGCACCGCGACCGGGAAGTTTTTGAGTGTGAGTGTGAGTCTGAGGGCGACGGCTCGGGCCAGGGAGCGCTCGACTTCGACCTGGTGATCCTCGACGAGTCGCAGCGGATCAAGAACCGCGCCGGCGCCACGAGCCAGGCGGCCCAGGCCATCCGGCGACGCCGCGCCTGGGCGCTCACCGGGACGCCGATCGAGAACAGTCACGAGGACCTGGTGGGGATCTTCGATTTCCTCGTGCCGGGCTATCTCTCTTCGGAGATGGCCCCGCGCGGCATGGCCCGCGCGGTGAGAGACTATGTCCTGCGCCGGACCAAGGAGCAGGTGCTGACCGAGCTGCCGCCCAAGCTGTTCCGCGACGCCGAGCTTGAGCTCACCCCGGAGCAACTCGAAACCTACAAGCTGGCCGAGGACGAGGGAGTGCTGCGGCTGACGGAACTCGGCCACTCGATGACGATCCAGCACGTGTTCGAGCTGGTCTTGCGCTTGAAGCAGATCTGCAACTTCGATCCCGCCACCGGGGCCAGCGCGAAGCTGGAGCGGCTCGAAGCCGACCTGGAAGAGGTCGCCTCCTGCGGACGCAAGGCGATCGTGTTCAGCCAGTGGGTCGACACGCTGCGGCGGCTGAGCGGCCATTTGAAGCGGTTCGGGCCGCTGGAGTACCACGGCAAGATCCCGCCGCGCCAGCGCGAGGCCGTCCTTCAGCAATTCCGCGAGGACGCCGGGCGCCACGTGCTCCTGATCAGCTACGGCGCGGGCGGCGTGGGGCTCAATCTCCAGTTCGCCGGCTACGTGTTCCTCTTCGACCGCTGGTGGAACCCGGCCATCGAGGACCAGGCGGTCAACCGCGCCCACCGCATCGGCAGTTCCGGACCGGTCACGGTGACTCGATTCCTCATGCTCGACACGATCGAGGAGCGCATCGAGCGGATCCTCCAGGAGAAGCGGGACCTGTTCGACGCCGTCTTCTCGTCGGGGGCCGGGCAACCGCGCAAGTCGGGCCTGACGCGGCAGGAAATCTTCGGTCTGTTCGACCTCCAATGCCCGGCCGGCCCGCTCGACGCCGCCGCGTGAGGCGAGCGGCTTGGGGAAATACAGACCGCGCCGCGTTCTACTCGATCAAGTCCTCGCCGCAGTCGCGGACCGCGTCGTGGGGAATGGAGCAGAATCGCTTGAGGACGAGGACGAACGCCTTTCGCGAGATCCCGCCCCCCTCCAAGAGAACGTCGTACGTGAACCGAAGCGTGTCGTTCTTGCCGACCACCGCCCGGAGAATCGCGTACTCGCCGTTAATCCGGTTCGCGCACTCCAGCCGCTGGGTGGGAGTGGCGTGGGCCTTGAATCCGAAAATCGCGCACAGCGTGATGCGGTCCTTCCACTTCTCGTTCGGGAAGACGAAACAGGTCACTTTGTCCTTGACCCGGATGTCCCCGTCCTTGTCGTAAGAAACGTCCATATAGGCCGCTTCCAAGACGGACTTCAACAGATCCTTGGAGAGATTCTCGGGGGTGATCATTTCGTCCGACATGGCAAGTCCTTTGGCTGAGATGGGAAGGGGATTCCGTGAGTGCCCGTTCGCTCCGCTTGAAGCATCCCCGGGAGCGGGTCGCTTCCGAAGAAACGATCGAGCAGGCCCATCGCTTGTTGACCTCGGAAAACGGATGAGGTGCAATCCAATGACGTAGGCAGAATGCTGTCCGACCTGGACGTTGCGGGTTTCCCCGGCTCGTGGAGCCTACGGCACGACCGCCCGTCGTGTCAAGAGGCGGGCACTCCGTTCGAGGTGTCGGAGTCACGAAACGGGCCCATGGCGGGGGCCAGAAGGGAGGGGGCGTCACAAGCGACGCCCCCTCCGGCGATCACACACTACTTCCCGCAGCCACAGCCGTCGCACTTGCACACCTCGCACGTGCAAGCCCCGCCGTCGCAGTCGGGACACCGGCAATCGGTGCATGCGCAGGTCGAGTTCGACCGCGGCGCAGGCGACGAGGGCCCGGCAAACGCGAAGGCGTAGGCCAAGCCCGCCGCCAACACTGCCAACACGGCAATCGCATAGAAACGCTTCATGGATGGAGACTCCTCACTGAAAACGATTGAAGACCAAAACCGATTGGAAGCAAGCCCAACGGCCGGATCAATTCAACCAGATGCAGTAGAGGGCCAGAAGCGGAGGACCGTGAAGACCGAGATGCCCGGAAGATCGACGCGGCCGGGCGTCTCTCGGATCTCCGGGACTTCGGTCAAGCGTGCAGACGGCAACCAGAACGACCTGATCGTCGAGCGGCAGGTTCGCGCGATGGTCGCGTGCGGGAACCAGGGCCGGTGGCGTCTTGACACAGCAGCACCCCGGCCCTCGACCCGTTGCGGCAGGCGGCGACGGCTTCTCGCCACAACAGGAAGGAACTCCCCTTGCCGCCGGAGGCACGTTCGCCACACCGCAGCAGGAACACGCTCTCCCCGCCGGTTTCGTGCAGCAACAGGGAATGGCCGCCGCCAGAACCGGATTGGCTGCAATCGCCAGCAAGGTGGCCAAAGAAATGAACTTGCTCAGCGTTTTCATGGCAAATTCATTCTACGCACCGCTTGCAGGCGGAGCAAGAAAAGTGTCGAACCCCGCGGCCGATCGAGGCCACGCGCAGGGAGGTCAGCCGCCGGCCGAAGGGTGGAAGGTCGGGCCGACCTACTTCACCTGCGGGGGGAGGCCGATCGAAGGGCCTTGGTCCTGGGCAGCGGGTGCCCCCAAGAGGGCGGTAAGGAGTTTCCTGAGCCGGGGGCGTCCAGCGCGATCACGTTGCCATCCTTGCCGACCAGGATCAACTGCGGGATCCGGAGAACCCCGTAGGCCGTCGCCATGGTCTTGTCCGCCCCGCCCGATTCCTGGGCTCCGTCGAACAGCACGGTCCACGGCACGGGGTTGTCCTTCATGTAGTCTTCGAGCTCCCGGCGATCCTTGTCGATGCTGACCGCGACCACGTCGAATCC
>CAYSGY010000482.1:3758-4259 GCA_964430315.1 uncultured Planctomycetaceae bacterium
GGGTGGTACTCCTCGTAGTTCTTGCGGATGTTCTCGACCTCTCCCCGGCACGGCCCGCACCAGGTCGCCCAGAACGACACAAGGACCACCTTGCCCCGATACGCCGCCCAGTCGAGCGGTTTTCCGGCGAGGGTCTGGCCGGCAACGTCCATCGGCTTGCCGACGAGCGTCAGGCGTCGTGCCGAGCCGAGCATCTTGGCCGCCAGCGAGGCGAGTTCTTGGTTCGGGCCGGCGGCGAGGGTTTTGGCGAACCCTTCGTAGGCCGCCACCGCCGTTTCCGTTCCGAAGCGTTCGGCCGCGAACGCGGCTTCCATGGCCAGGCCGATCTCCTGGCGGCCGAGCTGGCCCTGCGCGAGATAAGCCTGGATCCTGGCGAGCAAGTCGAGGAACCCCTTGGCGTCGTCCTCCTGGACCCGGCCCAGTTCGCTGCCAAGAAGGGTCCCCTCCACGACCCGCGCGAGCTTCTTCCATCCGAGGCGTTCGAGTTCGGCGGGAAGGGCT
>CAYSGY010000483.1:0-3140 GCA_964430315.1 uncultured Planctomycetaceae bacterium
CTGGCCCCGCTAACCGCGAAAAATGTGGGGCAGGACGAGGCGTAAACGCCTGGGCCAGAGAAACTTGTGGCGACTTCCCGGGCAAGCAACCGCCGGGATCGCTGGAATGGCCGTCGCATGTATGCGACAATAGCATTAGGTTCCAGCGATCGGTCGTGTCCCCGGGAGGTACCATGCGTTTTCTTGTGACGGGCGGCGCCGGCTTCATCGGCTCGCATCTTGCCGAGGCCTTGCTCGCGTCGCAGCACGAGGTCCTCGTGCTCGACAATTTCTCCACCGGCCGCCAGCAGAACGTGGCCCGAATCGAGGGCCGGCCGGGATTCGAGCTGATCTGCGCCGACGTGCGGGACGCGGACCTGACGCGGGACTGCGTCAAGCGCGTGGACCGCGTGTTCCATCTCGCGTCCGCCGTGGGAGTGCAGCTCATCATCCGGGAGCCTGTCAAAACGATCGAAACGATCGTCGACGGGGCGGCCACGGTCTTCACCGCCTGTGCCCGGTACCGCAAGCCGGTCTTGATCACCTCGACCTCGGAGGTCTACGGGAAGTCGCCGAAGGTGCCGTTCTCGGAGAACGACGACCTGGTCATCGGTCCCCCCACGTTCCGACGCTGGAGCTACGCCACAGCCAAGGCGGTCGACGAGTTCCTCGCCCTGGCCCATTGGCACCACTCCCGGCTGCCGGTGGTCATCACGCGGCTGTTCAACACGGTGGGGCCGCGCCAGAGCGGGCAGTACGGGATGGTCGTGCCGCGGTTCGTGCGTCAGGCCCTGCTGGGCCGGCCGATCACGGTCTACGGCGACGGCTCCCAGACCCGCTGCTTCTGCCACGTGGGCGACGTGGTCGCCGCGCTGGTGCGTCTCCTGGACCTGCCGGCCGCCCACGGCGAGGTGTTCAACGTGGGGACCGACCGGGAGGTCCGCATCGGGGAACTCGCTGCGATGGTCCGCGATAGGACCGGCAGCCCGTCGGAGATCGTGCACGTGCCCTACCAGGAGGCTTACGGAGCGGGCTTCGAGGACATGGAACGCCGCCTGCCCGACCTCGCCAAGCTCCGCCGCGCGATCGGCTACGAGCCGCGATTCTCGCTCGAACAGATCCTCGACGACGTCATCCGCCACGTGCGCGGCGAACTGGACGCCGACCCGGAAGTCGCGTCCGCCGAGTAGCGGTATGCCGCTCCTTGTTCCCACGCTCCGCGTGGGAACACCGGCCCCGCCGCTCCGCGGCGCGCCTCGCCTCTCACCGATCGTCTTGCTCGCCCGGACGACTTGGCCGTACCGCCACGGCAAGTCTTGAGGTTCCAGCATACGATCCCTCCCGGCACGGAGCAGGTCAGCCAGTTCAAGCTGGGCGGCGAGCAGTTCTGGGGTGACGGCGATCGACATGCATCTTTCCTTTCGGACGATCCCACCCGTGGCACAGCCGAGGGCGGCTGTGCAGACTCCCCAGGCACAGCCGAGGGCGGCTGTGCAGGCTCCCCAGGCACAGCCGAGGGCGGCTGTGCCACAGCATGACCCCCTGTTTCTTGCGCGTGGACCGCCGCTCAATCCCCGTATCCGTCGGGGTGGGCGCGGAACCAGTTCCAGGCCGTGGCGAGGATGGGGCCGATCTCGGTGTAGCGCGGGGCCCAACCCAGTTCGCGGCGGATCTTCGAGGCGTCGGCGAACAGGACGGCCGGGTCGCCGGGCCGCCGGGCGCCGTACTCGACCGGGACGTCGATCTTCGCCGCCGCCTTCGCCGCGTCGATCACCTCGCGGACCGAGTAGCCGTGCCCGATCCCGAGGTTGTAGAACCGCGTGTCGCCGGGCCGGAGGGCTTGCATGGCCACGATGTGCGCGTCGCAGAGGTCTTCCACGTGGATGTAGTCGCGGATGCAGGTCCCGTCCGGTGTCGGGTAGTCTGTCCCGAAGACGACCACCGGCCCGCGCTTTCCGAGGGCGGCCAGGAGCAGCGAGGGGATCAGGTGGGTCTCCGGCTCGTGGTCCTCGCCGAGCGAGCCGTCGGCCGCGGTGCCGGCCACGTTGAAATAGCGGAGGGCCGCGAACGAGAACTCCCGGTCGGCCGCCGCGTAGTCCCGCAGCACCCGATCCACGCACCACTTCGACCAGCCGTAGGGATTGATCGGCTCCTGCCGCATCGTCTCCACGATCGGGACCGAGGTCGGCTCGCCGTAGGTCGCGCAGGTCGAGCTGAAGACCAGCCGCTTGACGCCGGCCTCCCGCATCGCCTTGAGGAGGCTGATGGTCCCGGCGGTGTTGTTGTCGTAGTACGCCAACGGGTCCGTGACCGACTCGCCCACGTAGGCCAGGGCCGCGAAGTGCATCACGCAGTCGATCTTGTGGTCGCGCAGGGCATGCACGAGCCCCGCGGTATTGCTCAAGCCGGTCTCCAGAAAGGCGGCGGCCGGGTGGACGGCCCTGTAATGACCACGGAACAGATTATCGACGACCGCCACGCGGTGCCCCGCCTCGATCAGCCGCTTCACCGCGTGCGAGCCAATGTACCCCGCCCCGCCTACTACCAGAACATTCACGGGCGTCCTCACTTCGCTTTGCCCTACCAGTCCTGCGACCGCAACAAGTCCAACATATAGTCGCCGTAGCTGCTTTTCAAGGACCGGGCCAGGCGCTCGAACTGCCCCGCGTCGATGAACCCCTTGCGCAGGGCGATCTCCTCGATGCAGGCGATCTTGAGGCCTTGACGCTGCTCGATCGTCTGCACGAAATTGGCCGCCTGGAGGAGCGATTCGTGGGTGCCGGTGTCGAGCCATGCGAAGCCGCGGCCGAACCGTTCCACGGTCAGCTCGCCCCGTTCGAGGTAGGCGCGGTTCACGTCGGTGATCTCCAACTCGCCCCGGGCCGACGGGCGCAGGCCGGCTGCGATCTCAACCACGCGATGGTCGTAGAAATACAGGCCCGTGACCGCGAAATCCGATCGCGGCTCGCGGGGTTTTTCGACGATCGAAGTGGGCCGGCCTTCGCCGTCGAACTCGACGACACCGTACCGCTCGGGGTCCTTGACCGGATAGGCGAAGATCGTGGCCCCGGCGGCCCGGGCCGCTGCCCGCTTGAGCATCGTCTGGAAGCCCTGACCGTAGAAGATGTTGTCGCCCAGCACCATGGCCACGGGGTCGTCGC
>CAYSGY010000483.1:3150-4242 GCA_964430315.1 uncultured Planctomycetaceae bacterium
ATGAAGTCGCGGCCGATCAGGAACGCCTGGGCCAACCCTTCCGGCTTCGGCTGCACCGCATAACGGATGCTCAGCCCGACCTGGCTCCCGTCGCCGAGAAGCCGCTCAAACGAGCCGACGTCTTCCGGCGTGGTGATGAGAAGAATATCGCGGATGCCCGCCAGCATGAGCGTGGAGAGCGGGTAGTAGATCATCGGCTTGTCGTAGATGGGCAGCAACTGCTTGCTCACGGCCCGCGTGGCCGGATGCAGCCGCGTGCCCGCCCCGCCGGCAAGGAGGATGCCCTTGTGGAAGAGGTTGGGAGTTGGGAGTTGGGGGTTGGGAGTTGGGAGTTGGGGGTTGGGGGTTGGGGGCGGTCCGCTGTTCATGGTTCGGTTCCTTCCGCGTCGTCTCTCCCAACTCCCAACCCCCAACCCCCAACTCCCCCCAGTCCCAGTCGCTCGCCCCGGTACTTGCCGGAGGTGATCCGCTGGATCCAGGGCCGATTCTCCAGGTACCACCGGACGGTCCGCTCCAGGCCGGAACGGAAGTCCTCCTGCGGCCGCCAGCCGAGTTGCTGGCGGATCTTCGAGGCGTCGATGGCGTAGCGGCGATCGTGGCCCGGCCGGTCGGTGACGAAGGTAATCAGCGACCGGCACGGGGCATGGGGGAGGCCGGGTCGCAGACGATCGACGATCTCACAAAGGGTCTCGACGACTTCAAGGTTCGTCCGCTCGCAGTCGCCGCCGATGTTGTAGACCTCGCCGGGGATGCCGCGTGCCAACACCGCCCGGACTGCGCGGCAGTGGTCCTCCACGAAGAGCCAATCGCGGACCTGCCGGCCGTCGCCGTAGACCGGCAGCGGCTTGCCCTCCAGGGCGTTGAGGATCATCAGCGGGATGAGCTTCTCCGGGAACTGGTACGGGCCGTAGTTGTTCGAGCAATTCGTAATGAGTGTCGGCAGGCCGTAGGTGTGGTGGTACGCCCGCACGAAGTGATCGCTGGCCGCCTTCGAGGCGGAATAAGGCGAATTCGGCGCACACGGCGTGGTCTCCGTAAAACGGCCCTCCGGTCCGAGCGATCCGTAGACCTCGTCGGTCGAGACGTGGAGGA
>CAYSGY010000484.1:0-4231 GCA_964430315.1 uncultured Planctomycetaceae bacterium
GGGTACGGCCACAACCTACCAGGAGCGCACTCGCCACCGCGATCCGAGACGTGGTGCAGTCCTCCCTGTTCCTCCGCGACAAGGAGCAATGACCCCGATGCCTGAACAACATGCCCGGACATTCCTGATCATGGGTGCCGCCATCGTCGGCTTCCTCTGGGGCTCATTTGACCAGGGGCTCCAATACGGCCTTGGCCTGGGGCTCTTTGAGGCGATCTGGATCTGGTTTCTGATCTGCCTCTGCCGGTGGATCGACTGGTCCATCGACGAGCGTGTGGTGCCCGCCTTCCGCTGGCTTGCCGGCGCAATACGCGGCACGAATGAGGAGAAACACAATGAACCTTGACCCAGCCGACTACTGGTCTGGCATGATCGTGGTGAACGGCTTCTCGCTCCTTGCAGGGGCGGCCTTCCTCCATGACTTCCTTGGGGAACTGAGGGCCGTCCGGGCGGGCAACCACTCGATCCAGTGGAGTGGAACCCGCGAGATGCGGATGTTCGCCATGATCTTCCTCACCGCGTTCCTCGGGGCGTTCTATTACGGCCAAACCGGCGGCTGTTCCGGCCTCGCGTGCGGCTGCTTCGTTGGCCGGGGGATGCTGTGGGTGCTCAGGATGGCCGAACGGCCGCCTGCCGGCGCAAGGTCTTCCAGGCCGGGCAGCGACTCGATGGAATGGGAGGAGGAGTAAGATGGCTCCCGTGGCGACCACCCTCGACCACGCCCGGTTCTACCGCGAGCGCCGCTTGAGCATCCTCCCCGTCACGCCGGGGACGAAGGCGCCGGCCCTGCCGTGGAAGGACTTGCAGGAGCGTCACCCGACCGAGGATGAACTTCGCCGCTGGTTTGAGCACACGCGCAACGGCATCGCCATCGTGTGCGGTCGCATCTCCGGCGTGATCGCCGTCGATTGCGATAGCCCGGAGAAGTCGCGGGAGCTTGCGGCGAGGCTCCCGCCGACCCCGATGATGACGCGGAGTTCCCCCGGCAAGGGACACCTCTACTACCGCATCGAGAACGGCGTCACCATCCCGACGCGCATCCGCATCGGCGGGGTGCTCGTCGATCTCAAAGCCGAGGGATCATATTGCCTCGCTGCGCCATCCATCCACCCGGAGACCGCGCAGCCGTATGAGCGGATCGGCTCCTGGCGTATCGATCAGGTGCCCGCATTCGATCCCGCCTGGATCGACGAGATCGCCGATGGTGAGCCGAGAGCAAAGCCAGGAGGCCCCAGGGAGCCGCTCGTACCGGCCGAGGAGGACCTGCTCCGCCGCATCGCCCGGGCACGATCCTACATCGCCCGTATCGAGCCGGCCGTGAGTGGTAGCGGCGGCCACGCGAAGACAATGTACGTCGCCGGCTGCCTCATCCAGAAGTTCGGCCTGAGCGTCGCCGAAGCCTGGCCGCTGATGCTTGAGTACAACGACCGTTGTGAACCGCCGTGGAGCATCCGCGAACTCCAGCACAAGCTCCACGACGCCTACAAGATCGCGTTGCGAGGAGGAGCATCGCCACCACCCGCGCACGGAGGCCAAGTACCTCAAGGAGAATTGTCATGAGTGAAGGCACTGAACCCAACAAGCCGATCCTGAGCTTCTCGGTCGGCGCGTTCTCGGTTTCCCTATGGGAGAACGCCGTCGAGAACGACGACGGAACCTCGCGGACGTACAAGTCCGTTACGCTCCGCAAGTCGTTCTATAACCGCAAGGAGAACCGGCTCGACGCGCAGACCGTGACGGTGAACCCGCCCGAGATCGGCTGCCTCGTGAGCCTCCTCCAGAAGATGGGGGAGGCGGTCATCCAGAACCGCGGCGATGCGCCGTTTTGAGCCGGCCATGACGACCCCCTGGTACCACGTCTGCGCCTGCGGGGCGAAGTGGTTCTGCCCTGAGCAGGATTACCCTTGCCCGCGCTGCCACGCGCCGAGCCGCAGTCGCGAGCAGCTTACTCCGCCGTGGCACGGCAGCCGCGGCGGGAAGCCGCCGGCAAACCGCTTGCGCCTCGATGCTGGGGAGTCCTACCATGAGCTGCTCATGGCCCCACCGAAGCGGCTCTTCCAGGTCGTGAGCGGCAACACGATCGGCGTCGTCGATGAGCCCGAGGCCATCGACCCCGAGAAGCCGCTCCGCGAACAACTGATCGTGAAGATTGGAGTCCTGGATCCGCTGCGCGCCCGCAGGGAGGGTTTCTCGGCGGACGACGCCCGGATCGTCGTCGATAGATTGCGTGAGTTCGTCACACACATGCTCAAAGGAGAAGACTGATGGTTGAGATCCTCAAAACGGGCACCGGCAAGTGCTCCCTCTCCGGCAAGGAATGCGACGGAGTGTGGGTGTCGTTCAAGGACGGCAGTTTCGTGAACGTGTTCCTCTCGTGGAACGCCTTGAAGCAACTGGTGCTCCTCAAGGACAAGCAGGGAGCCGAGACGTGAAGCTCCTCACGGTAGACGAGGTGGCCGAGGTCCTCCGCTGCGCCCGCAGCACCGTCTACGCGCTCGTCGCCGCCGGGAAGATCGCCGGTTTCCGCATCGGCCCTTCCCACGGCGGCATCCGCATCGACGAGGCGGACCTCCAGGCGTACCTCGACACCTGCCGCACCGAGCCGGCCGCTGCCCCACGGACGGGGCTGCGGCCCAAGCTCAAGCACCTGCGGGCCTAATCGGTTGTCCGCCGCCACCAACCTATGGAAGGATGCTCGCACATGCAGGCCGAACGCTACCAGTTCCGCGTCGAACGCCGCGACGGCGAGGCCGCAATCACCCTAAACTGCGGCAAAGGCGTCTACCGCTGCCGCGTGATGCCGTTTTCCCTCCTCAAGCGGCTTACCGACCTTTGCGAGCAGGTACACCGCACGGCCATTCCCCGCTGCAAGCGCCGCCGCCACTCCGCCGACCGCGTGCCGAGCTACCCCGACTGCATCGCGCTGGCACACGCCGAGATCCCCGGCGTCTGTGACCTCACCCTCGTCGCCTCCGCGACCGCCGCCGGAGCAATCGAGTTCTGCACGGCGGTCTACGACGCAGGCGACGACACTGCCCCGGTGCTGATCCTCGTCGATGAGCAGCTCCCCGTCTTCATCGAGCAGGCGCGCCGCATCCTCGCCGAGACGGAGGACCTCGACAAGGACGCACGCTGAGCCGCTCATCCCACCGCCTTTAGCACCTGGGTACGCAGGTACTCAGGGTTCATCGAGAGATGCTGATAGACCTTCGAGAGCGTGGAGACATCGCTATGCCCCGCGAGAATCGCGACCGTGATCCCATCGACGCCGGCCACGAGCAGCCGGTTCATCCACGTGTGCCGGAAATCCGTGAGGCAGAGCTTCCGCCCGACCTTCTTGGTGAGCGTGCGGAAGCGGCAGTTCGTGGCGTCCGGCGTCCAGGGGAGGCCATCCGTGTTCCGGAACAGCCGCCCCTCTGGATACCGGGCCGCGAGCCGCTGCACGATCTCCAGGGCCGCGTGACCCAGGTAGATGACGCGGGGAATCCGCTCCATCTTCTCCTCCTCGACCGGGAACACGATCCGGGCGTTCCTCGTGTCCACGTGCCGGGCCTCCAGGGCGAGGCACTCGGCCGCCCGGGCGCCCGTGTGCCAGGCGAAGGTCACGAGGTCCCGGAACTCCTCGTCTTTGGACGCGGCCAGGATCGCGTCGTACTCGGCCTGCGTCACCACCACCTCCCGCCGGCCGGCGCGGGGCTTCTTCAAGTGTGCGATGGGGCTGCGGTCGATGTACCCCTGCTCCTCGGCCCAGGTGAGCGACCGCTTCACAGCCCGGACGTAGTTGCGTTTGCTGCCGCTCGAAAGCGAGAGTCCATCGATGAACTGTTGCACGTGCAGCGGTTTGAGTTGCGAGACCCGCAGCCCCTTGGGAAGCGAATCGAGGAACCGCTGGAGCCGGTCCTTGTACCACCGGTAGGTGTCCGGGGCCTGGTGCTTCTCGACCCAGTCCACGAAGGCATCGAAGATCGCCGCGACGGAATTCGTCGCCACCACCCGCTTGCGGGGGCGAGCCATCAGTTCGTGGAACTGCCGTTCGGCCTCATCCCGGTCGGGGCCCAGGTTGATCTGCTCCCCGTTGAGCATCACGAACCAGCACTTGCGGTCCTTCCTCCACCACGGTTTCGGTCGTCTGGCCATATAAAAACCTCCCTAGCTCGATGACGAATCCACCCGACAGCAAGCCGGAAGGTTTGCGGAGCCCTTGGGCGGTGCCAGCCGCCCAGGGGCTTTT
>CAYSGY010000485.1:0-4227 GCA_964430315.1 uncultured Planctomycetaceae bacterium
TTCTCGCCATCATGGGGCCTTCGGGTTCCGGCAAGAGCACCCTTCTGCATATTCTGGGTGGGGTTGAAGTCCCCACAAGTGGCCATATCTTGCTCGAAGGGACCGACATGGCCACCCTCGACGACGATCAACGCACCCTGATGCGACGGACCCGGATCGGGTTCATCTTTCAGTCGTTCAACCTGTTGCCGGCGTTCACTGCGGAAGAGAACGTGTCGCTGCCGCTGGATCTGGGCGGCGTGCCGGCTACGGAGTCCCGGCGCCGGGCCATCGACTCGCTGGAGATGGTGGGGATTGCCCACCGCAGGAACCATATCCCCAGCGCGCTTTCCGGGGGAGAACAGCAGCGCGTCGCCATTGCCCGGGCCCTGGCCATTCGACCTGCCATTCTGCTGGCCGACGAGCCCACGGGCAACCTCGACAGTGCGAACGGACAGCAAGTCACCACCTTGTTGCGGAAGCTGGTCGACGAGGAGAAGCAGACGATCGTGATGGTGACGCACGATGCGGGCGTGGCCGCCCAGGCCGACCGGTTGGTGCGCCTGCGTGATGGGCTGATTGAGAATGACGTGAGGCAAGTGCAGACGCGAGCCAGGGTGCGCACGTGTTTGTTCAAAAGGGTCCCCTGAAAAGGGGTGGGTGCATGGGGTGAAGATGACCGACGACCGAGATGAGACGTGGCGGATTGCACGCTCGGCGGGTAGCGCACCAACGCCATTCAAACGGCGGGCAAGCCCGCCCGCTACGCGGACTACATCGAATTCCTGACCTCCGACCTCCGACCTCGAATCCCTGACCCCCGCCCGGCACCATGATTCTGTGGAAGTTCACGCTGCGAGAACTTAGGAGCCGTCCGGGGCGCGCGATGCTCACGCTCTTGAGCATTGTGATTGCCGTGTCGGCCGTGGTGGCAGTGAACGTCTCGTCGACGACGACGCGGCACGCCTACGAGGAGATGTACGCCAAGCTGGCCGGCCGGGCCTCTTTGGAGGTGATCGCCGAAGGCGGCGCGCCGTATGCCGAATCGGTCGTCGCGAAGCTGGAGAAGGTCCCCGGCGTGAAGACGGCCGTGCCCATGCTGCGGGAGCCGTGCAAGCTGTTCCGCAAGTCGGGCAGGCTCCTCTTCTCGATCATGGGGATCGACCCCGTACGCGACGAGGCGGTCCGCGACTACCGCCTTGAGGAAGGCGAGTTCTTCCAAGGCGACGAGGGTGCCTTGATGGAGGCCGGGTTCGCCCGCGGCCTGGGGATCCAGCTCGGCGATGAGATTGGGGTCCTCGCGTCCAAGGGTTACTGCCGGCTTCAAGTGATCGGATTCCTGGCGCCGGAAGGGGCGGCCCAGTTCAACCAGGGCGGCTCCGCCTTTGTGACGCTCCGCACTGCCCAGAAGATTTTCGGCAAGCCCCAGTGCGTGAATGCCGCCAGCCTCGTACTCGACGACGCCGCGGATCCGGCGACCGTGCAGGCCGAGATCGCCCGCATGCTGCCCACGGGCCTCACGGTCCGCCCACCGCTGGCCCGGGCCATGCTGGGCAAAGAGACCCTCCAGAATCTCGATCAGGGCTTGAATTTCGCGTATACGCTCACGTTGGTGCTCGCGACCATCGTGATTCTCACTACGTTCCTGATGAATGTGGGCGAGCGGCGTCGGCAGTTGGCGATCCTCCGGGCCTTGGGGACGACGCGGGGCCAGATCATGGGGATGCTCCTCCGCGAGGGGCTTCTGATGGGGCTTCTCGGAACCGTCGTCGGCATTCTTCTGGGGTTGGGGGGAGCCTACGGTCTGAGCGTCGCGATGGCGAAGGCGTACAACGCTTCGGTGAACGCCCTGGAGATCACCGCGCAGCCGTTCATCCTGGCCGGCCTTCTGGGGCCAGGCATGGCGATGATCGCCATGTTCGTGCCGGCCCGCCTGGCCGGCAAGGTGACTCCGCTGGAAGGAATGCGTCCGTTGGTCTCGGAGGCGACCGAGTCGGCTTCGGGGAAGATCACGTTGGCGGGCATTGCGGCCTGCGTGATCACCGGCGGCGCCTTGGCGGCCTGCGTCTTTGGATACCTGCCGGTCCAAATGGCGATTCCCTGCGGGGTGCTGTACACCGTCTCGGTCGTCCTGCTGATCCCCTCCGTGTTGACCCCGGTGACGCGTTTTGTGGTCTGGATGCTCCGTCCGCTGTTGGGCGCGTCGGGGCAATTGGCACAGCGGCAGATCGTCCGGCGCCGCACGCGATCCACGCTGACGATCGGGGTCCTCTATGTCTGCCTGAGCGCGGGCCTGGGGTTGGGGACTGCCATCCTCAACAATGTGGAAGACGTACGGAACTGGCAAACGCGGACCTTTGTCGGCGACTTCTTCGTTCGCGCCCTTCAGCAGAACCTCGCCACCGCCGATTCGGCCGTGATGCCGGAGTCGCTGAAGGCCGATTTCTCGGAGATCCCCGGGGTGACCTCGGTCGAGGCCATGCGCATCGTCAAGGACGTGACCGTCTCCGGGCAGGAGGTCTACGCCATCCTGCGAGAGTACAATCTCCAGGAGAAGGGACTCCTCCTGGACCTTAAGGAGGGCGATCCCGCCGACGTGCGGCAACGGTTGTTGGAGGGCGAGGTGGTGCTCGGCACCGTGCTGGCCCACCGCAAGGGCGTCAAAGTCGGCGATGAGGTCATGCTCCGGACGCTTCAAGGAGTCAAGCCGGTTCGCGTGGCCGGCATTACCAACGACTACATCATCGGCGGGCTGGTGGTCCACATGGACTACGGCTACGGCAAGAAGCTCCTGGGGGCCGAGGGGGCCGACGTCTACATCGTCCGGGCCCAAGAGGGGGCCGCCCTCGCGTCGGTCGATGCCGGCATGAAGGCGATCTGCGATAAGAACGGATTGCTCCTTCAGTCGTTTGCCGATCTGCGGCAGCGGCTCGACAATCTCATGAACGGCGTCGTCGGAGGCCTATGGGGGATTATGACCCTCGGGCTCGTGGTGGCCGGGTTCGCCGTGGCGAACACCCTGACCATGAACGTGCTCGAACAGACCCGCGAGATCGCCATGCTCCGGGTGGTCGCCATGACGCGCCGCCAGGTCCGCAAGACCATTCTCTCGCAGGCCGCGATTCTCGGGGTGTACGGGGTGACGCTCGGCGTTCTTGCCGGCGTCGTGGCCGCATACACCACGAACCTCTGCACGCCGGCCGTGACGGGGCGGCCGATCGAGTTCGTTCTCAGCCCCGCCCTGCTGTCTGGCACCTACGTGGTGGCCCTGGCGATCATCCTGATTGCCGCCTGGCTGCCCGCCCGCCGCGCCACGCGTTTGAACGTGCTCATTGCGCTGCAATACGAATAGCATGACGCCCCGCGAGCGAGTCCTCACGGCCCTGAGCCATCGCCGGCCCGATCGGACGCCCTGCGATTTCTGGGCGGAGGATTGCACCTGGAACCGGCTGTTCGACCACGTGGGCCACCGCGACAAGGACCGGTTGCTCGACCGGTTGGACGTCGACGTGCGGCACCTCGACGTGCCCGGTCCGCCGGAGCGGGCCCTCGGCGACGGCATCTTCCAGAACTACTGGGGCGAGCGCTACGTCTACCGGCCCACCCCTTGGGGACCGATGCGCGAGGATCTGCGCGGCGCCCTGGCCGACGCGGGGAGCCTCGCCGACCTCGAGCGCTTCGACTGGCCGACGCCCGACCTGTTCGATTACTCCGGTTTGGCCGAACAATGCCGCCGTCTCGACCGCCACGCCTTGTTCTACGGGTTTGCCGACGTCTGGCAGCGGCCCGCCCTGGTCCGCGGCTGGGAAGGGATGTTCCTCGACATGGCCGAGCGGCCCGAGTGGGCCCATTGGCTCTGCCGCAAGTTCACCGATTTCTACAAGGACGACTACGCCCGGGCCGCTAAGGCGACGGGGGGGCGCATCGACCTGTATCTCCTGATTAGCGACCTGGGCAGCCAGACGGGTCCCTTGATCTCGCTGGCCATGTTCCGCGCCTTCGTGGCCCCCTACCTGAAGGAGATGATCGACTGTATTCATTCGCTGGGCGGGAAGGTGGTTTATCATAGCTGCGGGGCGATCCGCCCGTTCATTCCGGACCTGATCGGGTTGGGTATCGACATCCTCGACCCGATCCAGCCAGTCAAGCCCGACATGGGCCCGGAACCGTTGAAGGCCGACTTCGGCGACCGGCTCACGTTCCACGGGGGGATCGACATGCAGCACCTCCTGCCGCACGGGTCGCCCG
>CAYSGY010000486.1:0-4186 GCA_964430315.1 uncultured Planctomycetaceae bacterium
GGCGTCGAACGCCCCGACCGCGACCGGGATGCCGGGCAGCAGGCCCACCCGGGCAGCCACCTCCGGGGTCAGGCCGCCGGCGGCCTGATCGGCGGGCACCGCTTCCGGCGCGTAGCGGCGGCGGACGTCAACGAGGTCGGGATCGAGCGCCGCGAGGAATTCTTCGGACGGCAGTCCGCCCCACTCGGCGTTGTACATCGCCTTGTGGCCCGCCGCGCAGACGCCGCGCGGAATGGTCTGGGGATCGAGGTGCCCGGTGATGAACCCCGGCACGAAGTCCGCCAGTTCCACCCAGGCATACGCCGCGGCAAACACGGCCGGACTCGAACGCTTGCAGTGGAGGATCTTGGACCAGTACCACTCGGAGCTGTACGTGCCGCCGCATTTCGCCAGGTAGGGGACCCCGAGCTGCTTCGCCTTCTGCGTGATCTCGGCCGCCTCGGCGTGCCCGGTGTGGTCCTTCCACAGCCAGGCGTGGGCCGCCAGCTTCTTGGCGAACTTCCGATTCAGGGCCAGCGGCATGCCGTCGCGATCGACCGGGATCGGCGTGGAGCCCGTGGTGTCGATCCCGAGGCCGACGACCTGCTCCGCGGTGACGCCTGCGGCCTTCTGGGCCACCTTCATCGCCCCCCGAACGGACCGGTAGAACCCCTCAATATAATCTGCGGGGTTCTGGCGAGCCAAGTTGGGGTCCTTGGGGTCCAGGAGGATTCCGTGCTGACCACTCGGGTAGTTGTAGACCGACGTGCCGACCTCGGCGCCGTCGGCCACATCGACGACCAGGGCACGGACGCTGTTGGTCCCGTAGTCCACCCCGATGGCATACCGTTTCGCTCGCGACTTCGCCACTGTTTGGGGCTCCTCGAGGGTTCGGAAACTCCCCGCCGGCGCGTGGTGCGACCGCACGTTTCGTCTAACCTAGCGGGTTTCCCGCCCGGGGACAAGGACCCGAGGAAGCGGATCGCGCCCGGGGATTCCGGCGCCGGCGAACGGGTAAGGCCGCGGTGCGACGGCCGGTCGAGCGGACACTTCGCTGTGCGTGGGTCTCCAGACCCCGCCGAGCGCGGAGCCCGGCCGGCGATGCTACACAACGGGATTGCGATCCAAATCGGAGTACGGGTAATGTCCCGTGGCCTTGAGTCGCTCAATAAGCTGGGCGCCGCCGTGCTTGCGAGCGAAATCCATCTCGGACCGAAAGACCTCGATCAGCGCCAACAGCCCAAAACGCTCGGCAAGGTCGTCGGAGTGGCAGGCATAGCCGTCGAAGATCAGGCACTTGCCGCCGACGGCCTCCATGTCGGCTGGGAACTCGCACGTCTCGTACGGGTTGAGGGTGGCCTCCGCGCTGTAACGGGCGATCAGGTTCAGGATCGCGCTGATGTTCGTGTGCGCCCGGCCGAAGTCGGTGTTCTCATCCCTGGCCGCGTCGAGATCAAGGGGATGCCTCGTAAACATGACCAACTCATAGGACCGGTACACGTCGTTCGCCGGACCCTCGTTCGGCAACTCGGAGAGTTCCTTAGTGGCGACCGCCGTTCCCGGCACGCCATTCGGGTAGTAGTAGAGGTCCAGGGACCCGCCGATGTAGAAGGGGATCAAGGCGTGCATCACCATGTCGTGCTCTTTGCCGAGGCTCGCCTCCATGAGGGCGGACTTGCGGTCGCCCCATTGCTGAGCACGTGCCTCATTGCCTTCGTCGGATCCCATGGGATTCCTCCTCCTGTCGCAAAATGGCCCGGATTATGTACGTTCTCTACCGTGCCCCCACGCGGTTATCCGTTGCGAGCGATTTCACGTCGCGGCGGGGGAATTGCCACGCCTTCTTGACCGCCGCTTCCACGACCTGCCGCAACTGCCGATAGTCGGGGTCGGATGGGTCCTCGTAGACCGGCTTGGCGCACTTCCCCTGCCCGGAGGCCGTCTTCGACAACGGGGCGGCGAGGAATCGGCTCTGCTCCGGCCGGGCCAGGTCGATCCAGTCCAACCGCGACACCGCCGCAACGTCGTGGCAGCCCCCGCAGCGTTTGGCGTGGACGGCGGCGATCTTCTGACCCAACTCGCGGTCGTTCGGGAGATCGTAGGGCATTTCCGCCTGGCGTTTGTTGAGGAAGCCGTCGTGGTAGGGAGCGTTGGCGTCGATCCAGGTCACGACGCGGAGCCATTCCTCCTCGGTGATCTTCGGCGGCTTGGCCCGCAACCGCTTGAGGAAGACCTCGGCCAGCTTGCTCTTGTGCGAGCCGAACTCCATGGGCATGGTGACGCGGGCGTCCTCGCCGACGTTGGACCACGCCACGAGCCGGTTGGCATAGATCGTGTCGTAGGCCCGGTTGTGCCGCGCCGTCAGCCCACCGGAGAAATCGAGCCCGGCCTTCGGCTTCCATCCGCTGTGGCACTCGACGCAGTGCTTGTCCAGGACCGGCTGCACGTCGCGCAAGAAGCTGATCGGCCGGTCGCCCCACGGCGGCGGCACCGGGATCGACGCCTCCCGGGCCATGGCCAGCGAGACCGTGGGCGCGGCGCCGGCCTCCTCGCGGGTCTCGTGGCAGCCCACGCAGCCCCGGACCTCGCCCGGTTGGAAACTGATAAACGACCGCATGCGCCGCAGCTCCATGTGGTTCTCGTCGAGGAGCTGGAAGTAGACCGGCACATCCGAAGGCACGCGGAACCGCGCGCTGCCGTCGGCCTCGACCGGCACGGTGCCGAGCACCTGGACCGGGTTCCAGTTGATCATCACCGACTTCACGTCCGGCTCGTAGCGCTGGCCGCCGTAGGTATTGCAGTACGGCCAGGCGATCCCGTGGGCGATACGGAGGTATTTTACTTGCGACGGCTTGATCCCCGGTGCCCCTTTGGCCGCGTTTTGCACCGAGCACTCTGCATAAGGCACGCTGGGGTCGGTCGTGTCCGGCAGGATCGGCGGCCGAGGCCGAGGCCGCAGCGGGATCGGGTGGAACGACGAGATGGCCGGGTCGCGGTAGACGAGTTCCTTCGTGCCGTAGACGTCGATCAGGTAGATCGCATATCCGCTCGGGTCGACCTCCTGCCCGCACGCATAGCCGTGGCTCAGCGCGCCGTAGGAAACGAGGAAGGTCGTCTCCGAGAGGGGCCAGGGGTGCATGTAGTAGCCGGTGGTGCCCATCACGCCTCCCTCGGGCACGGCCAGGCCCGACATCCCGCCTTCCGGCGGCAGAACGCCCGGCGTGACGATGTGGATCGCGCGAGGGCTGTTCATGCCGTCGCGGGGATTGATGAGAATGACCGGCCCGGCCGGAAGCGTGTGATGCCCTGCGGCCACGCCCACGAAACGATTGGAGCCCGGCAACGACCGGCACTCCTCCACGGCCCAGGGATTGTTCAGGTGCTGCTTAAAGAGCGCGTCGGCCCCGGTGCCGTCGGGCCGGATCGTCCAGAGCGACTGGATATGGGCCCAGCCCCGCTCCTGGTATTCCCAGCGGGTGTAGCCGATCGTGCCGTCGTCGAGCGTGTGGGGCAGGTAGTCGCCGTCCTTGCTCACGCTCATGCGGCGGATGTTGCTCCCGTCGGGCCGCATCACGTAGAGGTTTGTCGAGGTCTCGTCCTTGTCGTACTCGTTGCACTGGAGCGAATAGCCGCACCGCTCCGAGACGAAGACGATGTCGCCGTTGGGGGCGTAGGTTGGGTCCAAGTCGCTCCACTCGCCGCGAGTGAGCTGACGCAGGTTGCGCCCGTCGGCGTCCATCTCGAACAGGTGGGTCGGCTCTTCGGAGCGGCGAAGCTCGAAACTGGTGCGACGGTCGAGCCAGCCGGTCGGCGGCTCGTTCGACTTGGCCTTGGCATAGCCGAACACGATGCGGCCGGCGTCCCACGACAGGTCGATCCCGTGGACGTGTCCCGGCCCAAGCCTTCCGTCCAGAAGCGTCGTCACCTTGCCCTCCGCCTCCGGCCCCGCCATGGAGAGCACGCAGACATCGCCGCCCGGCCGAGAGACCCAAGGCATGTGGTTCAGGCACACGTCGGGATAGGTCTGCTGCGTGAACCGCTTCACGAACAGGAGGTTTGCGAACTGCATCCGCGGATTGGCGAAGGCCACACGTCGGGCGAGCCAACGGGCTTCGCGGCAGAGCCTGTCGCGGGCCTCGGGATCGCAACCGTCGGCCTTTTCGCGGGCGGCGAGGGCGGCGGCCCGCGCGCGGAGTTCGGCGGCTTC
>CAYSGY010000487.1:0-4180 GCA_964430315.1 uncultured Planctomycetaceae bacterium
AGACGGCAGCCTCGAAGTTGGGCCAACTCCGCGGAAAGGGCCGACATCCGCTGGGACGCCTGCTGGAGATTCTCCCATAAGGGCTGGAGTCGTTGAGTCCGAAGCCCCAATTCCTCGATCAAACGCACGGCCTTCTGGCGGCGGACAACCAGACGCCGCCACGCCTGGCGCCGCTCGCGCATCGGCCGGCTCCTGCTGATCAGCACCGCAAAATCCTCCCGATTGCGCCGCAGCAGTTGTCGCAAGGTGCGGAGGTTCGGCTCCAAGAGCCCCAGGATGTGGCGTTTGCCGCAGACGTTGGTCACCGACACTTCCACGGTGCGGTCCAACCGCAGACGCCCGTCGCGAACCTTCTCCAGCAGAGCGAACGCCCCCTGCAACACGTAGTCGGTCGCCAACATGCTGTAGCGGAAGAGCGTGCGAGATCGCTCGATGGAGCGGGCCGCCCCGATTTCCTCCTTGCGCGAGAGAAGGGGGATCTCGCCCATCTGCATGAGATAGATACGCACGGGGTCGTCGATGTGGTCTTCCCCGTTCGCCCCCCCGGCATCACTATCGTCCGTCGCGTCGTCGTCCTCGTAGAACTCCTCCGCCTCTTCGAGAAACACGGGGGCATCCAGATCGGCGAGGTCCTCGTGGCCGTTGTCCGAAAGATGGCGATCTGGTTCAACGGGCGATCCGCCGTTGACCTTGGCCTTTCCGTTGGCCTTCCGAAGAAGCTTCCTCCCAAGTGCCTTCCGTTGGGCGATCCGTGTGTTGTTCTTGCGCAAGGCAGGATCCTCAAGGGTCAAGGGACAGCGAGGGGCGAGAGAAGATGGCCCCGCTCCAGCACGCGGTTCCCAAATCGCACTTCAGGTGCCAAAACCCTCGCTGACCGCAACGTGACGACGTAACCTCTTGTCATTAAACGTGTTGTGTCGTTGCACATAGGCCGATTGCCACCCCAGCCAGAGGCCAATGTTGCCGAACCTCACCGCAACCCACCGCACGATGTGGCGATAGCACGTCGACGTCGCGATCGTCGCGCCCGCGTTAAACGCGGATAACCACAGCATCCCAATCACACCAAATCAGCCAATCACACCAAACGCCACGAACCAGACAAACGGCTCAATGTACCTATTTCACTTAGTCTGTCAATATAGGGACTTCAGAAAGTCCAGATAAAATCGGGTCCCTCCGCAAACACCAGCCCGAATCGCAAGCGAGGGAGAGGCAACGCGTTACCCTCGCTTGCGCTTCGGGCTGGTGTGACGCTTCCACCGTGCGAGGGGAGAGTCCCCGGGAAACCGTCGAGAGGAGTTCCCAACCAAGGGGGATTCGCTAGAATGGGAGACTGGTAGCTCGGAGTGCCGGGCGGAGTTGCGCTGGAGAGGAATACGATGGCTCAAAAAGGCAAGAAGAAGAAAGCGGAAACGATCTTCCTGGTTTGTGAGGAGAGCGGGGAGTACAACTATTCCTTGCGCCGCAAGCCGGGAGGCGAGAAGCTGAAGCTCAAGAAGTACTGCCCGAAGCTCCGGAAGCACACGGTCCACGTCGAGAAGAAGAAGTAGTCGTCGGCCGGCGATGATCAGGCGATGGCGGATCCATCCGCACGATCCCGAACGGATTGCGGGCCTCCAGCGTGCCGCCGGAGTTCCCGCCGTTGTGGCCCAACTGCTCCTCTGTCGCGGGATCTCGGATCCCGTCCAGGCACGCCAGTTCCTCGACTCCCGGCTTTCCGATCTCCGCGATCCGGCCGCGCTGCCCGGCTGTTCGGAGGCCGCCAGGATCCTTGACGCCGCGATCCGGGAGCGGAGGCGGATCGTGGTCTACGGCGACTACGACGTCGACGGCGCCGCCGCGACGGCCATTCTCCGCCAGTGCATCAAGTTGCTCGGCGGCAACGTCGGGTACTTCCTTCCGAGCCGGCTGGAGGAAGGCTATGGCCTGAACGCCGAGGCCATCGGCCGGCTCGTCGCCGAAAAAGCCGAGCTTCTCGTGACGGTCGACTGCGGCATCGCCGGCGTCGACGAGGCGGCGGTGGCTCGGCGTCACGGGCTGGAACTCATCGTCACCGACCATCACGAGCCGCCCCTCACGCTCCCCGACGCCGCCGCAATCGTCCATCCGCGCCTGCCCGGCACGGCGTATCCCTTCGGGGGCTTGAGCGGTTCCGGGGTGGCATTCAAGTTGGCCTGGGCGATCTGCCAGCAGGCCAGCGGGGCCACGAAGGTCGCTCCGGCCATGCGCGACTTCCTGCTGAAGGCCGTGGGAATGGCCGCCTTGGGCACGGTGGCCGACGTGGTGCCCCTGGTCGACGAGAACCGCGTGCTGGTGCGTCACGGCCTGGCCAGCCTGCGACAACCGGACTGGGTCGGGATGAAGGCGCTTCTGGAGGTCGCGGGCCTCGGCCAGAAGGCGCGGCTGGATGCGGAAGACATCGCGTTCCAGGTGGCGCCGCGGTTGAACGCCGCGGGCCGTCTCGGTCAGGCCCCTTTGGCCGTCGAACTCCTGGTGACCGACCGTGCCGACCGTGCGGCCGAGTTGGCCCAGTATCTCGATCAGCTCAATGCGGACCGCCAGACCCTCGAACGGAGCATCTACCTGGCGGCCAACAAGCAGGTCAAGGAACTCGACGGCCTGGAGAGCGAGCCCGCGTTGGTGCTGGCCCAGCACGGATGGCATCCCGGCGTGCTGGGGATCGTGGCCGGGCGCCTGGCCGAGAGGTACCATCGGCCGGTCGTGCTGATCGCCTGGGATCCCCTCGGGGTCCGGCCGGGAGTGGGATCGGCCCGGAGCGTCCCCGGCTTCCACCTCCATGCGGCCTTGGAGGCGTGCCATGAGTGCCTGCTCACTCACGGCGGCCATGCCGCGGCCGCCGGGCTCTCGATCGAAGAGGCCAAGTTCGAGGCCTTTCGCGCCCGCTTCTGCGAGCACGCCGCCGAGCACCTCGGGCCGAACGGGTCGCCGGCCGACCTTCTGGTCGACGCCGAAGCCCCGTTGAGTGCGTTTACCATGGAAGTCGTCGACCAGATCGAGCAACTCGCCCCGTTCGGCCACGGCAACAGCCGGCCGGTGCTCTGCGCTAGCGGCGTCGACCTGGCGGCTTCCCCGCAGCGGATGGGTTCCAGCGGACGGCACCTGGCCGTGCGGCTTCGCCAGCACGACATCACCCTCCGCGCCGTGGCGTTTGGCCGGGAAGAGTGGGCCGACACGCTCGGCGCGGCAAGCGGACCGTTGGACGTCGCGTTCCGGCCGGTCGTGAACACGTTTCGCGGCCGCCGCTCGGTGGAACTGCACCTGGTCGACTGGCGCGAAGCGGCGAAGTAGCCGTGCCGGCAGGACACGGCCGAAACATGTTGTTCATCCGGGATTTCCGGGAATGGCCGTAGAGCCGAGGCAAGTGCGTCGCCCGACGTTCACTTGCCGGACGGCGGGACGCTCTCGGCAATCTGCTCCCAGGCGGGAAACGAGCCGAGGACCTCCAGGCGGAGGGCCTTGCGCTGAAGGGCCGCGAGGGTCCGTCGCACCCGGGCGTCGGTCTCGTGCCCCTCCATTTCCACGAAGAACAGGTAGGCGCCCTTGGTCCCCGGCACGGGAAACGACTCGATCCACGTGAGGTTGAGCCGGTTCCGCTTGAAGAGGTTCAGCGCATCGGCCAGGCTGCCCGGACGGTGTTCCACCTGGAACATCATGGCCGTCTTGTCGTGCCCGGTGCGGGGATTCACCCGGTCGCCGATCACGGCGAACCGCGTGGTGTTCGAGGGATTGTCTTCGATCTGCTCGGCGAGCACGTTGAGCCCGTAGTGGATCCCCGCCTGCAAGCTGGCGATGGCCGCGGCCCCCGGCTTCTCGTTGGCCAGTTGCGCGGCGGTGGAGGTGCTGGTGACTTCGATCGTCCGGGCCTGGGGAAGGTGCTTGGCGAGCCAGTTGCGGCACTGCGACAGGGCCTGCGGCCGGCTATAGACCTCCTTGATCTCCGCGCGGGAGCACTTGCCCAGAAGGGCATGACGGATTTCCAGTTCCACTTCGCCGCACACACGCACCGGGAGCCGGGTGAACATGTCCATGGTGTCGGCGACGCGGCCGTCCGTGGAGTTCTCGACCGGGACGATGCCGAAATCCGAGTGCCCGCGATTCACCTCCTCGAAGACCGCGGCGATGCTCCCCACGGGCATCGATTCCACCATCTGCCCGA
>CAYSGY010000488.1:0-4159 GCA_964430315.1 uncultured Planctomycetaceae bacterium
CGGCGACAAGTCGCCGCACTCCAAAGCGGTTCTCGCACCCAGAACCGGAAGAGTCCACGATTCTGACTGGGAACTCTCTCCTCTTTTTCCCATTTCTCCACGCTGTTTCCTTCTCCGATCTCGGCGTCCTGCGACTTCACGGGGCTGAAGTGTTACTCGATTTGCTGGGCGGCAGGGCCGGCGGCCGTCCGGAAGAACGACGCCGCTGGGATGCGGTCCGGAAACCTCGCGCGGTACGATTCGCGCCAGGCAGCCAGAAAGTCGTCGATCCGCGGCTTCTCGACGAGGGCCCAGACACTTCCGCCGAAGCCAGCCCCGAAAGCGGAGGCCGCCACGGCGCCGCAATCCCGCGCGGAGGAGGCAAGAAGCGACGTCTCGGGGATCTGGTTGCCGAGCAGTTCTTCCGCCGCCTGCTGCGACCGGCTCACCCAGTGCCCGAACCCGAGCACATCGCCTTGTGCCAGGCAATCGCCTGCCGCAGGGAGGATCTCTTCACTCTCCGCCATGAAGTGCTGTAAGCGGGCCAACAGGGAGGAGGATTCCGGTCCAGTGATTCCGGCCGGGGCAATGACCTTGCGGAGACGGGCCGCGGCGTCGGGGCTGCTGGCGAGAACCGCGGCGAGATGAGGATCGCTGCGCCCCGTCTCGCGCCGCCACCTCTCCACCAGGTCGGAGGCGAGCCGGGAGGCGGCATTGTACTTCTCCATGGCCTCGCCGGTCTTCTCGGCCGCCACGCCGCTGACCGCCACGCCGAACGCGTAGTCGCCCGGAAGGCGGATCGTCCGTTCCAATCGGACGGGACAGTAGGCGAACTGGGTCACGAGGCCGGGCCGCGAGCAGAGCATCGCCGTGTGATCCTCGCTCCCGCCAAAAGTCCCGACGCCGCGGTCGCCGGCCAGCGTGCCGAAGGTCTGGCCGTTCTCGATCGTGCCGAGGTAGCCGGCCAGATCGGTCAGGCTGCGGACGTTGTCGCAAAACGCCGGCTCCTCGAACAGGGCGTTCGCGTGCGCCAGGGCGAAGAAGACCGCGACCATCAGCGCACTGGAACTGCTCATGCCGGCGGCGGGGGGAAGATCGCTGGCCAGGGCGATGGTCGCTCCTCGCATCGCTCGGGGGAAATTGCGGGCGATGCGGCGTGCCACGGTCATCGGGTAGTTCGACCAGTGGCCCGCCGTCGGAACCAGATCGGGGTGGAGTTCGAACTCGATGGAATCGTACTTTCTCGCGTCAACCACGACGACTCGCCGATCGGTCCGAGGGACGCAGACGAGGGAGAATCCGCGGTCCGTGGCCACGACGATGCTCCGTCCGCCGGCGTAGTCGGTGTGTTTCCCCAGCACTTCGATCCGGCCGGGAACGAAGAACGCGGCCGGGCGGACACTGCGGGCCGCAGCGTCGGCCGCCTCCAGGGCATCGACCACCTGGCCGAACAATTCCGCCCGATGCCATGCCGCCGTCTTTTCGAGCCCCGCTTCAAACAGTCGCGCCGCGAGGCGAGGCCGGTCGGTCCAGGGACCTGCATAGTCGAGCCGCGGGATCACAGTCTCACCTCGATCCGCGAGAGAAACGGTTTGATCGACGCGATGTCCTTCCGGCTTGTCAAATCGAGGACCGGAGCGCGGACCGCCACGGCGTGAAACGGCTGACGGAGTTCGTCGACGACGTACTGCACGGCGTCGGGCAGTTCGTACTCGTTCCGCGGGGAGGGCAAGATGTTACGGCAGGCCTCGAAGATCACCGGCGTGAAACGCCAGCAGTTCATGCTCAGCCAGTGGGGCTGCGGCATGGCGGCCAGGGTAGCTGCATCGGGCTTCTCGAGGATCCGGCGCAGCAGACCCTCCGGATCGACCTCCGCCACGGCGAAACTCCTGACCCGCTCCGGCGCGATGTTGCTCCCCTCGATCATGCTCTCACGCTCGAACAGGGCCGTGGCGCAGCCCTCCTGCCCGCGCAGTCGTCGCAAGGCTTCCAACGGATAGTAGTTGTCGGAATTGATGACGAGGAACGGATCGTCGTCGGCAAACGCCTCAGCGGCCGCCACGGCGTTGGCGGTCCCCTTGGGCTCGACCTGGACGGCGAACTCGATGCTCACACGCGTGGCCCCGACCCGGCGGTAGTAACTGCGGATTGCCTCGTGATCGGGTGCCACCACCAAGCAGATCCGGCGGTAGCCGGCGTCGGCCAGCGACGACAGGACATAATCCAGGAACGGCCGGTCGATCGGAATCAGCGCCTTGACGCCGGTCTCGGCAACGGCCCGTTCGGCCTCGCTCAGCGAGGCTTCCGTGTCGGCCCGCCTCATCCGTGTACCGAGCCCGCGGGCGAGAATCACCGCTTTGTCCATGTTGAGCCCTCAGGAAAAGTACTCCACCGCGTTGCGGAAGACGCGGAAGCCGTCGCCGGGGTCGCGGGCTTCGCCGCGGGCGAAGCGGGGGTGCTGGCTCGGGTCGATGTGCCGTTCCGGATGGGGCATGAGACCGAAGACGCGGCCCGTGGCGTCGCACACGCCGGCCACGTCCGCCGCGGAGCCGTTCGGATTGTCGGGATACGGCACCGGCCCACCGTCCTCGCCCGAGAGGCGGCGGTACTTCAACACGAGTTGGCCGTTGGCCGCCAGGGCGTCGAGCACGGCGGCGTCGCGGGTGACGAACTTCCCTTCGGCGTGGGCGACGGGCAGGAGCATCGCGTCGATCCCCTTCAGGAAGACGCACTTCGAGCCCCGCACCGCCAGACGCACCCAGCGGTCCTCGAACTTGCCCGAGTCGTTCCAGGTGAGCGTGGCCGGCGGCCCGAGCGCGGGATCGGCGGCCAGCAACAGGCCCGACTTGATCAGCACCTGGAACCCGTTGCAGATCCCCAGGATAAGCTTGCCGGCCGCTTTGAACCCTTCAAGATGCTCGGCCAGGTGATGCTGGATCTGGTTGGCGAGGATGCGTCCGGCGGCCACGTCGTCGCCGTAGCTGAACCCGCCGGGAAGGCAGAGGATCTGATAGCCGGTCAGCAGCTTGGGATCGTCCAGGAGCCGGTTGATGTGCCAGCGCTCCGCCTTGCCCCCGGCCCGCTCGAAGGCGTAGGCGGTCTCCATATCGCAGTTGGTGCCGGGGGCCCGAAGGACGAGGACTCGCGGTTGGACGGTCATGGGCTTGGGAATTAGTGGTCAGTGGTCAGTGGTCAGTGGTCAGAGGGCATCACCGCGTAGCGGGCGGGCTCGCCCGCCGCGTTTCCTCGAAACACGTTCACCATCGCAACGGTTTCTGCCACGCCTCCTTGAGCGTTGAGATTCCGGCGGAAAGGACCGTGGCGTTGTCGGCGAGGATCTCCAGCGTGGCGCGATCGGTCACTTCGCCGAGACGCGCGTACGGGAGGGAGGCCAGCGCGGTCTCGAAGGCGGCGGCGTTTTGCATGGGGACTTCGCAAAGGAAACGTGTGTTCGATTCGCTGAAAAGGTACACGTCCGCCGGCAAGTCCAGGAAATCCCCGGTCAACGCGAATGGCATGTCGTCTAGTTCGATCCATGCCCCCAAGCCCCCGGCGAAGGCCATCTCGGCGAGCGCCACGGCGAGTCCACCCTCGCTCAGGTCGTGACACGCCCGGACCAGGCCCGCGTCGATCGCCCGATGGATCGCGGCGAACAACCCTTTCGCCAGGGCGGCGTCGACCTTTGGGACCTGGCCGCCGGCGAGCCCCTGCACCAACGCGAAATGGGAGCCGCCCAACTCGTTTTTCGTCAGGCCGACGAGGTACAGCAAATTGCCCGGCTCCTTCAAGTCCATGGTCACGCAACGGCCCGCGTCGTCGATCTGGCCGAGGGCGCTGATGAGGAGTGACGGCGGGATCGAAATCGGCTCGCGGCCCATGGGCCGGAATTCGTTATTCAAACTGTCCTTGCCGCTGATGAAAGGCGTGCCCAGGGCCACGGCGATGTCGTGGCAGGCCAGGGCCGCGCGGACCAGCGAGCCGAGCGTTTCCGGACGGTCGGTGTTGCCCCAGCAGAAATTGTCGAGGACGGCGATCCGGGCCGGATCGGCGCCCACGGCCACGCAGTTGCGCACGGCCTCGTCGATCGCGCTGGCAGCCATCCAGTAGGGATCGAGTTCGCCGTAGAGCGGGTTCATGCCGCAGGCGACCACCAGGCCGCGCCGCGATTTGAGCACGGGCC
>CAYSGY010000489.1:0-4120 GCA_964430315.1 uncultured Planctomycetaceae bacterium
CGCCCATGAGTAACCCTAAACTTGTGTGCAACAACGAGGGCGTTGCCCTGGGCTGTTGTATTCCGCCCCTTCGGGGCACAAGGGGACGGCGGCGAGCACCCTTGTTCTGGCGTGTGCGTTTCGACCGTGGAAGTGCCCGAGCTGCCACCAGAGTCCCCGGTTAGTCCTTTTCCCTCGCGGAGTCTCCCATGATCGCCTTGCGTTGGTCCTGGCCCCTGGCACTGGCCATGCTCCTGGCGGCCGGGTCCCAATCGTTCGCCCAAGCTCCCTCGAAGGCCGCGCACATCGGATACGTCTACCCCGGCGGCGGCTGCCGCGGCACCACGTTTGACGTTGTGGTGGGCGGCGAGAATATGGGTCCCCCCGACGCTCGCCGCGGGCTGGACTACGAGATTGTCATTCAGGGGAAACGGATCAAGGATATTGCCGATATCTTCATCTCCGGCGGGGGCATCAAGGCCGAGGTCGTCAGTTGGTACCGGCCCATGACCCAGGGTGAGGCCGTCCGCATCAGCATCCAGACCATGGCGAAGATCGAAGACGTTGAGAAGGAACAGGGACGCAAGATCACCGTCAAGGAGGCCCACAAGTTACTTGGGATCACCGAGGAGCATCTCAAGGAGCAGGAGAAGTACCGACAACGGGAGGCCGATCACAAGCGGCAGCCGAACCCTCAGATCGGCGAGGAACTCACCGTTCGAGTTCAGATCGCGCCCGACGCCGCGGTCGGCGAGCGGGAGTTGCGGTTCTTGACGGAAGCAGGGATGTCGAATCCCCTCTATTTCTATGTGGGGCAGTACCCGGAGACTTCCGAGCGCGAACCCAACGACGTCGTGCCCGAGCCGACGGTCCGGGTGAAGCTCCCCATGGTCATCAACGGCCAGATCTTCCCCGGCGACGTGGACCGCTTCGAGTTTGAGGCCAAGAAGGGGACCAAGCTCGTCGCACGCTGCGATGCGCGGGGACTGATCCCCTACCTGGCCGACGGCGTGCCGGGCTGGTTCCAGGCGATCTTGCACCTCTACGACGACAAGGGCAAAGAGGTGGCCTTTGCCGACTCGCTCGGCTTCCTCCACGACCCCTGCCTCTACTACGAGGTCCCCAAGGACGGAAAGTACGTGATCGAGGTCCACGACTCGATCTTCCGGGGCCGCGAGGATTTCACCTACCGGATTACCCTCGGCGAGATCCCGTTCGTGACGGGGCTGTTCCCCTTGGGTGGCAGGGCGGGTGAGCCGTGCGACGTCCAGGTCAAGGGCTGGAACCTGCCCGTCCAGTCGATCCGGATGAACCCCGAATTCGCCCGCGGCCGGAGCCTTCTGCCCGTCGTCATCGAGAAAGACAACACCGTCTCGAACCGGGTGGGGTTCCTCGTGGATTCGCTCCGGGAGATCGACGAAAAGGAGCCCAATAACACTCCGGACCAGGCCCAGGAGATCACGGTGCCGGTCGTCATCAATGGGCGGATCGACCGTGTCGGGGACGTCGATTTCTTCAAGTTCACCGGCTTGGGCACGGTCGTCGCGGAAGTCTATGCCCGGCGACTCTACTCGCCGTTGGATTCGGTCGTCCGCCTCACCGACAGTGAAGGCAAGGTGCTCGCCTACAACGACGATTATGAAGACAAGGCGTGGCCGCTCATCACGCACCATGCCGACTCCCGGCTCCTGACGACGACGAAGGGGGCCCACTTCGTCTCGATCAGCGAGGCGCAGGGGCGGGGCGGGCCCGACTACGCCTACCGCCTCTACGTCCGGCCCCCGCGACCGGATTTCGACCTCCGCGTCACCCCTTCCAGCGTCACCGCGAAACCGGGTAGCTCCGTGCCGATCACGGTCTACGCTCTCCGCAAGGACGGCTTCAACGACGACATCGCTCTCGAACTGGAGAATGCGCCCAAGGGTTTTGCGCTCAGCGGCGCCTGGGTGCCGGGCGGGCAGGACATGGTCCGCCTCACGCTCTCGGTTCCCCCGGAGCCCGCCAAGGAGCCTTTCCTCCTGCAACTCTACGGCCACACCCTGATTCAAGGCCGACGCATTCTCCGTCCCGCCTTTCCCGCCGACGAGATGATGCAGGCCTTCATCTATCAGCACATCGTGCCGACGAAGGACTGGGCGGTGTTCGTCACAGGCGGCGCCGCACCCAAGCTGCCGTGCACGTCCGTCGACAAAGGACTGCGCATCCCGATCAACGGAACCGGTCAGGCCCGCTTCCTGGTCGATCAAGGAACCGATGCGCGCAATCTGCGTTTTGAATTGAGCGAGCCCCCCAAGGGCATCTCGCTCCAGGAACCCGTCGCCGTCGAACGCGGGGTCGTCGTGCCCATCAAGTGCGAGCCGGACAAAGTGAAGGCGGGCCAGAAAGGCAACCTGTTGTTCGTCCTGTCGCAGGAACGTTCGTTCCTCAGCAAGACGGATAAGAAGCTCGTTACCAGCAAGTGGGTCATGGGCATGCTCCCGGCCATCCCCTTCGAGATCGCTTCCGGCAAGAGGTAGTCGCGGCTACCGCGGCGTGGCGGCGGAAGGTTTCTTACCGGATTCCCATTGCCGGGCCTGGAGGCTGTCGGGCAGGGCCGACTCGATGAGGATGCGGAACGTGCCGGAGGCCCGGCCCTCGGCGCCGGCGTTGGACCGGGGCTGCAGCGGGACGCTTTGCGGACTGAGCGTCGCACTCTTCCGAATTCCCAGGTCCGGGACCAGCCATTCGATGTTCTCGCCGCCCGAGTGTTCCATGACCACGTGGAACGTCAGGTTCCGCAAGGGCGAGAGGTTGGTCAGAGTGCCGTGGGTGTCGATTCTGGCGAGGTCGACCGCGCCCTGTTGGCTATGGACCTGGACCACGTAGAGTCTCGCCTCGCCGAGATTCTCGTTTCGCTTGGCGTAGCCGGGCGGCTCTTTGGCGGGCGAGGCAACCTTCTGCCGTCGCATGGCGGCCTGGAGCACCGGGACGAACAGCTTCTGCAAATCGTCCGGGTCCTTTCCCACGGCCCCGCGGAAGTCGGCAAGGCGTTCCTCCGGGGTGTCTTTGGCGAGCGCCTTCTTCTCGGCCAGGCGACGGAGGTACTCGCCGTACTGCGAACGGTACTTGGTGACGAGCAGCCAGTGCAAGCCCCAACCGTTCCCGTAGGCCTCGCTGACCACGTCGGGGGTGGCGAACGCCTCGTCGCGGACCAGCATCTCACGCCACGGGAGGGGACTTCCGGCGAGGGCCTGCTCGGCGTAACGCAGGCTGACCTTGCCCGGCCCCACGTTGATCTTTCCCTGGTTCGCCTCGAACCCGGTGGCAATCCCCTCGTCGAACCACTTGGGGATGGGCGCGAGGCGCTGGAGCAGATTCCGGTTGTAGACCTGCTGGTGGATGGCTTCGTGCAGGGCCACGTCGAACGTGCGGCACTCGTCGAGGCAAAGCACCAGGTGATTCGTCAACTTGGAGTAGAACCCCCGGATCTGCTTGGGCGACAGGCCGCTGCCTCCCAGGAGCGGCGCGAGTGAGTTCTCGAAGTCGTCCCGGCTCTCGAAGATCAGCACGACAAGCGGAAACCGGGCCGGCTTGGCGGGGATGCGGGCCTCCTTCACGAACCGGCTGAACGCGGAATCGACGTTCTTCATGAACGCGGCCACTTGCTGCAGCAAGTTCGACGCCGGGGCCTCGGCACCCCGCGGCAGCGGCCCCTGGAGCACCAGCCCAAGCACGAACGGGGGCTCGGACACGCTGCGGAAACGCTCGGCCCCGAACTGCCGCTCCAGCGAGGCGGCGAGCTGCTCGGGCTTCATCGGCTCCGGGCCGTCTTCACGAACGCGCTTCCGGACGGCTGCCGCGGGTACGAGACGGTACTCCCCGTCGGGCAATTCGAGCGCTCCCAAGCCCTCCGACGACCCCACGACCCGGGCCTGCACCTCGACGCGCTTGCCCGTCGGGTCGTCGTAGACGAACGTGTCGGCCCGCACCAGACCGACGGCCAGCGCGAGCAACGCCGCCAGTGCGCCCCGTGCCGGCCAGAGGGACAAGAAGGAGTCCATGCGGGAACCCTTCCTTCCGTCACAAAAAGGACATGAAGCCTGGAGATCTGCACTTTCTGAGAAGACAGCCGTAGGCTGTCTGGGGTTTCGGAATTGATCTT
>CAYSGY010000490.1:0-4118 GCA_964430315.1 uncultured Planctomycetaceae bacterium
AGGGGCTTTCGCAAGTCCTTGGGCCTGTCGTTGCGGATGAAGTGTCATGGCTTTCTTGCGGACGCTGAGGGGACCGGAACCGGGGCGCGTGTATCGGTTGAGCGAGGTGGACGTGCTCGGACGCCTCCCGGAATGCGACATCGTTCTGGATGTCGGCGCCATTAGCCGCCAGCATGCCCGGATCACCTGCCTGGGCAACGATCACTACGTGGAGGACCTCAAGAGTCGGAACGGCACCTACGTGAACGGGTCCCGCGTGGAGGGGCAACACAAGCTCCACGAGAGGGACGAGTTGAAGATCTGTGACGTGGTCTTCGCGTTCCACGAGGGGAATCCCGAAGACGCCTCGAAATCGGCCCAGCAGACGCTCGACGACGTGCAGGTGGTCGACGACGAGAAGGGGGCGACCGGTTCGACGATTATGTCGAAGCTGGAGGTCTCGACCGGGAGCACGAGCCTCCGCCTGGCGGCCAATCCCGAGGTGAAGCTGAAGGCGCTCTTGGAGATCGGGCGGAATCTCGGGGGGGCCGTGCGGCTCGACGAAGTGTTGCGCCAGCTCTTGGAGAACCTCTTCAAGATCTTCATTCAGGCCGACCGGGGGTTCATTGCGCTGTTGGAGCCCGGGAGCGAGAAGCTGGTGACCAAGGCCGTCCGGCATCGCCGCGAGGAGGCGGGTGGGCGGATCCGGATGAGCCGGACGATTGTCAACAGCGCCATGGCGAAGAAGGAGGCGATCCTCTCGGCCGACGCGTCGGCCGACTCCCAGTTCGGGATGAGCGAGAGCATCGTCGATTTCCAGATCCATTCCGTGATGTGCGCTCCGCTGGTGAGCAGCGGCGGCGACGTGCTGGGCGTCATCCAGGTCGACACGACCGACGCGCGCCGCCGTTTCAGCCGGGACGACCTGGACGTGCTGGCGAGCGTGGCCTGTCAGGCGGCGGTAGCCGTGGAGAACGCCCAACTCCACGAGGTGGCAGTGCGGCAGGAGCTTCTGCAGCGGGAGTTGGAGTTGGCGCACCGCGTGCAGCGGGGCCTTCTGCCTGCGTCGCCGCCGCAGGTGGCGAAGTACGAGTTCTTTCATTTCTACGAGCCCGCGCACCAGTTGGGGGGCGATTACTTCGACTACCTCCCTTTGTCCGGGAATCGCCTGGCCTCCGCCCTGGCCGACGTGTGCGGGAAGGGCGTCGCGGCGGCGTTGCTCGTCGCCCGGCTGTCGGCCGAGGTGCGGTATTGCCTGGCCAGTTTCCCCCAGCCGGTCGACGCCGTGCAGCGTCTGAACGAGGTCTTCTGCGACAGCCGGTGGGAGGGCAAGTTCGTTACGATGGTGCTCGCCGTGATCGACGTGGCAAGTGACGACGTCTGCATCGTGAACGCGGGGCACATGGCGCCCCTACTCCGCCGGGCGTCGGGCGCGGTGGAGGAGGTGGGCCCGTCGCGGGGCGGGTTCCCCCTGGGAATCGAGCCTGAGAACAGCTACCAACAGTTCTCGATCAAGTTGGCGCCCGGCGAGTCGCTCGTTATGTACACCGACGGTGTGATCGACGCCGAGAACCGCAACAGCGAGCGGTATGATACCCAGCGCCTGATCGCGAACCTCCAGCGGCCCTCGCCCGACGTCACCGCCATGGGACAATCGGTCATCGGCGAGGTCAAGCGGTTCATTGGTGACCACCCCCAAGTCGACGACATCTGCCTGACGGCCATGCGGCGGATCGCGTGAACTGCGGGGTGTCTTGCTTCCCTTGGAACTGGAATGTGCGGCCGTTTGGGTTAGCATCGACCCAAGCGGAGGTACATTCCATGAGCAACGGCAGCCGTAGACATTTCACCCCCCAGCAGGCCAACCGCGAGCGGTTCGTGATCGTGCAGATCGAGGACCCCGAGCCCATGGCCGAACTGGACGAGATCGTCCGGGTCGAGGCGTGGCGGAGCGGAGGTCCGGCGGCCGTGGCCGACGACTGGCGGGCCTACTTCGCCCGCGAGCCGCAGGCCGAGGTCGACGTGCTCGTCGGCGAGGACCGTGTGGAGTTGGTCGTGCGGGTCTGCAACTCCCAAGGGGGCACGCCCGTGGTCCGGGAGGTCTTCCGCCAGATGGTCCAGCGTATAGAATGTCGATGGGAGCCCGTCCCCAACAAAGGGCGTGGCCGCGGAGAGCGAACCGCCTACCGGGTGGCGTGGCTTATCTCCGCGACCCACACTTGTTCACTTGTGCCCGTTATGCTGAAGCATAACCTACGGGCTGCGGTTTCTATCTCGGCCCGGCGTGTCCTACCAGGACTGCGAAGTACACGAGCAGGCCCACGACCACGGCCAGCGCGACGGCGACCACGGCGAGGAGTCCCGGCGAGAGGTCGAATCGCTGTTCCACGACGGCAGGGGCGAATCCCTCATGGAACTCGTGGCCGCACCATTCGCACGCCGAGGCATACTCCGGGGCAAAAGGTTCGTCGCATTCCGGACACAGCACGAGCGGAGGAGAGGCCTCGTCAGCCGGATCGGCGTCGAACGCATCGGCCTGAGGGAAGTCGGTGCCCGACGTGCCACACGCCGGGCACTTCGTGATCCGCAGGGCGTTGCACTGTGGGCATCGGGGCCAGGAGCGAGTCGGAGCGCCGGCCTCGGCCGCGTCGCCCGTTTGCGCCGGTTGCCCCACCGCTCGCTTATCGTCCTCCTCGTCGAGGGGGCCCGCTTTCGCACGCGCGCTGAAAGCGCGGTCGAACTGGAGCGCGATATGGCGGGCCGCGGCGGCATCTTCCTCGCTCACGGCGACTCGGGCCGACGTCGGCCACCCGACGAGGTCCACGCCCGCCCCGCCTTCCAAGACCGCGTTCGTGACCGTCGCGCGGATCCCGCTCTCCTCCAGATGGTCCCTAAGGAGATGGGCCTCCTGCGTCGTTCCCGCCACGTAAATGACCTTCAAGTCTCCGGCCATAGACACCTCCCCGTAGGTTCATTCGCTGTTGTCCCAAGAGGATTGTACGAGAACGGTCCGGATGCTCAGAGTTTCTGCCCGTAGTAGCTGCTCAGCGTACGCAGCCGGTCGACCAGGTAGGCCACTACGGCGGCGATGGCCAGAAGTCCGAGGGTGAAGATCACGTGACGATCGAACTTGGTGGGAAAGCTCGCGCGGAGGGCGTCGGGACGCCAGTAGTAGAAGTCGACCACCAGCAGAGCGTAAGACGCCAGCGACAGGCCGGTCACATACCAAACGAACCGGACCCGGAACCATAGCCCCGAGGCAACGATCAAGAGCGGATAGCCCACGATCAGCGGGCTGGCGGCCCCGTCGGCTACGAAGAGCGCTGCCAGGAGCAGGAGCGAGTCGAGGGTTCCCCACACGAAGCGCGCCGGGACCGACCACTGTCCGCTCTTCAGAAACTGCTGGAAGACCGCCGCGATCAGCAGCCAGAGACCGATCAGAGCGGCCATCTCCAGAAAGAAATCCCCGGGGCTGTTGCCCACGGCGTAGTTGGCCACGTCGACGCCCAGGAACGCCGAGAGCGTGACCAGGCGGGAGGCAAGGGCCGGTTCCCGCCGCACCCAACTCCATAGCCGCTGCGCGATCCCCGGGGGCCGGGCCTCCAGGGCCTCGCCGCGAAGGTAGTGTTCGAGGTCGTCGGCCAGGGCCTCGGCCGAGCGGTAGCGGTCCTCGGGCGACCGGGCCAGGCACTTCAGGCAGATGAGTTCCAGGGAGCGGGGCACACGCGGGTTGATCTCCCGCGGCAGTAGCGGCTCGCCGTTGAGGACCTCCAGCAGGGTCTCCACCGGATTCTCCCGCTGAAACGGCGGCCTGCCCGTGAGCATCTCGTAGAGCACAGCCCCGAGGCTGTAGACGTCGCTCGCCGGGCCGATCCGCGAGGGCTGCCCGGCCGCTTGCTCGGGCGACATGTAGCTGGGCGTGCCGAGCACCGCTCCGGTTGTCGTCGCCTCCGAGCCGGGGGTGAAGACCTTGGCCAACCCGAAGTCGGTCACGTAGGGCTCGCCCGCCGCGTCGAGGAGGATGTTCGAGGGCTTCAGATCGCGATGGACGACGCCGTGCCGGTGCAAGTGCCCGACGGCCCTGGCCACCTTGGCCAAGAGCCGGGCGGCGTCCTCGGGGGCGGGAGGTTCCTGGTGGA
>CAYSGY010000491.1:0-4090 GCA_964430315.1 uncultured Planctomycetaceae bacterium
GCAGACGCTCGTGCCGCTCGGCAGTGCCTTGAGCTCCGGATCGCGCGTGAGGTTCCCGACGAGGATCACCCGATTGTAACTCGCCATGAGGACCACCTCCCCAGTTCTGCCAAATCGAAGACCTTGGTTCCGGCTCCGCCGTGGGGAGCCACCCGACCGCCATCGGCGTTCAGCGTATCAATCGCGTGGAAGCCGTGCAAACCGCGGGCCCCCTGCAACATTGGGTACACTAGGCACCAGTTGCCGAGGGGCGTCCCCCTCCGGCCGACCGGCCCGCCGGAACAGCCTCCTCGCCCCCCTCTTCTTGGGCCTCGGCTTGCTTCTCGCGGGCCTCGGCGGCGCGGCGCTCGGCGGCCATGGCGGCAGGTCCGGCCAGGGCGTGCGCCACCAGGGTGTCGACGATCCGCGGATCGACCCGAACGAAGAGCATCCGCAGAATCGTGTCGTTCAATCGCAACCTCTGCCGCAGGGCCGAGAGCTTCTCCCCGTTCAAGCGGAAGTAGATCAGCCAGTAAACGCCCTTACGCTGGCCCTTGATGGGGAAGGCCAGGCGGCGTTCCTCCCAAAGCCTGCTGACAAGGATTTCCCCCCCCTCCTCGACGATGATCTTGGAGAGTTGTCCGGAGACCCCTTCCGGGTCGCGCGCGTAGCGCCCTGCGTCCAGAATAAACATCGCGTCGTAGACGTTCTCGCCCAAGCCTTCGCTCCTCGTGCGACTAGTTATAACGATTCATGCAGAATTCGACGCCCTCGCGGACCCAATCCATCGCGGCGTCCGCCGCCCGCGACACCGCCCGCTCGATCTCCGGCACTTCGTCGCCGGCGAACTTGGCCAGGACGAAGTCGGCGGCATCCCAGCCCTCGGGCGGGCTGCCGATGCCGATCCGCAAGCGAGGAAATGCCTCGCTCTGTAACTTGTCAATGATATCCTCGAGCCCCTTGTGCCCGCCGGCCGACCCTGCCGCCCGAACGCGGAGCCGGGCCAACGGCAAGTTCAAGTCGTCGCAAACGACCAACAAGTCCTTGTCGGGCAGCCCGAAAAAATCCCTCGCCGCCCGAACGCTCGTTCCACTCCGGTTCATGTAGGTGAGCGGACTCAACAAGAGGACCTTCTCTCCCGCCAAGCCTCCGTCGGCCAACTCCCCGTGAAACTTCTCCTTGGGAAGGCCTGCCGGAAGCCTCCTCGCCAACTCGGCCAGAACGGCGTAGCCCAGGTTGTGCCGCGTGGCTTCGTAGCGGCGTCCCGGATTGCCGAGTCCGACCACGAGTTTCATGGATGGTCCTCGCCGCCGCGACTACTCCTCTTCCTCGCCCTCCTCCTTCTTGCGTCCGATGACCTCGGGCTCGCCCTCCGCCGGCCCGACAGCCGCTTCTTCAGCCTCTTCGACCGGCTCCACGCATTCGACGACCACGGCGTCGGGCTCCGCGAAGATCACGATGCCCGGCGGCAACTCGAGTTGCCCCACCGTGATCGACTGGCCCAACCCCAGATGGTTGACGCTGACAAACAGCTTCTCGGGGATGGCGGTCGCCTCGCACTCGATCTCGACCTCGTGGATCAATTGCTTGAGGACCCCGCCGGCCTTCAGTCCCGGGGCCTCCCCGCGGAGCGCCACGGCGACCCGCACCTCTACCTTCTCGTGCTCCGAGATGCGCGTGAAGTCGACGTGCAACACGTGGGTGCCCCAGGTGTCCCACTGGAGCGCCCGAACGAACGCCTGCTCGTCCACCGCGCCGGCGAGCTTGACGACTCGAACCCCATGTCGCACTGCGGCCTCGAACTCCTCGGCCTTCACCAAGAGGCTCACCGCCTCAAGCCCGTGGCCATACAGGACCGCCGGGAGGCTTCCGTTGCGACGATTCCGCCGGGCGTTGCGTTTGCCCCGCGTCTCGCGAAGCGCGACATTCAATACTTCCGCCATGGATCGACTCCACTCCTCGCCAAACCGCTCTTCCCAACAACGCCTCCTCAGCCGGAGGCGAAACTCCCTATTCTCTCGCAAGTTCGACGGATTTCAACCCCAGCCCCGCGAGATTCTTGACGAACCCCTGCCCGCTGACCCGCAATCTCTCTCCAGTCTCACCGAAACAAGGTGCTGACCGACTCGTTGCGATGGATTCGCTTCACAGCCTCCCCTAAAAGGGAGGCAACACTCAACACCTTCATGGTGGGAAGGAGCCGTTCCGCCGTGAGGGGGATCGTGTCGGTCACCACAATCTGCTCCACCGGGGCCTTGCCAAGCCGCTCGATCGCGGGGCCACAGAAGATCCCGTGCGTCGCAGCCAAATAGATCGCCTTGGCGCCAGCGTCGGCGACCATCCGGGCCGCCCCGCAAATCGAACTGGCCGTGCTAATCATGTCATCGAAAATGAGGGCGGTTTTCCCCTCGATTGGGGCACCAATGATGTTCGCCTGTCGCGTCACCCCCCCGAGCCGGCGCTTGTCGACGATCGCCAGACTCCCCCCTAGATTAGCGGCATGTTTCAGGACCCGCTTGATACTCCCCTCGTCGGGACTGACGACCACGCAATCCTCCTCGTTCAGCCCCAGTCCTTTGAAATACTGGTCGATCACCGGCGTGGCAAACAGATGATCGACCGGAATATCAAAGAAGCCCTGGATCTGATGGGCGTGGAGGTCCATGGCCAACACCCGGCCCGCACCCGCCCTGGTGATCAGATTGGCCACCAGTTTGGCGGTAATCGGGACGCGCCCCTCGTCCTTACGGTCCTGGCGGGCATACCCGAAATAGGGGACTACCGCGGTAATTCGCTCGGCGCTGGCCCTCTTGAAACTGTCGATCATGATCAACAGTTCCATCAAGTGCTCGTTGACGGGGGTACACGTGGACTGAACGATGAAGACGTCGCGGCCGCGCACGTCCTCCTCGATCTTGCACGAGATTTCGCCGTCGGCGAAGTTCCCGATGCTCAGACGGCCCAAGGGCAAGTCGAGGTACTCGCACATCCGCTTGGCCAGGTCGGGATTGGCGCGTCCCGTGAAGATCTTCAGATCGTCCATCGTCGTGGGTTCTTCCGGCGGTTCCTGATACCTTGTGCCTGGGATGCCCTGTGCCCGCTGGGGCCCTTATCATGCCACGGAATTCCGCCGGCTTCCAGGGGGGGTGTTATTCTTCCATCGTCTGGTTTCGCAGACACGCGACGCAGAGCCGGATCGAATCGTAGGGCACGCTCCCGCCGAGGGCCTCAAAGATCGGTTTGAGCCGCTCCGAACCGACCTGGTTCACCGCCTCGGCCACGCGGTGGAACGTCTCCTGGTCGATCCAGGGACCGGGAGAGTCCAAATGCGCATGCGCGATATATTCCACCAGGTACTGACAGGTGGTCGATGACGCACGGTCGAGCGACTGGGCTGCCTCCTCCAGGGACCGCCCTTCGGCAAACAGGCGGAAGGCCCGTTCCCGGATCAGGCTCCCCTGAAGGGACCGGGCGACAGGCTCGACCGCCGGTTGGGAATCGGCCGCCTCAGGGGGCGGCTCAACGTCCATGGGCAGGGACTTCTCCTCCGAGTGCTTCCGGATGGGAGGCAGGAAGGCGTCGGCGTACTGTTGGCACTTCATCTGCCCCACGCCGTGGACCCGGAGGAAGGACTCGGGACTGGAGGGCCTGCGCCGAGCCATGTCGCGGAGCGAGGCATCGCTGAAGACCACGTAGGGGGGTACCTTCTTTTCGGTCGCGATCTCACGCCGCAGGCTTCTCAGCGACTCGAACAGTTCCTCGTCCACGCCTTCCCACGAGTCGCGCATTGCCCGGGCCGACTCCGCGCGGCGTTTGGCCGGTCTGAGCAGACGGGGAGTCTCCTGGCCGCGGAGCACGCGCCATCCCTTTTCGGTGACGGTCAGGACGCTGTACTCGCCCGACTTGCGCAGATAGTCCTGGCCCACCAGTTGTTCGAGCCAGTCGCGGACCACGCGGCGCTCTTGGTCGGCCAGCAGGGCGTAGGTGCTGAGCCGGTCGTGGCCGTTCCTGAGGATCCGCTCCTCCTTCGAGCCCATGAGCACGGCGACGGTATACTCCGCCCCGAACCGTTGCTGGAGACGCATGACGCAGGAGAGGATCTTCTGGGCGG
>CAYSGY010000492.1:0-4085 GCA_964430315.1 uncultured Planctomycetaceae bacterium
TCGACATCCCCCAGAGCAAGGCCAGCGGCAAGAACAGCGCCGACATCCACATGGTGGTCGACGCCCTGGATCTCTGCTACGCCAAGCACCACATCGACGTCTTCGCCCTCCTCTCCGGCGACAGCGACTTCTCGCCTTTGGTCTCGAAGCTCAAGGAGAACGACAAGCGGGTCATCGGCTGCGGGGTCAAGAGTTCCACCTCGAACCTGCTCATCGCCGCCTGCGATGAGTTCATCTACTACGACGATCTGATCCGCGAGGCGCACCGGACCCGGGCATCCACCGCCAAAGCCAAGAAGCAGCCCGACAAGAAGCAGGAGGCCCTGGACCGGCTCGTGAAGATCGTCCGCTCCCTGGAGGTCGATTACGACCCGCTCTGGGGCTCGATGGTCAAACAGGCCATCCGCCGCGTCCACCCCGACTTCAACGAAGGCTACTACGGCTACCGCACCTTCTCCGACCTTCTGGAGGATGCACAGTCGGCCGGCCTCATCGACCTGGAACACGACGAGGCCCGCGGCAACTACGAAGTGCGTCTGAAACGGGACCGCGGCGCGTAGCACAGACTTCCAGCCTGTTGCGGAACAGCCGTCGGGGGGGCGTTGACTTCCCTGGAACATGGCGGGATAATCCATGAGTTCGTTTCGAGATCTCATCGCCTCACTCTGTCTCGGTGTGCTGAGCCGTTGCCGTTGGGGGCGGTCTGTCTTGCTGCGGCGTGAGTTTCAGACGTGTCCCGAGGCCCCGCGTGGGCCTCTGCCCCCAGAACTCGCCTAACAGGAAAAGGTTGCGGCATGGCCGTCGCGTTCCAAACGGATGAAGATCTATTCGATACCGTTGCCAAAGCCGTATTCGATCAGGTGCGGCGTGTCGCTCCGCAAGGGCTGAGGCCCGATGCCTCACTCGACATGCCTCTAGGGGAAATCGGCCTCGACTCCCTGGCGACCATGGAGGTCGTCAATGCCCTGGAGGAGACCTTTGGCCTGCGGTTCTCGGAGGATTCTCTTTACGACATCGAGACCTGCCGGGATCTCGTCAAGTACATTGAGGCAACGCTGGCCGCCAGGACACCCTCCCGACCGTCGGGCGCCGCCGCCCCGACGCCGGCTGCGCCCGGCCCCTCGGTCACGGCGGAACCCCAACCCAGGGATTTCGACGTCACCCAGTTTCCGGAGTGCGTTGCCCTTCAGGATCGTTTGACAGGCAGCAAGGTAGCCGGGTTGGAGAACCCATTCTTCCGGGTCAAGCAGGGAGCCGGCAAGGCGAGGGCCACGATCGACGGCCGCGACGTCGTGAGCTACACGAGTTTCGACTACCTGGGGATGTCCGGCCACCCGGAAGTCGTTTCGGCGGCCAAACAGGCGATCGACCGGTTCGGGGTCAGCGCGTCGGCGAGCCGGCTGGTCGGCGGCAACAACAGCCTCCACCAGGAACTCGACGACGCGATCGCGAAGTTTCTCGGGACGGAAGCGGCCGCCACATTTCCCAGCGGATACGGCACGAACGCCTCGGTCCTGGGCCACCTCTTCGGCGAGAGCGATCTGATCCTTTACGACGAGCTGGCCCACAACAGCATCGTCCAGGGCACGCGACTGTCGGGGGCCCAGCGACGGCCCTTCCCGCACAACGACTTCGAGCACCTCGACAAGCTCTTGCGCGACGTTCGCGGCAACTACCGCCGTGTCGTCGTGGCGATCGAGGGCGTCTACAGCATGGACGGCGATTACCCGGATTTGCCCAAAGCCATCGAGATCAAGCAGCGACATCGGGCGTTGTTGTATGTCGACGAGGCCCACTCCGTAGGCGTCATGGGCGCGACCGGACGGGGAATCTGCGAGCACTTCGGCGTCGATCCGGGCGAGGGCGACCTCTGGATGGGCACGATCAGCAAGGCCCTGGGGAGCCTGGGTGGATACCTCGCCGGCCCGCAGATCCTCGTCCAATACCTCAAGTACACCACCCCTTCGTTCGTCTTCGCCACCGCCCTATCGCCCGGCAATGCCGCCGCCGCCCTGGCCTCCGTCCGGCTTCTTCGCCGAGAATCGGAACCGGTGGCCCGGCTCCGCGACCGCTCCCGTCTCTTCCAGAAGCTGGCGATGGACTCCGGGCTGGATACCGGGAACAGCAAGGACACGCCGATTGTCCCGGTCCTTCTTCGGAATTCCGGGCGATGCCTGCGTGCCACGGCGGCGCTGCTCCGTGAGGGCATCGACGTCCAGCCGATCCTCTACCCCGCGGTTCCCGAGGCCGCCTCACGGCTCCGGTTCTTCATCACGGCGGAGCACACCGAGGAGCAAATCTGCCGGACCGTCGAACTGCTGACCCGGTGCCTTGCTGAGATCTGACGCCGGTCGCAGCGATCCGGGCGCGACACGCAACGCCCGTTACGGAAAGAGCGCCATCAGGCTGTCGGCGAAGAGTTTCATGCCTCGGGCGTCCGGGTGATTGATGCCGTTGACCAGGAGCGTGCGATACGGGAGGCCCTGCCGCCAAAGGCGGCCCCAGCGAAGCGAGGCGTCGGCAAGCGCCACCTGGTGCTTCGCCGCGAACCGGCGAAGGCCGGCGACGTAGGGGCGCGGGTCCTCGTCGATCTGCTGCTCGCGGTCGAGGCCCATCCAGTCGGGACGCACATAGTGCGGCGTGAGAATGATCCACTCGGCGCCGATCCCCCGGAAGTCGGCCAGCAACCGGCCGTATCGCTCTTCGACCTGCGCCGGCCCGAGCCCCGCGTCGTTGACGAACTCCGAGACGACCAGGTCCGGCCGGACCGCCAGCACCTTCTCCCGGTAGTTGTGCGGGCTGCCGGGCGGCTCGGCGAGATAGCTCGATGTATTCCGCCCGCCCCAAGCCTCCGTGAGCATCTCGATCTTCGCGCTCGGCATCGCGGCCCGCAGCCGGGCCGCGAACTGGCCCTGCCACCGTTGGTGTTCGTAGTCGGGCACAAAGGTGCCGACGGTCACGCTGTCGCCCCACGCGAGGATCCGCACCGGCTGGCCTGCGCGGAGCTTGGCGAACGTCTTGGGCAGAAGCCTCTCGGCGGGCGAAGGGGAGGGTTTGGGCAGTTCCGGATAGGCTTCCTCCAATACGGGGAAGAGATGCTGAGGCGTGAGGCGCGGGATCGGTCCCGGCACCCAGACGTTGCCCAGACGGCGCTCCCCCTCCTGCACCGGCGGCGGCAGCGGGGTCGCTGCGTGGGGCGTGCCTGCGCGTAAGACGATCCGCCCGTCCGCCCCCAACACGATCGAATCGAGGCGCAACAGTCCATGGCGGTAGGTGACCGCGACCGGGTCCTCCGCGCGAAGCCGCCCGCCAGGCAAACGGCCAAATGTGCCCCACACGGGGTCGATTTCATAGTCCTTCCCACGCTCATAACGCGTGGGACTGTCGCCCGACGCCCCGAAGACCTCCACGCTCTCCGGCAGCAGCAGGTCCGTGGCCGAGCACTCGCAGGCCAGAAGGCCGCGGAGCACCGTGCCCCGCCTCCAGCCCGCCGCCTTGGGATTGAACTCCGGAAGGCTGCCATATTTCTCGGCCTTCACCTCGACGATCGTCGGCGCGGGCACCGCAACCGTGGCAGCGGCCTGCTTCCCGTCGCTCGACACGGACACGGCCGCCTCCACCCGCCAATCGCCCGCGACCTTCAGCGTTACGGGCGTGCCGGCCCGGAGGCTCGTCGCCCCGCACAGCAGCCCGGCGAAGATCGCGACCTGCCATCCGCCGATACCGAACACCTTCCGTCGAAATGCCCCGATGGCTTGTCTGCGTAGCATGGTCGTCTCCGAATCGTCATGACAGGTCAACACTCTACAAATGATACGGATGCCGCTGCGGGCGGCCGAGGAGGCGGTTGGCGGCTTCATCGCCGACGACTTGCTGCCTCGCGCCGTCCCAGACGAGCTTTCGTCCCAGCATGTAGGAGAGGTTGCCCAGGTTGCAGAGGTTGGCCGTGCGGTGGGCGATTTCGATATCGACCGCAGGCCGGCCGCCGCTCCGGATCGCCCGGAACCAGTCGGCCTTGTGGTTGAGGTTGAAGTCCTCGTAGGGGGCGATGCGTGGGGGATCGAATCCGCCCGGCGGGACCTTGA
>CAYSGY010000493.1:0-4059 GCA_964430315.1 uncultured Planctomycetaceae bacterium
CGCCAAACCCCAAACCCCAAACCCCAAACCCCAATCCCTAATCCCTAATCCCTAATCCCTCCTCGCTCCCACCTCCGTTGACCCCGCGCATCTCCATGAGGCGTTCTCCCGCCTCGCCCTGGACGAACTGCCGCACGCGGCGGTCCTCGGTGCGGTCGATGTGGCTGGGTGGGCCGTCGAAGAGGATCTGCGGCTCCCCCGGACGCAGGCGGGTCAGCGGGTAGAGCATGACGACGCGGTCGGCCACTTTCTTGGTCGTGTGCATGTCGTGGGTCACGACGATGCTTGTGACCGGATGACGCCGGCGCGTGCTGAGGATCAACTCGTTGATCACGTCGCTCATGATCGGGTCCAGCCCGGTCGTCGGCTCGTCGTAGAGGATGATCTCCGGCTCCAGGGCCAGGGCCCGGGCCAAGCCGACCCGCTTCCGCATTCCGCCGGAAAGCTCGGCCGGCTTCTTGCCCACCACGCTCTCGGGAAGGCCGACTTCCGCCAGGCGGGCCAGCACGATCTCGCGGATCTCCCGTTCCGGCCGCGAGGAATGCTGGCGCAATGGAAAGGCCACGTTCTGGGCGACGGTCATGCTGTCGAACAGGGCGGCCTGCTGGAAGAGGAAGCCGAAACGGATCCGTGTGCGGGTGAGATCTCTCTGGCTCAGCCTGTACACGTCTTGTCCGTCGAAGCAGACCGTGCCCTGGGTGGGGCGCAGGAGCCCGATGATCGTCTTCAGGAGCACCGTCTTGCCGCAGCCGCTCTCGCCGATGACGGCCACGGTCTGGCCGCGCGCGATCGAAAGGTCGAGGTCGCGGAGCACCTGCTGGCGTCCGAACCGCACTCCAAGCTGCTCCATGCGGACCAGCGGCTCGACGGATTCTGCGACTTTGGAGCGGTCGACCATGGCTCAAATCAGCGAGGGGGCCCTGGGCCAGAGCATCAAGTAGATCGCGTCGAGGAGGATGTTCAAGACCATGTCGAGGAACAGAATGACGCAGAACGATTGGACGAAGGCCGCGGTGGCCGCCTTTCCCACCCCCTCGGCGCCCGCATCGCAATGGAACCCGCGATGGCAGCCGATCAAGGCAATGGCGGCCCCGAACGAAAGACTCTTGACGACGCCGGAGAATAGATCGAAGAGCCCCACGAATTGGGCGGAATTGTGAATGTAGTGAAACCAGTCGATCTGGAGCACGTAAACGCTGTAGTAGGCCGCCCCTACCACGCCCATGAAGTCGGCCATCACCGTCAGGCAAGGGATCAAGATCAGGCAGGCGAGGAAGCGGGGCACCACGAGATACGAAATCGGATTCGCTCCCATGCTGGCCAAGGCGTCGATCTGCTCGGTAACACGCATCGTGCCCAGTTCGGCGGCCATGGAACTGCCCACGCGCCCGGCCAGCATCGTGGCGGCCAACACCGGCCCCAACTCGCGGACCAACGACATGTTGATCACCGCCCCGAGCCGCGTCTCAAGATTCATGAGTCGGAACTGGGCGTAGCTCTGCACCGCCAGGATAATGCCGATGAACGTCCCGGTGAGCGCAACGACCGGCAGGCTGAGGACCCCGATCTGGTAGAAGGCCGGCAACAGGGTCTCCTTGCGAGGCAGCCGGCTGAAGAGCCACTGGAGCGTCTGGAAGGAGAAGACCGAGATACTCCCCAGCCCAGTCACCCAGCCGATCACCACGTCGCCCAGATCAGCGATCCAATCGACCAGCCATCGAACCGGCCCGCCCCGCCGGCCCGCCGATCCTCCGCTGGCTGTGGTTGCGTGGAGACTGTTTGCCATGGCTTTCGAGAGCGATTTGCGATGACCGAATTCGTGGTGCCTCAATCCATTGTTCGTCGCGTCCGTGTGTACGGCTTGAGAAAAGACTGCCGGTTAGCGCGGTTGTTTCTACAGCGTAAGATGCGGCGTCGCAGGGGTCGGCGGCCTATACACAGGATGCCAAGCATGCCCCATGATGGGGAGAAGTGCGGCTAGACCTCCTGGAGCCTCGCGATGACCTCGTCCATCGACTGAGGACGTTTCTCGGGGTCTTTCGCAAGCATCCGGCGGAACAGCTCCTCGACTGCGGGAGGGACTTCCGGTCGCTGCCCTCGGATCGAGGGGATTGGGGCCCTCAGATGCGCGGCGGCCAGCGCGGAACGCGACTTGTCGACGTAGGGCGGCCGGCCCGTCAGCAGGACGTGCAGGGTGCAGCCGAGGCTGTAGATATCGGAGAGATGGTAATGACCTGTTCGGGGGGCATGTACTCACGCGTGCCGAGCACCCGGCCGGCGACGGTCAATTCTACGCCCGGGTTCTCGTCGCTCAGAAGTGGCCCTCCTTCAATCCTCGCCAGGCCGAATCCGATGACCCGAAGCACTCCCTGCCGGTCCACCAGCAAATTGGCCGGTTTCACGTTCCGATGATAGACGCCGTGGGCATGGGCATGTCCCAGCCCGGAGGCCGCCTGCATCGTGTAGTTCAGCGCGTGCTGGACCGGGAGCGGTCCGAATTCACGGACCATCCGGGCCAGGTCGTGGCCGTCGATGTACTGCATGACCAGGTAGTGGGTGCCGTCGCGCTGGCCGGCGTCGTGGACGGTGACGAGGTTGGGATGCTCAAGCCCGGCGAGGATCTGCACCTTGCGGTAGAAGCGTTCGACGAGGTCCGCGCCGGCCGGGGCGTCGCTGGAGAGGATCTTCATGGCCACCAGCCGGTTCATCGGCCGATGTTTGGCCTTGAAGATCGGCCCGGTCCGGGTGCTCGCCAGAAGATCCAACAGCACGTAGTGATCGAACACGGTGCCGTCGATCTCGTCGGTCGGGGTCGCGGGGGACTCGGGCAACGGCGGGGCGGTCAGCGACGGCCTCAGTTCGGCGTCGTAGGCCGCCTTCTTCTCGGCGTTGAGCAGGCGGACCCTGGCGGCGGCAACTTCGTTGAGGACCTGCTGCGACAGGGCCCCATGCCGGCCGGTCTGGAGTGCCCGCAGGTGCGCCATACGCTGGTCGGCGGCATGCTCGATCACCTCACCCTTCTCTTCAAAGAGCCGCACGCCGAGCAGACGGTACAGGTTCGGCGGCTGCTCCTCGGGCGGAATGCCCAGCCAGGTGTGGTAGGGATCGAACCGTTCGGGCGGATCCATGGGGGAGGCTCCTGGTCAAGAACGTAGCGTGCCAGGGCAGCACCGACAAGGCCGTGGAAACGAGAACCCCGCCCGCTTGCAATCTCCGCCCCGGGGAATTAGAATTGGGATGATATTGATACTGAGTCTCATTTTCGAGCTACCCATGCCTCTGTTGCAGGTCGCCCGTGACGCACCCCCTCCGGCGGGTGATTCCGATCCCTTGGTTCCGTTGAGCCGGCTTCGCGTGGGCCAGGCGGCGGTGGTTGCCCGGGTCTTGGGCCGCACGGAGGACGTCCACCGTCTGGAGGAGTTTGGCCTTCGCCATGGGGCCCGCGTCGAGGTCTTCCGCCAAGGCCGGCCGTGCATTTTGCGGTTGGGGGGCGGGAAGGTGTGTCTCCGCGGCGATCGTTCGTTGAAGATCTTCGTGGTCCCCCTTCATGCCGCCCGCTGACCTCCCCGCCGACGCCCCGCCGTCTCGCAGCGACTCGCTCCAAGTCGCCCTCCTCGGCAATCCGAACACCGGCAAATCGACGGTGTTCAGCGCCCTGGTGGGAGTCCACCAGCGGGTGGGGAATTACCCCGGAGTGACCGTCGAGAAGCGGACCGGGGACTGCGCGTGGGGCGGCCGGCGTTTCAGCTTCGTCGATCTCCCCGGCCTGTACAGCCTTTCGCCGCGGTCGCGCGACGAGCTGGTTGCCGTGGAGGTCCTCCTGGGCCACTTTCGGGAAACGCCGCCGGTCGACGCGATTCTGTGCATCGTCGATGCGAGCAACCTGGAGAGGAACCTCTATCTGGTCGGCCAGGTTCTGGAGTTGCGTTTGCCGACGATCGTGGCCCTCAACATGCTCGACGTGGCCGAAGGCAGCGGCGTGGCGATCGACGGGAAGGGGTTGGAGCGGCGGCTCGGCGTGCCGGTCGTGCCGATGCAGGCGAACCGCGGCGTCGGGCT
>CAYSGY010000494.1:0-4050 GCA_964430315.1 uncultured Planctomycetaceae bacterium
GAGGCCATCAAGAAGCTGGTCGATGGAAAGTACGGCAACTCCGACTGCAGGATGTACCCGGAAATCCGCGAGTTTCTCGCCCAACGCACCGACATCGACGCGGTCCTGATCGCCACCGGCGACCGTTGGCACGCAATGGCCTCAATCCTCGCGATGCGGGCGGGCAAGGACGTCTACTGCGAGAAGCCGTCCTGCATGACCATTGCTGAGGGGCAGGCGGTGGTGGAGACGGCCCGGCGCTACGGCCGGGTCTACCAGAGCGGCACCCAGGGCTTGAGCATGGCCAGCCGCGTGTTCGGCATCGAGATGGCCCGATCCGGACGCCTCGGCAAGCTGCACACCGCCTACGCCCAGATCGCCCCGTGGGATTCCGCCATGCTCCGCCACGACTGGCTGCCCGCGGAACCCCAGCCGCCGAAGGAAGAGGTCGACTGGGATGCCTGGCTCGGGCCGTGCCCGTGGCGGCCGTACAACGCGGCCTACGTGGCGGGCCGGTGGCGGGGCCATTACGATTTTCACACCGGCTGCATCGGCGAATGGGGCGCCCACACGATCGTCCAGGTCCAGGCCGGGATCGGCGCGCCGCATACGTCGGCGGTCGAGTACCAGTACGTCGACAACCCCTACGGCGACGGCATGGTCACCCACTTCGCCAACGGCGTGAAGATGATCCTCGCACGCGAGAGAGACTACTGGGGCAGCTACTCGGGCCAGCGGTTCGACGGCTCGGAGGGCTGGATCGCCAACTCCGGGGACGGCAACGACTACTCCCGCGCCTCGTCGCCTGCCCTGCTGGCCGAGTTCAAAAAAGTGGTCGCCGACTACATGGCCCGCACGCAGTGCCCGATGAACCACGCACGGAACTTTTTCGACTGCGTCAAGTCGCGCCGGCTCACGGTGGCGAATCCCGAGGTCATGTACCGCGCGATGTCGACCGTCCACGCGGCCAACATCTGCATGTGGCTCAAACGGAGCTTGAAATTCGACCCGGTCAAGGCCGAATTCAACGACCCGGACGCCAACCGCCTCCGCTCCCGCGCCATGCGGGAACCGTGGGTCGCGTGAGTGTCTGCCATATCGGACGGTCGCGATCTGGGCGGGTTGGGTGGACGGCTTGCGTAGGAGTTCTCGACCGGCCCAAACGCAAGGAGCATACCAGACGGATTCAACTCGGGAGAACGGTATCCTATGAAACGGCAATCAACGTTGTGGGTCGGGGCGGAAGGTGTCGGGAAGCGACTGCTCGCGCTTTGCGGCGTCGCGGTGCTTCTCCATGCGACCCTCGCTGGCGCGGCGGGTGCGGAGGGTGAGTACCTGGAAGTCAACTACCCGGCCTCTTCCCAGCCCGGCGAACTACCGATGGGCGTGACGTACACGCTTTGGATTCCCGCCGGCCCTGCGACGCTCCGCGGCATCCTCGTCCATCAGCACGGGTGCGGCGTGGGGGCGTGCAAGGGCGGGGCGACCGCCGCGGACTGTGCCCTCCTGGGCCCCTCGTATCAGCAGGCGGAGAAGCAGAACTGCCGCCTCTGGTGTGATCCACGCAACGGCTCCGCCAAGACCTTCTTGAAGGCGATCGGCGAGTTCGCGACCAAGTCGAAGCACCCGGAGTTGACGAAGGTACCCTGGTGCCTCTGGGGACACTCCGGCGGCGGCTTCTGGGCCAGCCTGATGCAGACGATGTACCCCGACCGGATCGCCGCGATCTGGCTTCGCTCGGGCACGGCCTATGCCGTCTGGGAGAAAGGGGAGATTCCCAAGCCGGAGATCCCGGAAGCGGCCTACGCGATCCCCGTGATGTGCAACCCCGGGGCCAAGGAGAACGAAAACAAGCGATTCAGCGGGGCCTGGAACGGGGCTTTGGCGATGTTCAAGGCGTACCGTGCCCACGGGGCGCCCATCGGCCTTGCCCCCGATCCCCGGACGGGTCACGAGTGCGGCGACTGCCGTTACCTGGCCATCCCGTTCTTCGACGCCTGCCTGGCGATGCGTCTGCCGGACAAGGGAAGCCCCGACCAGAAGCTCAAGCCGGTGGACATGAGAATCGCCTGGCTGGCCGAGCCGCTCAGCGACCGCGCCGAGCCGATGGCGTCGTTCGCCGGCCGGGTGGAAGAGGCGGTCTGGCTTCCCAACGAGCGCGTCGCCGAGGCATGGAGGGAGTACGTGAAGACCGGGGCGACCTCCGACGTCACGCCGCCGCCGGCCGCCTCTAATGTCCGAGCCGTCGACAAGGGCGATCAAGGCATTGAGTTGACCTGGCAGGCCGAGGCGGATTTCGAGAGCGGGATCGGCGGCTTCGTCATTCAGCGAGACGGCAAGGACCTGGCCCAACTGCCCGAGAAACCGGTGCGCCGCTTCGGCCGCCCGCTCTTCCAGGCGATGTCGTACCACGACACGCCCGAGGCGCCGTTGCCGGAAATGAAGTACCTCGACCGGACGGCGGCCCGGGGGGCGAAGCACGAGTATCGTGTGATCGTCGTCAACAGCGTGGGCCTGCGCTCGAAGCCGTCGCGCCCGGCGACCGGCCCTTGAAGGGCTGGCCGCAATCGGGGAAGGCGAGGCTCCTGCCGAGCCTGAAACGGGCGTCGCTCGTCGTGGATGCGAGGCTCGGCGGGAGCCTCGCCCTCCCGGGATTCGCCTCGGTTCTTCACCAGGGCTACTCGCTTACGCCACACTCGGCGACTTTCTTGCGGTAGAACGCCTGGGAGAGGAGCCCCTCCTCGAACAGGGAGTCCAACTGCCGCAATCGCCCGGCCACCTGGGCCTTGGTGAACGTCGGTTTCCCGGTCCCGGGGGCCGCCTTCGCCGTGGTGATCGCCGACAGATCCCGTTTGCGGCGCGGCTTCGAGTCGTCGGCCTTGGGGTCGAAGACGAGGCCCTTGAAGTCCTCGGCCGGCACGAGATGCCGCCACAGGAAGGCCTGCATCCGGTCCTCGGCCGGAACGGCCTTCCGGACCAGCTCCTTCGAGCCCACCGTGGCAGTCCCCTCGACCACCAGGTCGAACGGCCCGGTGGGTGCGCCCCAGCGGGCCCGGATCGTCAGGCGAGCCAGCGGCTGGTCTCCGGGGATGACGGTCGGAGACGCGGAGATCTCCTTCGGTGGGTCCCTCAGGGTCAGCCTGATGGGGCCCGCGAACCCGTCCTTCCGATCGACGTACACGCTCACGGTATCTCCCCCATCCCTTCGCAGGAAGACGTTCGAGGGCGCCACGCGCAGCGCGAAATCCGGGCGAGGCTCGCTGATCCGAAGCCGGTAGCCGTATTCCTCCCCGCCACTGCGGGTCGTTTCGCCCAGGTGGACGTAGTAGGTGCCGTCGGCGGGCAGCTTGAACGTGAGGTAGGAATCGGCGTGATGGGTGTTGGTTCCGCCCTCCAAGTCGTCATAGTCGTCGTTGATCGCCAGCAACGTGCCCTTGGCGTCGGTGAGTTTCAGGAGGCTGTCCATAGGGGAGCGAAGCCTTCGGGCTGTTACCTCGGCCACGATCGTTTCGCCGGCGCGCCCGCTGAACTGAAACACGTCCCAGTCGTCCGGCCGATCCATGCGGCCGTTGACGATCACGGGAAGCTCGATCCTCTGGGCGCGGTCCGGGGTATCGTTGGGTTCCTTGTCGAGGCATTCCGGCAGGGTGTCGAGTTGGAACGGCACCGGGTCCGCCTTCCGGCTCCCCTTGGCTGCCTTGAGGAAGTGGATTCCCGGCGGCGAGCCGGCCGGCGGCGGGGCCAGGCCGGCCCCTTCGAGGTTCCAGCCCTTCATCGCGATCGACGGCGAAGTCCCGACTCTCGCCCCCAGCGGGAAGATGCTCGTCACGATCGGCATCTCGTCAATGGTCACACGGTAGACGAAATCCTCCCGCCCGCGATAGATGGCGTCGTTGATCGAAAGCAGGTAGTCGTCGTTCTTCGGCACCTCGAAGAGGATCAGCGGATCGGGGTTGAAGCGATAGTCGTCGCTGTAAGCCACCTCCCTGCCGCGGGAATCGTAGAGGGCCAGCACGGGCTGGAACCAGCCGGGAACCGCGTCGGCGATGAAGGGGACCAGGTCCCGCGCAG
>CAYSGY010000495.1:0-4049 GCA_964430315.1 uncultured Planctomycetaceae bacterium
ACCGGCAAAGCCGCTCGCAGAACTCCGCGGCTTCGTTCCACGAGACGTTGTCCTGTGGCGCGTCGGGCCCGCTCGCCTTGAGCACGCGGCCGTTGACGCCCATTACGTGTGCGAACTGTGCCTGCGTCACTTCGCAGGTGCCCAGGTAAAAGGCACGCGTCAACCTGACGCGATGCTGCGGAGCTTCGAGGGGCAGATAGACTTGGTACCACCCCGGCAGGCCCCGTCGTTTGGCTTCCTTTAGTCGTCGCTCCACTTCCTGTTCGGTTGTCCCCATGTCGAATTCGCCCGGCGGGATGAGGACGAATTTCATGCCGATCGAGTTCGTGAATTCGACCGGCACTTTGAGGTAGCGGGCCCATTGGAGTTGGAAAACGCGGGCACGCTTGGCGTCGAAGGGGGCGATCGCGCGCGGCGGCTCGCGGCCGGGGCGAGACGGGGCGGCTTGGGTGAGTCCGGCGATTTCGGCGAGGCGTTTTTCCGCCTTCGTCTTGTTGATCCCTTGGAGTTGCCCGATCGCTTGTTCGTACCAGTGGCCGGCGCAGCGGAGCATGGCCGCCTTCTCTTCCCCGCGGCGCTCGGCCGCGCCCTCCCACCAGGCATCGGCCAGCGTGAGTTGGTCCTCCGGTGTGGCCGGCGGCGAGGAGAGTTCACGGTCGGCGAGCGATTTCAAGAGGGCGTCGCTCCCCTTGGCCAGGTACGGCAGGCCCGTTTTCCAGTCGTCCTTGACCAGGCAGTACCAGGAGCCGGCCGTCCGATTGGCCTCCGGATCTTGAGGGTTCGCCTTCAATGCCTCCACGGCCTTCTGGAACTCTTCATACTGCTTCTGAAGTTGCTGCACCTGCATGCGGCGTTCGGCCGCCACTCTGCGGACCTGCGGGCTTGAACGGGAGCAGGCGTCGACCAGGGAGCGGGCCAGGGCCGCGGCCATCTCGTAGCGATCCTCGGCCACGGCGTCGTCGATCACGCCGACAGAAGCCTCGACCAGCGACTGGACGCGGGCCGGGCTCCGCGGCCCCTTGGCGAATCGCTCCAGCATCGCCGTCTGGGCGGCAAAGGGGTCGACGGCGAACGCCTCGGTCATCGGGCCGAGGGTCTCCAGCATCAACGCCGCGTCGCCGCCGTCGCAGGCCAGATCGATCGCCTTGCGGAGCAGGACGTACTGCTCCTCCGGCTTCGCGGACTTCCCGGCCGCCGCCGAGAGTTCTTTAGCCAACTTGATCTTCGCCTCCGGGTCCTTGGCCTCCGTGATCCTGTAGGTCTCTTCGATCGCGGCGCCCACCTCCCGCTGAACATCGGCCGACGGGATCGGAAGTCTCTTGGTCGCTGCTTCCTCGGTGGGCGTGGGCGGCGTCTGGGCGGCGGCCGTGCTTGCCGCAACGACCGGCGTGGGCGCGTCGCCGGACTTCAACACCCGCAGCTCGGGATCGCGGAACCACGCTTTGCCTGTACGCCTCCGCAGCAAGAGGTTCACCGACACTCTCTTGACGGGTTTGGCTGGCCTGATGACAAGTTCGCGGCGCTGCCAATCGTGAGTGCCGGCGTCGAATGCGACCGCTTGCCCATACAGGCTGGTCTTGTCCTCGTACTCAAGATCGATGAAGAGCGAATAATCGCTTGTCGGTTCCCGACCAACGCCTTCTGCTCTGCTCGTAGCCGCCGCGAAGATGGGGCCTCGCACCGGGGTATCAAAGGAGACCACCTGCAACGCACCGCTGACCACGTCCGCATCGTCTCGATTATCGAACACGAAGACGTCCCCCTGGCGGTCGAGCCGCCATTCTCGAGCCGCTTTGCCCCATGCACCGGGCTTGAGCAAGTTCTCGCTGAGGCGTCCAGCCTTCAGGAGCGATTCCATCGTGGCGCCCTCGTCCGGCCCCGAGGGCTGCGAGGGCGGGGGCTTCTCTCCTCCCAGATTCGCGGCGACCTGCTGCATTTGCGGCGCGGTCGAAGGCGGCGGTGCGGGGGCGTCGGCGTCTCTTGGGAGATTCTCCGGCAGCGGAGCGCCTGCGGTGGGCGGAGACGCGCTGTCCGGGCGTGCATCCGCCGATTGCTTCTGCCCGGACGCCGCGGTCGTCTCCCCGGCCGATCGATCCGGCGACGGCGAGCGGTCGGAGCCACCCGACCAGTAGACCCAGCCTGCGACGAGCACCAAGCCCACGGCCGCTACCGCGGCACCGCCGATCACGGCCGTTCTCGACTTCGATTTGGCCGCAGTCTTGGCGGACGGCGAAGAGGTCCGGACCGTCGTCTCCCCAAAGGAGGTGAACACGCTGGCCTCGACCGCTTCGCTCTCCTGAGCCACGAGCCTCGCCCGCAGTGCGGCGTCGTAGTCGGCCTTCTTCTTCGGGTCCAACAAAGTGACCTTGGCGGCGGCCACTTCGTTGAGGAGCTTCTGGGACTCGGTGCTGTGCTTGCCCGTCTGGTAGGTGCGGAGGTCGGCCATGCACCGGTCGGCCGCACGCTCGATCACGTCGGGATTGGCCTCGAACAACTCAATCCCGAGCAGGCGATAGCGGTTCGGCGGCTGCTGCGCCGGCGGAATGCCCAGCCACGTGTAATAGGGATCGAAGGACTCGGCCATGCTGCGCTCCGCGAAGCAGAGGAGACTTGGAGCCGACGGAAACGAAGAAGAGAGAAAGGAGAGGGGGCGACAGAGACAGACGTTCGTCGCCTCTCCCCGCGTCGTCTCCTCGGCGATTCTTCTCCCACGTCTGGGGCACAATGTACCACGGGAATCGCATGGTGGCAATGCGCTCGCTGCGTCAGGACGAAGGAGCCGCAGTGCGCCCTCACTCCCGGGCCCTCTCCCGACGCGGAAGAGGGGAGAGCCCTCCACGCGGACTCGCCTGCCGGTTGGCGCTGGCGCAGGCCGGCGTGGTCCGCGGGATTACTCGGCCTGGACCACCATCGGCCGCTTGGTCCGCTCGAGGTAGTCGCCCCAAAGCGGGCAGTTCAGGTCGATCCAGGCCTTGATCGCCCGCTTGCCGGGCTCGTCGAGGGAGACTTCCTTGTGGTCCTTGTCGTCGAGCACCTGCCAGAGGCGGCTCCGGAGCGAGCCGAACGAAAGCGGCTCGGCCTTGAAGTGCCGCATGCCGTAGGTGAAGTCGAAGTAGTGGACCCAGCCGCCCGTAATCAACGAACGGTACGAAGCGGGCACGCGGCCCACATCGAGCGTGCCGCGGAGATCGGTCCGTTTCGGCTCGCGGCCGTCATGGCACCGCACGCAGTGGGCGGTCAGCACGGGCTGCACCACGCGTTGGTAGTCGAACGCGGCGGTGCCCCACGGCGGCGGCTGGAGCCGCTGCGCCGGTTGCGCCATGGCCACGCCGGACTGCTCCGGCGGCGAGGAATGCCGGTTCTCGTGGCAGCCGATGCAGGTGCGCCGCTCGCCGGGCTGCAACTGGATCACGCTCCGCATGCGCTGCAGCTCGTTGTAGTCGGCATCGAGCAACTGGAAGTAAAGCACCTTGCCGGCCGGGGCCAGGAAGTGGGCCGAGCCATCGGCCGCGATCGGCGCGGTGCCGAGCGACGCCTTGGCCACGTAGCTGGGCCAACCGCCTCCTTCCCGGACGCGGTATAGCCCCGGGCCCTCCTGCGTCACGAGCTTGGACCAGTCGTGATTGGTCCGCAAGCCCAGCACCGGCGCGTTCGCAGTGCGCGTCTCATAGCTGGGGGCCGGCCCGTGGACCAGGTGGATGGGCGAGGCGTAGAAATCGGTGAACGGCGGATGGTCGGAGCACCACTCTCCGCCAGGCATCGCCTGGAGGTCCGCGGGGACTTCTTCGGCGACGCGCAGGTACTTTGCGCGGCCGCGGGCGATGGCCGGACCCAAGCCCTGGTACACGTCCTGCACGGCGAACTCTCCCAGACCCTGTTGCGCGAGCGCCGCATCGAGAGAACTGGGCAACAACGGCGGGCGCGGACGCGGACGCAGAGGCGTCGGATGGTAGCTGCTGATTTCAGGATCCACGTAGAGCAACTCCCGGTTGCCGTACCGGTCGATGACGTAGAGCCCCCAGTTGTGCTGGTTGTCGGGATTGTGGGCA
>CAYSGY010000496.1:0-4026 GCA_964430315.1 uncultured Planctomycetaceae bacterium
ACCCGCCGAATCGCCTCTTGATAGAACTCATCGGCCCGGGTCTGGAAATCGACCAGGAAGCACCGCTTCTTCTCGGCCGCCTTGCGCGAGGCGTCGGCGATGCTGAGGCAGCCGGGCACGTCGACCGCGACCGGCTTGGCCACGTAGACGTGGCAGCCCGCCTCGGCCGCGGCCATGGCGTGGATGGGATGGAAGTACGGGGGGCTTTCGATGACCACGGCGTCGGGCTTGGCGTCGATCAGCCGCTTGTAGGCGTCCAGCCCCGTGAAACGCTTCGCGGCATCGAGCTTGAACTTGTCGCCCAGGTTACTGACGCGGTCCGGAAAGTAGTCGGCCGCCGCCACCAGGTCGTAGCCGCCGTTCTTCATGAACAGGTCGGTGATCCACGTCCCCCGCCCGCCGCATCCGACGATCCCCATGCGGACCTTGGAATTGGCCTGCGACCCGGCAACCAACTCGGGCCGGACGATCAACAGGCCGGCCGCCGTGGCCCCGGCCAGGAACCCGCGGCGATCGAGTCCGCTGCGGCTCGTGCTCTCTTCGACGACTTGGCTTCTCTTCATGCGAATAACCTCCCAAGAAGCGTGCCAATGGATTCCAAACGGCCGTCCAATCGCTACTCCCTCTCCCGTTGGACGGGAGAAGGGCCGGGGGTGAGGGGACCTGGCAACAGACCCCCGGACTATTTCCCGGATGGTCGCCAGCCTGACCTATCACAGACCGATAGGTTACACGTCCCCGCAGCGCCGTGCCAGTCCCTATCCTCATCCCAGTCTGGTCCAGGGCGCGCTGTGCGCGCGGGTGCCACTCAACGCCATTTCCAGTTCGGTGCGTCATGCCGCCAGTAAGTGCCCGTGAATCTTGATCTTCTGGTGCTCGGTCAGCTTCAGCAAAACCGGCGGATGGGGTGCCGCATGGGGCTTGCGGCGTGGCCACGGGCGCTTCTGCTTGGCGGTGGTGCGGACCCGTTGTTCTCGTTGCGCGCGGGCAATCCTTTCACGAAAGGGTTCTTGCCGGGCTCGCTCGCCCAACGCCTGCACGATCTCGGCACTCTGCAGAAACCGATGGAAGTTCGGCAGCACCAGGAGCGCGGAGCTGGCCCTGGGGCATCCACGATTCGGCGCGTTGGCCCTGCCGTTGCGGGCCATGTTGTACGTGCGTCGCCAAACGATCGCGAAGATTCCCGCCTGGCGGGAGTGGACGTTCGCCACCAAGCTCGTCCTGGCCGCACGCCTGGTCGAGTGGATCGCGACGATCGTCAAACAAACCGGAAAAACGCTCTGGGGCGTGGTCGATGGCGGCTACGTGAATCCCAGTTGAATCACGTGGAGCGATTCCGCGCGCTGATGGATTTCCAGCCGGTGGACCGGCTTCCCCGCTGGGAATGGGCCATGTGGTGGGACGAGACCATCGCCCGCTGGCGACGCGAGGGATTGCCGGCCGGCCTGGAGTCGGTCTTCGATATCGCCGAGTATTTTGGCCCATTTCAACAAGATGACCATGGACAAGGGCGAAGCGGCCATGCGCGGCGAGTTCGAGCGACTCGTGCCGCTGATGAAGTCCGGCGGATTCATTCCCAGCGTCGACCACCAGACCCCGCCCGGCGTGTCGCTCGACCAGTACCGCGTCTACCGGCGGTTGCTCGACGAATACACCCGCGTCTAGCAGACTGCAAGCCATGCCGAACCTCTTTTCCTTGTTGGCCGCGGCACTGCTCTTGGCGGCCGACAATCCCGGGCGAAAGCCGAACATCGTCGTCATCCTGGCCGACGATCTCGGTTACGCGGATCTGGGCTGCCAGGGCTCGAAGGAAGTCGTCTCGCCGCAAATCGATTCGATCGCGGCCAACGGAGTCCGCTGCACGGCCGGCTATGTCACCGCGCCGCAGTGCTGCCCGTCGCGCGCCGGATTCATGACCGGACGATATCAGAACCGCTTCGGCTTCGAGGCGAACTGGCCGGCGGGACTGACGGGCCGAGCCGGATTGCCGCTGAGCGAGACGACCATGGCCGACCGCCTCAAGGCGGCCGAGTACTCGACCGACGCGTTCGGCCGCGCGGCGGTCGAGTTCATCGAGCGGCATCGCGGCGAGCCCTTCTTCCTGTATCTGGCCTTTGTCGCGCCGCACTGGCCCATGGAGGCCAAGCCGGAACACCTGCGGCAGTTCGCCCACGTGCCGGACCTGCACCGCCGCACGTTCCTGGCGATGATGGCCGCGCTCGACGAGAATGTCGGCCGTGTGTTGGCGAAACTGCGCCAGACGAACCTGGAGCGTGACACGCTGGTTGTCTTCTTCAGCGACAACGGCGGCCAGACAGGCCCGCCGCGTCCCAAGCCCGACGCCCCCTTTCAGTACGGCGTGAACGCTTCCTTGAACACGCCGTGTCGCGGCGAGAAGGGGGACTTGTTCGAAGGGGGCATCCGCGTGCCGTTCCTGGTGCAATGGAAAAGCCGCATCCCGGCAGGCAAGACATTCGACCAGCCGGTCATCAGCCTGGACATCTTGCCGACTGCACTTGCCGCGGCGGGCGTGCAAGTGCAGCCGGCCTGGAAGCCCGACGGCGTGAATCTCCTGCCGTTCCTTGCCGAGATGAAAGAGGGTCCGCCGCACGACACGCTCTACTGGCGGTTCCGCTTCCCGCCGAATCAGCCGGCTCGCCACCGTTGGGCCATCCGGCAGGGCGACTGGAAGCTCGTCAAGAGCAACGCCGAGCCGCTCTCGCTCTATAACATCGCCCAGGATGTCGGCGAGCGAAACAACCTGGCCGCCGGGCAACCGGACCGCGTGCGGACGATGGAAGCCACCTGGAAGCGGTGGAACGCGGAACTGGCGGAGCCGATGTGGACGGACGCGCCGCGCGAGCCGGGACCGGGCCCGTTGCGCGTCGTCAACAGCGACTTCAGCGAGTTGGCCGGCATGACCGAGGGTCGGGACGGCTGGTATGCGGGCGTGCCACAAGGATGGCTCGGTTCCCGCCCCGCGGGAACTCGCCGGTTCGTGGGAAGTGCGCTTCGCCGGCAGCGCGGTCACGTTCGACAAGCTGGCCGACTGGACGACACGGCCGGAAGAGGCCATCCGCCACGATTCCGGCACGGCCGTGTATCGGCAGACGTTCCTGCACCAGCCGCCGGCGGCCGGAAGTCACCGCTGGTTCCTCGACTTGGGCAAGGTGCGCGATCTGGCCACGGTGCGCCTGAACGGCAAGACGCTCGGCACGCTGTGGCTTGCCCCCTGGCGGCTGGAGATCACCGCGGCAATCCGGCCCGGCCGCAATGAACTGGAAATCGAGGTCGTCAATGCCTGGCACAATCGCCTGCTGGGCGACCGTGCGCTGCCGGCCGGTCGACGCCAGACGTTTCTGTCCAAAGACACGCTTGCCAAGAACGCTTCGCTCTTACCGGCCGGTTTGCTCGGGCCGGTGACGCTGCGAGCGGCCCAAGCCATTGACGTGAAGTGAATCCCCGATCGCGGAGCCCCACCACATGCTCAAACACACGTTTTTCGTCCTGTCGGCGCTGCTGTCCCTGGTCGCCACGGCGGCGCCGGCCGATGATCTGGCCCGGCAGTTCGCCGCTCCGCCGGCCGCGGCCCGGCCCTGGGTCTACTGGTTCTGGATCAACGGCAATATCAGCAAGGCGGGCATCACGGCCGACCTCGAGGCCATGAAACGCGTCGGCATCGGCGGCGTGTTGTGGATGGAAGTCAGCGGCATGGCCTAGCCGCCGGACGGGCCGGTCACGCCGGCCAGCCCGCAGTGGCACGACTGCGTGCAATGGGCCCTGCGCGAGTGCCAGCGCCTGGGCATCGAGTTCGACCTCTCGGTGGATTTCGGCTACGGCAGCGGCGGGCCGCACATCACGCCGGAACTGTCGATGCAGAAACTCTACTGGAGCGAGACGCCACTCGAAGGGGGCCGGAACGTCAGCGTGGAGGTGCCCAGGCCGACGGTCGCCAAGACCCTATCGAGGGGGGATAAAGGGGACAGGCGCATATATTGGATAAGATAGGAAATGCTGCCATTCACA
>CAYSGY010000497.1:0-444 GCA_964430315.1 uncultured Planctomycetaceae bacterium
TGCACCCCAAGGGCAGGAGGAAGAGCGGGTAGTAGATCAGCCCGCCGGCGATTCCGAGGAGAAGTCCGGAGACCACGGGACGTCGGTACGCGGCCATGGCCCAAACCAACAGCGCCGCGGGCACGACATGGTCGATCCGCCCCCCCATCTGGCCGGCATACGGCAAGAGCAAGTAGAGCACGGCCGCTGCCATGCCCGTATGGATGCTCTCGAAGTGATAGTAGCCGATCAGCACGATCCCCAGCACGACGGCCCACTGGGCCAGCAGGGCCACCGATCGGGAGATCGCCGCCTGGACATGCTGGGGCGGGTAGTCCCAGTCGGCCTGAAATGGCGTCGCGGTCGCCGAAGGCAGATTCGTATAGCTGGCCAGGTAGTAGAAGAAACGATAGCCCGGGACGCGGAGTCCCGCGGTCCCGTCGGCCGCCAGGACCGTGTAGGTCA
>CAYSGY010000497.1:454-4000 GCA_964430315.1 uncultured Planctomycetaceae bacterium
ACGACGTTTGCCGCCAGGAACACGAGAAGGGCGATCCCCGTGAAGGTGAGGCCGCCGGCCGACAGGTTCGGGTCGAGCTTGGGCCGCCGGACCATGAGCGGATCCAAGAAGAGGCGGATGACAAAGCACAGGCCCACGCCGAACAACCAGGCGTAGCCGAGATGCACCACCCCCGGCGAAGTGCCCGACATGCCGCGGAAAACGAGCAGGATCCCCGGCGAGATGAAGATCAGGCCGAGCAAGTCCAGGTTCCGCACGCTGAAGAGGCGGTTGAACTTGAAGTAGATCCCGATCGTCAGGAGGGCCGACAAATAGGCCCAGGTGGTCGGGTTGAGTTCGTATTCGAAGAGGATATCCCGCATGGATGACCCGCGCCCGGCCGCCGGCGACCACGCCGTCCGGCACCAGCCCCACCTCCCCAGAATCCACCGCAACGCCCCCTCGGCAAGCCTCTTCTCCCGCGCTCGCGTCCCCGGGGTTCAGGCCGTGAGCATCTTGTACGCGAAGTACAGGATCATGAGGGCCATGAAGACGACCCAAACGATCATGAGCGTCTTCTTCCCGCCCTGGGGACCCGACGGGTCCGCTTCCACGTCGCCTTCCGCACCGGGCTTCGCCGGCGCGGGCGAGGCCTTCGGCTTGGCGGCCTTGGTCTTCGCAGCCGCGGGTTGTTTGCCGGCCGCCGGCGCTTGCTTGGCCGCCTGCTTTGCCGCCGCGGCGGCCGCCTGCAATGCCTCGCGGGAATAGTGCTTGTCGATCGCCGCGTTCACGCCCGACGGCGTGCAGAAGACGCTCCGCACCGGCATCCCCAGACGGTGCCGGAGATGCTCCTCCATGTCGGGATTCAGGGGGTTGGGCGAGGCGATCAACATCTGCCCGTCGTCGATCATCACCGGCACGCAGGAGTAGTTTCTCGCCGTCGGCGCGGGGATCTGGAGGACGAGCGTCTCGTCGATCCCGGTCTCCTCCAAGTCGATGTACGGGAGGCCGACCGACTCGGCGTAGCACTGCATGACGGAGTCGGGCGCAACCGACTTCTGCTGGAGCACGGCGTCGCGGATCGGCAATCCCACCGCGTCGGCGAATCCGCGCACGCGGCCGAGTTGCTCCGGCGTGAGGAGTTTGCGGGCCAGCAGGAGTTGCTCGAAGGCGGGCCGCCGGCCTTCCTCGGTCTTCACGCGCCCGAGCGAGGCGTCGTAATCGCCCTTGCGCTGCGAGTCGGTGAGGCAGAGCATCGCCTTGGCGAGCTCATTGAGCAACTTCTGCGACTGCGGGCCGAACTCCCCGGTCTGGTACTTGCGCACGTGGGCGTTCAGCGCCCGGTACCCGGAGCGGATCTTCTCCACGTCGTCTTCGAACCGGTTCAGTTTCAGCAGGGCGTAGTGATCCAGCGGCCGCTCGGCCGCGGTGATCCCGAGCCAGTCCCGATACACGTCCAGTTGCTTTGCCATGGGAAGGCGGCTCCGTGCCCGTTGCGGCGCTACTCGACCTTGTACTCGGCGGCGAGCTTCGAGAAGACGTCGACCTGGTCGTCCGTCAGGGTGCCCTGACGCTGGATGTCGATCGCGGCCTCGGCACCGCCGGTCTTGTCGCGGGCGGTAACGTTGATCCGGCCTGCCGTGTCGAAGGCGTAAGTCACCTCCACCGGCGCCCCCTTCGGGAGCCGTTCCGGAAGATCGAAGATGCGGCAGTTGCCCAACAGGGAGCAGGCCTCGGGATCGGGGGCGTCGCCCTCCATCACCTGGACGTTCACGCGGCGCTGGTTCTCCTGGACGGTCTGGAACACCTGGCTGGTCGACGTCGGCAGCCGCGAATTCTTGGGAATCATCACGTGGTTGATCTTCTTCCCGGTGCCCGGCTGCTTGATGACGATTCCCAGTCCGTGCGAGTTCACGTTCTCCTGCTTCACCGACCCGAGCATCTTGCGGACCTTCTCGGCCATGCCGCTTTCCTCGCGGTGCTGGGCTTCGAGGATCGCGGCGTGGATCGCCGCCCCCAGGGCCACCGACACGTAGGGCGAAAGCTCGGTATACGGATCACGGCCCATCACGCTGCGCATCATCTGGCGGACCTGCGGCATGAGCGTGGACCCGCCCACCATCACGACCGCGTCGAGATCCTTGGGATTCATCTTGGCCTGTTCGAGCACCAGGTGGACCGTGTCGGCCGTCCGCTGCAACAGGTCGGCCGTGAGCTGGTCGAACTTCTCCCGGGTAAGCGGCACCGTGATCGTCTTCCCGTTGTGCCGGCAGAGGATCTTGGTCTCGGTCTTCTCGGTGAGCTCGATCTTCTTGATGTCGCACTCGTTGCGGAGGATCTGCATCGTCTGCTCGCTGTCGCGCGGGTCCTCGCTGAAACGGGCCTGGAACTCGTCGGCCACGAAGTTGGCGAGCCGCTCGTTCCAGTCGACGCCCCCCAACTCCGTGTCGCCGTCGGTGGCAAGCACCTGGAAGTGGGTCGGCGTGTACTGGACGAGCGTGACGTCGAAGGTGCCGCCGCCGAGATCGTAGACCATCGTCTTCCTCGGCTTGCCGTCGCTGGCCGCGCTCGCCCCCAATTCGCCCTTGTGCCACGCGTAGGTGAGCGTGGCGGCGGTGGGCTCGTTCATGATGTCGACCACGTTCAAGCCCGCGATGCGGCCGGCATCCTGGGTCGCCTTGCGCCGCGTGTCGTTGAAGTAGTACGGGACCGTGACGACCGCGTTGCCGATCGGCCCGATCCGCTTCTCAGCGTCCTGCTTGAGCTTCTTGAGGATCAACCCCGAGACGAACTCCGGCGTGACGGGCCGTCCGTCGAACACGCGACTGTACTCCCGGCCCATGAATCGCTTGATTCGTTCGATGACGTTCTTCGGGTCCTCCATCGCCGCCCGCTCTCGTTTCGGACCGACGACGACGTGCCCTTGCCCCATCAACAGAATCAGACTGGCAGTCTCCACCTCGTCGTCTTCGTTCGGAACGGCGACGGGCGTGCCGTCTTGGTCCACATACGCCAGGGTGCAGTACGTGGTCCCCAGGTCGATCCCAACCGTTTGGCCCTCTTCAAAGTGCATGGTTCGAGTTCCCGCCGGGTGATAGGTAAGTGGGTTCGGAAGAACGTGACGATCGCTGCAACCAGTGGGAGCCGTCCCTCACCCCCGCCCGGTCCTACTCTTCGATCACCTTCTTAACCAGTTGCACGAAGTGCGGAGTCTTCTTCGATTCCGTCAACTCCTTCGCCCGCTTGTCGGCCTCCTCGCGCTCGCTGTACTCGTACTGCGCCACTTGGGTCAGCGTCTGGGAAAAAACCCCCCAGAACGCCTTCAAACGCACCTCCTTGCTCGCTTTGGCCCGACTCTTCCGCTTCGGCGCCGCCTTCTTCGCCGCCTTGGGGCCCCCCGACTCTTCGCCTTCCTGCTCCTCGGCCTCCTCCGCACGCTCGACCGCCTCGCTCTCCTCCCGCAACTCCCTTCGATTCAGAATTCTGCGCGCCATATAATCCCTCGGTAGAGTAATACGCTACCATCCCTGCGAACTACGACGGGACGGCCCTCCCTCCTGGAGGCGG
>CAYSGY010000498.1:0-3993 GCA_964430315.1 uncultured Planctomycetaceae bacterium
TCGTCCCGAGAATGGGTTTGCTGTGCCGGCTGGCGATCCTGCCGATCTTCCGCTGGTTCGAGCCGGAACTGAGGCCGCCGCGCCCCGCCTCGTTGAACGATCAGGACTTGCACGACATCCTCTGGGACCTGATCCAGAAGCTCTACGAGGGACGGATCATCCTCGACTTCACCGACCATCTCTCGGACCGTGAGCTCTACACGCTCATCTATCGCGACATTCTCCCGGCGCGGGAGAAGAAGATCGACCCTCGCAACAGCTACCTCCACTGGGACTGCGCCTCCGTAGGCGGCGATCCGGAGACGTGGCTCTGCTACTACGCCAGCGAGGACGAACGACGAGCGTGGGCCGAGACCTACCGGCAGCCGCTCCCGGCCACCGCCGTCCCGCCCTTCCCGCGATCCATGCCGGAAGAGCCGGCTTAGGGAGAGGGGAGAAGGGAATAGCGAACCATGGCACTAAGCTTGTCACCCACGCAAGACGCAGATGCCGGTGGCTGCGGGATTTGACGCCGGAATCGGGGCTTTTCTCTAGCCCAGGCGTTTACGCCTGGGACGCAGAGCCAACCAAGCCCGACATCAGCCCCTTCAGGGGCTTCCTGGAGCAAAGCCCCTGAAGGGGCTGGGAATTCAGGCCGCCGCGCCAAAGTCCCAGGCGTAAACGCCTGGGCTAGAGAAACTTGCGACTCGTGAACATCGAAGCTTCGTGCCATTGAATAGCGAATACTGAATCGCGAATCCCGAACGCAGAAGGTCCCAACGGGGACTTCCTTCTGACTTCGCTATTCGCTATTCATTCGTTCTACTCCCCGGCTCACTTCCCTGTTTTCACGTCGTAGCCCATGAGGGCGTTGTGGGCGCGGAGATAGAGCGTGCCGTTGTGGATGACGGGGTAGGCCCAGGCGGGCCCGTCCACGACGGCCGCCTTGAACGTGCCCTTGACGCGGAAGTCGTCGGGCGTGGCCTCGATCAAGGCCACCAGGCCGTCTTCGTAGCGGAAGATGAGGTTGCCGTCGGCGTAGAGCACGGCGGCCGACCGTTTGCCGAGCGGCGACTTCGTCCAGTGGATCTTCCCGGTCATGAAGTCGAGGCACACCGGCGTGCCCTTGTTGCGGCCGCTGCCGCCGTAGACGCAGTCGCCCACCAGCACCACGCCGCCGTGATGGTTCTCGAACTCGCGCGGGCCGAGGAAGTAGACCTCCTCGGCCTTGAAGGCGTCGCCGTCCTTGGCGATCTTCAGCAGCGCACTGCCCGTCTCGTAGCTCGTGGTGACGAAGACGTGGTTGCCGCGGACCAGGGGCGTCGGGATGTTGGCCACGCGATTGGCGATGCGGTTGTAGCCCCAGAGGAACTTGCCGGTCTTGGCGTCGACGCCGACCGCTCCGCGGCCAAGGATCTGCACGTACTGCCGCACGCCGTCGAGCTCGGCGGCGATCATCGACGTGTAGCCCGCCCCGTCCTTGCCGCGGTCCCCCAGCGAGGGCACCGCGCACTTCCAAAGGACCTCGCCGGTCTTCTTGTCCAGGGCGACGATCGCGGTGTCGGGGCCGCCGGGCGTGCAGACCACCCGGTCGCCGTCGACCAAGGGCGACTCGCTGAACTTCCACACCGACATCATCTTGCCATCGAAGTCCCGCGGAAAACTCTTCTGCCAGCGGACCTTCCCGGTGGCCGTTTCCAGGCACGCGAGATCGCCGTCGGTTCCCACGACGTAGAGCAGCTCGCCGTCGACCGTGGGGGTACACCGTGGGCCGCCGTCGCGATGCGGCGGGCCGATCCGCGTGGCCCACAACTCCTTGCGACTCGCCAGGTCAAAGGCCAGCACGAACTGTGACTCTTCGCCCCCTTCGCCCGCGCGGTCGCCCATCGTGTAGAACTTCCCGCCGACGATCGAGAGCGTCGAGTACCCGCGGCCCAACCCGGTGAGCTTCCACAGGAGCTTGGGACCGCCCTCGGGCCACTCCTTGAGCAGGCCCGTCTCCTCGCATTTGCCGTCGCGGTTCGGGCCGCGGAATTGAGGCCAATCGGCGGCCGACGCCAGCATGGCGGACGCAACCACCGACGCAAACGTCACCCCTCGCACTCCCCAACGCAAGCCTAACGACATCGCAATGCTCCTCAAAGTCTGGAGATTCGTTCCCACGGAGGTTGCATGATCCCGGGAGGGCGAGGCTCCCGCCGAGCCATGAGCAGGACGGTATATCCGTCAGACAGTACGGCTCGGCAGGAGCCTCGCCCTCCCGCCCAGGATTCGACCGCGGCCTCAGGCCCGCTCGGCGACCGAACCGGCCTTCTACGCCCAACTGCCCGGCGCAAACGGCGCCACGGCGTGGAATAGGGCAATCGGCGAAGAATGGGATTATTGCCCGCGGCCCGTGGCCAGTCAAGCGACTCCGCAGGAAGAGAATGGGCCGAGGGGCGCACCGTCGCACATCGCGTAGGGTCGGACATCGGGTGAACCGCGAAGCGGTTCCATGACATAGCCCAGGGTAGCCGCCGTGCGGCTACCCTGGGCTACGTGACGGGACGCTTTCAGCGTCCAGCCGAAGCGGGATTGCGGTGTCCATGGCGGTTCGCGGAACGCCACAGAGGGCGTTCCCTACAGCGAATCCTCCCCGGGGCCCGTCAAACGCCCTAAGGATTGGCCAAGGAACAACTGTCGGGATTGGGTGGCATGCTCTCACGACGCAGAGCGTCGGGTGAGCATGGACGCCGCCACGAGGGTCTCCATGCCGACCCTCGGCTTCGCCGAGTGACGGCATGCCACCCAAGCTGCCGAGGATGCCAGTTATTCGCTGGCCAATCCTAGGCGACCTTCGGAGTACACTCGGCAGAGCGGAACAGCTCGGTGCTGAGGTAGCGGTCGCCGCGGTCGGGCAGGAGGGCGACCACGACCCCGCGGGTCAAGCGGCTTGCCGCACGCAACGCCCCGACGACCGCGGCCCCGCTCGACATCCCTACGAAGATCCCCTCCAACGTCGCCAGACGCCGGGCCGTGGCGAAGGCCTCGTGGTCCATGACGCTGACCTTTTCGTCGAGCATCTCCGGATCGTAGATCTTCGGGCGGATCGACTCCTGCATGTTTTTCAGGCCCTGGATGCGGTGGCCCATCGGCGGCTCGATCCCCACAATGCGGACGCCCGGCTTCTTTTCCTTCAGGTAGCGGCTCACCCCCATCACCGTGCCGCTGGTGCCGAGGCCGGCCACGAAGACGTCGACCCGGCCCTCGGTCTGGGCGAAGATCTCCGGCCCGGTCGACTCGTAGTGGGCCAGCACGTTGCTGGGGTTGTCGAACTGGTTCGGGGCGTAGTATTCGTCGGGATTCTCGGCGACGAGCTGGCGTACCTTGCGGATAGCCCCGTCGGTCCGTTCGTGGGCCGGGGTGAGCACCAGTTCGGCCCCGAGGGCTTCGAGGACCTTGCGCCGCTCGACGCTCACGCTGGCCGCCATGCAGAGTTTCACGCGGTAGCCCTTGGCCGCCCCGATCATGGCCATGGCGATTCCGGTGTTGCCGGAGGTGGCTTCGAGGATCGTCCGGTCTCCGGAAAGCTCGCCCGACGCCTCGGCGTCGAGGATCATGCGAAGCGCCGCACGGTCCTTGACCGATCCGCCCGGATTGTTCCCCTCCAGCTTGGCGAACACCCGGACCGTGGGCCGCTTGGGATTCAGGCTGACCAGTTCCACCAACGGCGTGTTGCCGACCGCATGAAGTATGCTCATGACTTCCCCCTCCTTGGGTCGTTCCCTCTTGGCATCATCGGTTCGCGGCGTCGTGAATCTGCAATGCCGGTCACACCCAACCCCCGCAGCATCCTCCCAATCGGCAAAGTCGGCTCGACGACCGGATCGCCGTGCAGCTCCGACGCCGGTCGCATGCCCCATCGGGGTGGATTCGGATTTCTGGGATCTTCCGGTTTTGGGTGGGAAGACGCCTTTGGAGTGCGGGGGCGTTTGGGCCCAGTACGTTTTCTGACAAAGGGTTTGGGCGGGGGCC
>CAYSGY010000499.1:0-3990 GCA_964430315.1 uncultured Planctomycetaceae bacterium
CGGGCCAGCTTCGTCTCGAATCGTCTCTCGCTCAGGCGTCGCTTCTTCATGGTCGCGCTCCTGGGGGCTTACCGGTCGTTGACGGGGATGGTCACAATCTGACCGGTCGGTCTGTGCAAGGTCAGGTATGCGAACTGGACGCCTGCCGCTTCGAGCCGCTCGGCTTCGACTCGCGCAAGCGTCAGGTACTGGACCCGTCTGCCGCCTTCCGTGCCGATCAGGATGGCGCGATGGTCCGCCGAGGCCGCCAAGTGCCGAATCGCCTCAAGGGCGCTGGCGTGTTCGGTCGCGCGGATGTTGATCTCGGTGTTCCGCATGGCGGTTCTCCTTGTCGTTGGTCAGGCGTGGTAGATCAGGTCGGCCAAGCCCGCGGCCAGGAAGTCGACGATCTTGGCGGCGGTCGGGTTGGCGGGCATGTGGTCCCATCCGCGGTCGAAGTTCACCACCGTCGTCTTGTCGGCCATCCGCTGCACCCAGAGCTTCGAGATGCGGCTGTCGCCCAGTTCGTATTCCGGGCATTCGGCATGCTCGGGAAACACCAGCGCGTCGAAGCGGTGCCCGGCAATCGTCCCGGAGACCCAAGTCCCGCCGCCCGAGGCGCGGCGGGTCGTCTTGGTGATGCGAAGGTCGTCGCCAATCTTCGCGCCTCGGGCGTGGGTTCGTTTCGCGTTGGCCATCGTCGTTCTCCTTGGCGTTGGGGGGAGTTGGTTTGTACATCCACACATGAGCCAGGTTTTCGCCAGAAGCTCAAGGCGAATGCGGCCTAATTCGCATCGATTCCTCGGAATACTTTCTGGCCCAGGCGTAGTACCCGATGAGCGACACTAACGCTGAAGGACGGCAAGGCGGCCCGCTCAATCCCCAAGCCTTACGGCTGGAGGATGTGGCCCGCGTCCTGTCCGCTTCGGGGCCGCGGCCGGTGACTGTGGAAATGCTCCAGGCGGACATCGATGACGGCGCGCCGACGAACGCCGACGGGACGGTCAATCTGCTTGAGTACGCCCGCTGGTTAATCTCGGAGATGCTCCGTGGCAGCGATTGACGTCCGCCGACTCCGACCCAGCCAGCTGTGCCGCCTGCTCAATTCGGCAGGCGAGGTCTTGAGCGAGCGTCAGCTCCACCGGCACCGCACCCGCGCCGGGTTCCGTATCGGCGACGCCACGCACATCGATCTGTTCCGGTACGTCGCGTGGCTGGTCGAGGTCCGGCACACGTCTCGCCCAGAAACCGATGGCGACCCCTATGAGTCGCTCAAGGAGCGTGCCCGGGCCCGCAATGCGGCCCTGTCGCTGGCCGGTCGCGACATTGGCGAGTTGCCGGTGGTGGTCAACCCCGAGCGCAAGGCGCGGGCGGAAGGCGACTTCCGGTTCTTCTGCGAGTCGTACTTCCCGTTCACCTTCCACTTGCCGTGGTCTCCCGACCACTTGAAGGTGATCGCCAAGATCGAGCAAGCCGTGCTCCGCGGCGGACTGTTTGCGATGGCCATGCCGCGCGGAAGCGGTAAGACAAGCATCTGTGAATGCGCCTGCATCTGGGCAGTGCTCTACGGGCACCGCGAGTTCGTCGCCCTGATCGGCTCTGACGAAGGTCATGCGATGGACATGCTCGAATCGATGAAGACAGAACTCGACGGCAACGATCTCCTGCTGGAGGACTTCCCCGAGGTCGTGTACCCGATCCAGTGCCTCGACGGGATCGCCAATCGTTGTAGCGGCCAGCTCTTTCAGGGCCAGCGCACGCACATCGGCTGGACGGCCCGCGAGATCGTGCTGCCCACCATGCCGGGCAGCAAGGCGAGCGGGGCGATCATCAAGGTTGCAGGCATCACCGGACGCATCCGCGGCATGAAGTACAAACGGGCCGACGGGCAGTCGGTTCGCCCGTCACTGGTGGTGATCGACGATCCGCAAACGGACGAATCGGCGCGGTCGCTCTCCCAGTGTGCCACGCGGGAGAGCATCTTGGCGGGCGCCGTCTTGGGATTGGCCGGACCGGGCAAGAAGATCGCCGGGGTGATGCCATGTACCGTGATTCGGCCCGGCGACATGGCGGACAACATCCTCGACCGCGAAAAGCATCCGGAGTGGAACGGCCAGCGGACCAAGATGGTTTATGCGTTCCCCACGAACGAGAGTCTTTGGGCCCGCTACGCGGAAATCCGTGCGGAGAGTATGCGCCAGGGACGCGCGGGCGAGGAGGCCACCGACTTCTATCGCACCAATCGGGAGGCGATGGATGAAGGAAGTGCTGTCGCCTGGCCGGAACGGTTCAACCACGATGAACTGTCGGCCATCCAGCACGCGATGAACCTCAAGCTGCAGGACGAGGCAGCGTTTTTCGCGGAGTACCAGAACGAGCCGCTACCCGCGGAGAACGTCGAGGCGGATGAGCTTACCGCAGACCAGATCGCCGGCAAGATCAACCGCATGCAGCGCCGCGAAGTGCCGATTGGGTGCAACCACCTGACGATGTTCGTCGACGTGCAGGCGAGCCTCCTGTTCTTCGTCGTGGCCGCTTGGGAGGACAACTTCACGGGTTACGTCGTGGACTACGGCACGTTCCCCGATCAGAAGCGGCCCCACTTCACCCTGCGGGATGCCCGGCACACGTTGAACGCAGCCACGCGGTCCAGCGGCCTGGAGGGCGCGATCTACGCCGGCCTCGACTCGCTCACTTCCGATTACCTGGGACGCGAGTGGCGCCGCGACGATGGGGCGATGATGCGGATCGAACGCTGTCTGATCGACGCCAACTGGGGATCGTCCACCGACGTGATCTACCAGTTCTGTCGCCAGTCGGCACATGCCGGGATCGTGATGCCCAGCCACGGCCGGTTCGTCGGCGCCTCCAGCCAGCCGTTCTCGGAGTACAAGCGGCGGCCGGGCGACCGGATCGGCCACAACTGGCGCATGCCCAACGTGCATGGCAAGCGGGCTGTGCGGCACGTGGTGTTCGATACGAACTTCTGGAAGTCGTTCGTCCACGCCCGCTTGGCCGTGCCGATGGGGGATCGTGGCTGTCTGTCGCTGTTCGGCGACAACGCCAACGCGCATCGCCTGCTGGCCGAGCACCTTACGGCCGAGTACCGCGTGAAGACCGAGGGACGCGGGCGCACGGTGGACGAATGGAAGCTGCGTCCTTCGGCGGTCGACAACCACTGGTTCGACTGCTTGGTCGGGTGCGCCGTGGCGGCGTCGATGCAGGGGGCCACGTTGCCGGAGATGAACGCGAAATCCGCGGGGGCGAAGCCGCGGCTGAGGCTCTCGGACCTGCAACGGAGTCGGCGATAGTGGCTGAACATCCACCGCAACAACCCGACGGTTCCGAGCGCGGACTGGTCTGTCGACAGTGCGGTTGCCGGCACTTCTGGGTGCTCTACACCCGCCGCATCGCCGGCGGCCGACTGATTCGGCGGCGGCAGTGCCGGCATTGCGGCAAACGCTACACCACCACGGAGAGAATCGTGAAATAGGCGGTAATCTGCCGGGAGGTTCTGCCGGTAGCACCGATTTCCAGAAATCGCGGCAAGAGGGCTTCCGTATTGCAACGTCGCCGTTACAAAGAGCGAGAGACAACCGAGCCAGGCGACGTCGGCGACTGATCATCGCCGACGACACCAGACCAACGAACAGGCCATGCGGGGCCGCATTCCCCGCGTGGCCTTTTTTCGTTGGTCTCGCCGGTTCGGTCACCCGTGAGAGCGGATGGGCCAGTGCCCGGCGAGGTCTTTTCGCGGCGTGCGGCGGCAACGACACGGGAATTCCGGCCAGCGTGAGGATGGGCGCTGAACATGCAGCCCCCATGAAAACGCCTTGCACGCTTGGTGCGACTCCAAGACCCGCCACTGAGGAGAAACTGAGGAGATATGAACGGTGCCCGAATCGCTCGATGAAACGATCCGTGAGAACGCCCAAGGCCCGGCCGAGGCGCATGGTGACTCGGGCGGGATGAAGCAACACAACCTCCGCGACCAGATCGAGGCCGACCGCT
>CAYSGY010000500.1:0-3975 GCA_964430315.1 uncultured Planctomycetaceae bacterium
AGGGCGGCTGTGCCACACGGGATCATCGCTTCATCCATCAGAGCATGCTGGACGGAGCACTAATCCCCAATCCCTAATCCCTACTCACTTCGGGCCTTGCCGGCCGGGAGCGCCGCCGATTTGCCCTCAGGCTTCTTCGGAGCCGCCGCAGCGCCAGGCTTGCCGGGAGGGCTTCCCTGGCGTCCCTTGACGCCCTGGGGCGGACGTTTCGTCTCCGGCGTCTCCTCTCCGGTCTCCGGCGTCGTGTCGGCCTTCGTCGGGAACCAGCGCTGGCCCTCGTGCATCCCGTCGCGCAGAAGGGCCACGAGCCATCGCCAGAAGACCGCGTTCTCGCGCATCCCGTCAAACGGCGAGCCGTCGCGGTTCTCCAGGTTACGGTTCTGCGCGAAGGCCGTGTCGGCCACCACGACCACCATCCCGTGCTCATAGCGGCGGAGCACGATCACCGGCACATCGGGGGGATGGTAGGTGATGAGGAGTTGCTTGGGATCCTCGCAGTCGAGCGGCCAGGCGGCATGGAACCGGACGAACGCGAGGTAATCGCCGCCGTTGAAGTACGGCGACTTGAAGTATCCCAGCGGCTTGGGCTCACCGAAGACGTTTTCCCAGTTGGCGGGCCCGTAACCCGCCTTGTAGTAGACGAGCGTTTTGTCCCCATCGCGACGGTCGAGCCACTGCCAGCGTCGTCCTCCGACGTGAAACCCGAACTCCTCCAACAGTCTCCGGCTCGGTCCGCTCTCCGGATAGCCCACGGTACACACGAAGACCCCGCCGGCGCTGACAAAGTCCCGGATCGTCTCGCGCTCGCTCGCGGAGAACTCCCTGCCCGGCGCCACGGAGATCAACAGCCGGGCACGGGGAGAACCCTTGGTAAGGACGACGGGATACGCTTCGCGGCCGAGGATGGTCAGGACGATCTTCTGGCCAGGCGGCACCGCGTCGACGGCGCCGAAGAACTCTTCGGCCGAGGCGACCTGCTGCTTGTTGACGGTGAGGACGACCGAGCGCGGGGTGATCCCTGCGATGTCGGCCGCCTTGCCTTGCTCGATCTCGGTGATCACGACGCCCAAGCCCGGCTCGATCTTCATCTGCCGCGCCGCCTCGACGGGGACCGGCTCCACCTTGACCCCCAGGTCGGCGTCGGGCGCGAGGAGCCGGTCGCGACGGAACTCGGGCAGCATCAGGGTGAGGTAATCGTTGCGCATCAGGTTCATGCAGAGGCCCATCAGGCCGTCGTCCCGCCAGCTCTCGAAACTGAAGTCGCCCAGGTGCGACTCGTCGATGTAGGCGAGGTTGTTCGCGGTGCCGGGCCGGCCTCGGCCGTCGGGGATGACTTCCCAGGCTTCGTGCGTCGCGGCCGTGCAGGCGGCCAACGACCCCGCCAACACCGTTGCCGCCAGGACGAAGCCCAAATCGCTCGACGCCAGGACGAGCACGGCGGCGAGGCACAACGCCAGGACCAGGCCGGCCACTTGTCTGTTCGGCTCCTGCGGCGAACCGGTCGGATCGGCCAGGTAAGTGAAGAGCCGCGACGTGTACCGGTGCGCCCCCAGGTTCACGCCGTTGCTGAAGCCCGACGTATCGCCGAAGAGCACGACGCGGCCGGCGCCGATCCGCTGTTCCGCGGCGAGGACGACGTCGCCCAATCGCTCCCCCGGTTCATAGCGGGCCTCGTGCCGGGAGCCGCTGTCGGTGCGGGCCATGAAGGATGGGTAATTCAGCGGATCGCCGGGATCGGCCCATCCCCAGAGTCCGATCAAGAGCGGCTGGGCCGGCCAGCGCCCCGCGCGCGGCCATCGCAGATCCACGGATGCCCCGATCACCGCTCCAAACGCATTGCTCGCATCGCCGAGCCCGGCCGACGTGGGATGCGATAGGGCCTGGTACGACTGGAGCCACCCGCCGACGGCAAACGTCGCCGAGTCGAATCGCACCTCCATGTCGGTGTCGCGGAGCACTTCGTTGAAACGGCTTAGCGGCCCCCTTTGCCTCGCCGCGAGGTGGCGACGGCGGACCTCCCGGTCATCGAATCGCCCCTTCAACGCGTCTTGCTGCCGGTTGATCTCGTCGCCTGCCGCCCTCGATTGGCCCGCACGCCGCTTGAAATCGAGCTTCTCCAGCTTCTCGTAGAGGGCGGCCAACTGGGTCCCCAACTCTTCGTCCTGGACCGTCAAGAGCTCGGTCTTGAGGATCGTGTGTTCGCCGAGGACCAGGAGCGTGCCGCCTTCCTCGACGAACCGCCGGATCCGCTCCAACTGCCCTTCGTTCCAGGGCTTGTCGGGGAAGATGAGGACCAGGACGTTCGCCCCGGCGAGGTCGGATTCCGAGAGCTCGGGAGAGACGATCGCCTCGGCCCCCAAACTCCTCAAGTAGATCGGAAGCATCCCGTACATGCCGATCGAGTACTGCCCGTAGCTGAAGCTCGTCTTGCCGAACTTGGGCTTCTCCCAGTTCAAGAAGCCCTTTTCGTAGAGGACGATCTTCTTACCCTTCAAGCTGGGAGCGTGCGGGGAAAGCGTGACGACCGCGGGGAACAAAGCGGCCAATACCAGCCCCGCCGCTACGGGAGTCCAACGCCGCAGGGCGGCTCGTCGCGGGACGGCGGCTGCGGGCGAGTCCCCCGGGAAGCTCGCCAGCCAACGGAGAATGAGCCACGCGACGATCGCCTGGACGATGGCCGCCAAGGCGGGCAGGTTCCACGGAATCCACTCCCGGAGCAACTGGCCCAAGGCGAAGGCCCAGCCGAGCACCACGCGGATCGCAGGCTCATAGAACTTCCGCGCACCCTGATAGGCAGGATCGCCGTAAGCCCACTGCCGCACGGCCGCCTCGAAGCCCGGCGGCTGGGGATGCGGGTTCCAGTAGGTCCCGGGCGGCGACTCGGCCGGCAGATGCTCCCGGATCGCCGGCCCGCAACTGAGCACGTTCAGATAAATCAAGTGTCCGATCAGGACCGCGCCCACCGCGATGCCGCAGCGCACCCACGCTCCGGTGACGCCCGGGGTTGTCGACCGGCGCGTGGTCGTGGCCCGCACTGCCAGGTAAAGCATCACGACGAGGAAGTCGAGGCCGGCGAACGTCGCGCCGACCCAGAGCGGCTGCCGCGTGAGCGCTCCCGCCATACGGCCAAGCGCCGTGCCCGTCGCATCGGTCGCCAGCCAGAACAGGCCGATCGAAGTGTCCGCGATCCGATAGACGGCCAACAGGACGACCGCTTCCGCGGACCACCGCAGCACGCTCTTCGAAGCCCCCGTGAATGCCTGCCCCGCAGCCACCAGGACCACGACCACCCCCAGGACGTTCACCGGGCGGAGGTCCGAGGCGATCATGGGCACGGCTGCCACGAACGCCGCCAGCGCGGCGAGAACGAATCGTCCGAGCCGGCCGCGTGCAGGCAGCGAGGCCAGCAGCACGCACCCCAGGGCCACCCACGTCAGCCCGCGGCGATAGCTGTGTCCCAACAGCCCCACCGACCCGGCTGCCAGCCAACCTGCGGCCAGGCCCGCCACCGCAGCCGCCACCGCCCCCGCCCTCGGGAATCGCTCCTCGACAGCCGGCGGGTCGCTCGACGGCCTCACTCCTTGCTCGGGCAGCCCTGTCACGCTCATGGCACTCCATTGGGCCCACGCGGAATCGATTCCTCTCTTATTGTCGAAAGACCGCGTGGTTTTGCAAGGCCGATCTCCCGGACAGGCAACACACGTAGGTCAGGCTTCCCAGCCTGACGGCCCAACACGTAGGTCAGGCTTCCCAGCCTGACGGCCCAATGGTCAGGCTGGGAAGCCTGACCTACACCCCAAGAAAAGAAAAGAGGGCGATCCTCCGACCGCCCTCCGCAAAACCCGTCTACGCTCCCGCGTTACGACGCGGGCCGAGGGGCCCTCGTGGTAAACGTGGGAATCCTGGTAAGAACTGCGGGCACGGCCGCGCCTGCAGCCGGCCCCGTCGGGCCCTTGCGGGCCAGCAAGGGAGCTC
>CAYSGY010000501.1:0-3697 GCA_964430315.1 uncultured Planctomycetaceae bacterium
GAGCCGAGGATCATACTCTCGTGAAGCGTCATGCCCTGGGGGAGCCGGACGATCCAGTCCTGCGGCACGCGGACGTATTCCGCCCAGCCGCCCCAACGGTTCATGCCCATGTCGAAACCGGTCACGACGACCGGATCGCCGGGCACGAATTCGTACACGCCGCTTTGCACGACCACCCCGGCCGCATCGACTCCCGGAACATTGGGGAACCTGCGGTTCACGCCCAAGTGCCCGGTCGCGCCCAAGGCGTCTTTGTAGTTGAGCGAGGAATAGGCCACCCGGATGAGCACCTCTCCCTCGGGCAATTCCTCCATCGGCCGATGGGCGATCTCCGCGGTAACACGGGCATCGGCGTCTCGATTCACCAGGTAACAGCGCAACTGGTCGGGAAGCATGGATTGACTCTTGTGCTGCAAGATCGCGGGACAAGTCCCGCCGCTAAGCATTGGATTCTCTGCCCTCTGCCTACTGCCCTCCGCCCTCTGTCCTCTGCCTACTGCCCAGGCAGTCCCATCTCCTTCATGAGGATCTTGATGTCGTCCCACACCTGGCGTTTGGTTTCGGGATATCGCAGCACGTAGGCCGGGTGGTAGGTGCAAATCACCTTGATGCCATGAAAATCGTGGAATCGGCCTCGCAGCTTTCCTAAGGGGGACTGGATCTCAAGAAGGGCCTGGGTGGCCACGGCCCCGAGACAACAGAGGAACTCCGGCTCAAGGATCGCGAGTTGCTTGTCGAGGTACTCCCGGCAATTGGTGATTTCTGCCGGCGCCGGCGTGCGGTTTCCCGGCGGGCGGCATTTGATGGTGTTGAGGATATACACGTCCTCGCGGCGGAGTTTCATCCCCTTGGTGATGATGTCGGTGAGCAACTGCCCGGCCCGGCCCACGAACGGCTCTCCCTGGCGATCCTCGTCGGCCCCGGGGGCCTCGCCCATGAACACCAGCCGGGAATGGGGATTTCCCGTGCCAAAGACGGTCTGCGTCCGAGTTCGGGCCAACTCGGCGCAGCGAGTGCACTGCGCGACGGCTCGTGCGATCGCGCTCAATGCCTCGGGCCGAGACACCGCAGGTTGAACCGCCTTGGCCGCAACCCTTGCGGGGGGAGGATCTCGCTCCGGCTCCACCGCCGCCGCGCGGGGCGCATCCGCCTTGGGCCGCCTCGGTTTGGGCAGATGCGTCACGCCGGCGTCGCGGAGGCACTCCAGTTTGCGCGCGATCGCTCGGCGCGTTCGGCCCTTCGAGGATTCACCAGCAGCCACGATACCCTCCTTGCTAGGGGGCCTGGTTCCGGAATTGCATTGCTGAATCATACCGGGTTGCCGTTGTCGCGTCAGCTAGTATGATGGATGGAGAATCTCGCGGGGGCGTCGAGGCAGCGCAGATGGGGGGCACTGCGAGCTAGCCAAGGGGGGTGGTGTATCCATACGAGGCTCCGCCCGCTCCGGAAAGGTCAGCTCATCGCCGCGACCTGCTGCTGCCGGGCCAGTCATTACGTCGTTCCACGGGGTTCGCAGGGCGAAGTTGATTTGGATGGGCGCTAGGTAGACTCATGGGTGTGCCGCAGGTAGCGATCGTTGGGCGACCCAACGTCGGCAAGTCGAGTCTGTTCAACTGGCTCGCCGGGAGGCGGTTGGCGATCGTGGATCCCACGTCGGGGGTGACGCGGGACCGCGTGACCTATCTGGTCGAGGTCGGCGACCGGTTTGTGGAGTTGATCGACACCGGCGGGATGGGCGTTCGAGACCCCGACAACCTCACCGAGCACATTGAGGAGCAGATCGAGGCGGCGATCGACTCGGCCGCCGTGATCCTCTTCGTGGTGGACACTCGCGACGGCATGGTCCCGCTCGACGAGGAGGTGGCCCGGCGGCTCCGCTACGTGAGCGTGCCGGTGATCTGCGTCGCGAACAAGACCGACATCCCCAGTCTCGACGAGCAGGCCGACGAGTTCTATCGTCTGGGCCGGAAGATGGTGCGGGTAAGCGTCCACCAGGGCCGCGGCAAGGAGGAGTTGCTCGAGGCGATCCGCGAGCGCCTGCCGCCCGCCTCGGCCGCCGAAATGCCGGACGAAGACCCGGTGATGAAGGTGGCGATCGTGGGCCGGCGCAACACCGGGAAGAGCACCTTCGTCAACACGCTCTGCCAGGCCGAGCGCATGATCGTGAGCGAAGTGCCGGGAACGACCCGCGACAGCGTCGACGTGCGATTCGAACTCGACGACAAGGTCTTCCTGGCGATCGACACGCCCGGCTTCCGCCGCATGAAGAGCGTCGTGAGCAACATCGACTATTATGGGATCCACCGGGGGAAGCGGAGCATCCGGCGGGCCGACGTCGTGCTCCTCTTCCTCGACGCCAACGAGAGGATCAGCAAAGTCGATAAGCAGTTGTGCGACTACATCGCCGAACAGTTCAAGCCCTGCATCTTCGTGGTCAACAAGTGGGACCTGGTGGGCGACCGCATGTCGACCGAGCGCTGGGTCACGTATCTGCGCGAGACGTTCCGCACCATGCCCTACGTGCCGATCGCTTTCATCGTGGGACAAACAGGCCAGAACGTGAAGGCCCTGCTGGACCACGCGCAAACGGTGTTCGCCCAGTCCCGGGAGCGGGTCACGACGGCCAAACTGAACCGTCTCATCCGCACCGCGCTGGAGCGGAACCCCCCGCCGCTGCAGGGCCGCATTGAGCCGAAGATCTACTACGCCACCCAGGTCGCCGTCCAGCCGCCGACGGTCGTGCTCCTCTGCAACAGCCCCAAGGCGCTCTCCAAACCCTATCAGCGCTACTTGCTTGGCATCCTCCGCGATGAGCTCAACTTCCCCGAGGTGCCGATCAAACTCTATCTCCGCCGACGCATCAGCGGTGACGAAACCGACGAAATCGACGGCGAAATGCGGCGGGGAAGGAGAAGGGAATAGGGTTGGGGATTGCGGATTGGGGGTTGGGGGTTGGGGGGCAAAAAGACCCCGCAACGAGCGTGTGCGGGCGCCACGAAGCGGCGGGCAAGCCCGCCCGCTACGCGGACATCCGCCGGAAGGCCCCAACTCCCAACCCCCAACTCCCAACTCCCAACTCCCAACCCCTAGTAGTTCGGCGTTGGCGGGCGGTAGTGGCGGATGTCGATCGAGCGGAACCACTCGATCGTCTTGACGAGGCCCTCGCGCAACGGCAGCTTGGGTTCCCAGCCGAGTCGCTGGCGGGCCAGCGTGATATCGGGCCTGCGTTGTTTGGGGTCGTCGGGCGGGAGGGGGTGGAAGACCAGTTTGGACCGCGAGCCGGTCAGCTCCAACACCGACTCGGCAAGCTGGCGGATGGTGAACTCGTCGGGGTTGCCGAGGTTCACCGGGCCGACGAGATCGTCCGCGGCCTCCATCATCCGGATCATGCCTTCGATCAGGTCGTCGCGGTAGCAGAAGGAGCGGGTCTGGGAGCCGTCGCCGAACAGGGTGAGGTCCTCTCCCGCCAGGGCCTGGCGGACGAAGTTCGAGATCACCCGCCCGTCGAACGGGTGCATGCGCGGCCCGTAGGTGTTGAAGATCCGCACGATCCGGATGTTCACCCGGTTGGTGCGGTGGTAGTCCATGAAGATCGTCTCGGCGGCCCGTTTGCCCTCGTCGTAGCACGCCCGGGGGCCGATCGGGTTCACCGCACCCCGGTAGCTTTCGGGCTGGGGATGAACCTCGGGATCGCCGT
>CAYSGY010000501.1:3734-3970 GCA_964430315.1 uncultured Planctomycetaceae bacterium
GCGCCCACGACCGAGGTCTTCATCGTTTTGATCGGGTTGTACTGGTAGTGTCCGGGGGCGGCGGGGCAGGCGAGGTTGTAGATCTCGTCGACCTCCAGCCAGACCGGCAACGTGATATCGTGCCGCACCAGCTCGAAATTCGGCCGGTTGAGCAGGTGGACGACGTTCGACTTCTGGCTGGTGAAGAAATTGTCCAGGCAGATCACGTCGTGACCGGCCTCCACGAGTCGCTCGCA
>CAYSGY010000502.1:0-3965 GCA_964430315.1 uncultured Planctomycetaceae bacterium
TAGGTGGTAGGAGACCGGCACGTCCCGTCCGCGTTCCAGACAAATCCTGAACCCTGACCACCGACCACTAACCACCGACCACTAACCACCGACCCCTAACCCCTGTCCCTTCCGGCTCCACCACTGCAACACGTTGATCAACAACAACAGCACGAACGATGCGGTGAGCATCACCACGGCGATCGCGCAGGCCCCGACCACGTCGTACTGTTCCAGCTTGGTGACGATCAGCAGGGGGGCGATCTCCGTCTTCATCGGCATGTTGCCCGAAATGAAGACCACAGAGCCGTACTCTCCCAGGCCGCGGGCGAAAGCCAGGGCGAATCCGGTCAACAGGGCGGGCAGGATCGTCGGCAGGATGACCCGCCGAAACGTCTGCCAACGGCCGGCCCCAAGGCTTGCGGCCGCCTCCTCGACTTCCGGCTCCAGGTCCTCCAGCGCCGGTTGCAGGGTGCGAACCACAAACGGCAACCCGATGAAGATCAAAGCAACCGTCACGCCGAGCGGCGTGTAGGCCACGGGAACGCCCACCGAAGCGAGCCACCGCCCGAGCCAGCCGTTCGGCGCGTAGAGAGTCGTCAGCGTAATGCCCGACACGGCGGTCGGCAGGGCAAAGGGGAGGTCGACGATCGCATCCACCACCCGCTTGCCCGGAAACGAGTACCGGACCAATACCCAGGCGACGATCAATCCAAAGACCGCGTTCACCAACGCCCCAATGAGTGAAGCTCCAAAACTCAGCCGGTACGACGCCATGACCCGCTCATCCGTGGCGGCAGCCCAGAGCGCCGCGCTGTCGGTCCCCGCCGCCTTCAATAACAAAGCCGCCAGCGGCAGCAGCACCACGAGGCTGAGATACGAGAGCGTGAACCCCAGCGTCAAGCCGAAGCCGGGAAGCACGCTATGCCGTTTCAGGGTCGAGGACACGTTTCCACTCCGTCACACGAACAAGATCCCTGTGGCCCAGCCGCCCTCGGCCGGGCGATCGCGGCAGAAGCGAATCCGTTCCAAGCCCAGCCGAGGGCGGCTGGGCCACGCTCTCCGTCCTCACGAGCCGCCCTTGGTGATCTGATCGAACACGCCGCCGTCGTCAAAATGCTCCGCCTGGACCTTGGGCCAGCCGCCGAAGACGTCGTCAATGGTGAACAGGTCCACCTTGGGAAACCGCTTGGCATCTGCCTCCGCCACCGCCTTGAAGTCGCGGGGGCGGTAGTAGTGTCTGGCTGCGGCCGCCTGCCCCACCGGGGAGTAGAGGTATTCAAGATACGCCTCTGCCACGCGGCGGGTCCCCCGCTTGTCGACTACGTGGTCCACCACGGCGACCGACGGCTCGGCGAGAATGCTGGCCGACGGCACCACGATCTCGAACTGGTCCTTGCCCATCTCGCGGACCGCCAGGAAGGCCTCGTTCTCCCAGGCCAAAAGGGCATCGCCGATGCCGCGCTGCACGAAGGTCATGGTCGAGCCCCGGGCCCCCGGGTCGAGCACCGGGACGTGGCGGAAGATCTCGGCGACGAAGTCGCGGGCCTTCATCTGGGCCTTTGCCACGGCATCGGCCTGCTTCGGGTCGTGAAGTTTGGCCAGGTCGCCCAACTCCCGCTTCAACGCAAAGCCCCAGGCCGCCAGGTAGTTCCACCGGGCCCCGCCCGACGTCTTCGGATGCGGCGTAATGACCGACACCCCGGGCTTGACCAGGTCGCCCCAGTCCTTGATCTCCTTGGGATTCCCCTTGCGGACCAGGAAGACGATCGTCGAGGTGTACGGGGCGCTCTTGTGCGGGAGTCGTTCCGCCCAATTCGCGGCAATGAGTTGCCCGTGCTTGACGATCGAGTCGATGTCGAAGCCCAGGGCCAGAGTGACCACGTCGGCCTCCAGGCCCTCGATCACCGATCGGGCCTGCTTGCCCGATCCCCCGTGGGACATCCGGATCGACACCTCCTGGCCCGTCTTCTCCTGCCAATGCTTGGCGAACTCGCGGTTGAACTCGGCGTACAACTCGCGGGTCGGATCGTAGGAGACGTTCAGCAGCTCCACGGCGGCCGGGGTGGAGGCGTTAGACGAAGCCGACGAACCGGTCTCCGAGGGGCGACACCCCCCCAATAGACAAATCGCTGCCCACGCCAACGCAATCCAGCCCAGACTCTTGCGGCATTTCCCATCCATCGCGCGCTCCTCGAAATCCATCAGACACCCCACCGTGCGACTCGTCCGCTGCAGACAGTCCCCCGGGGCCATCGCCTAGCAACTCCTATGCCCAGACGGCGAGACCGGGACGATCGGCACGCCAGGTGCATCCGTTTCGGGGCGAGTGCATACGCATCAAGTTAAGAAATGCCCGAGGGTGTGAGAAAGGGAAAGGGGGAAAAGGGCAAAATGGGAAAGGAGGATTTTTGGGGATCTTGGCGACCGCAATCAGGAAACATGCTCTTTCCCACTTCTCCCTTTTCCCTCTTTTCCGTTTCTTACACCCGATTCACCGGCCGCTATCCTCAACTTGATGCCTATGGAACTCCCGAGATGCGAGTGCTGGGCTGGAGAGGTCGCAAAATACCCCACTGAAGTGAGGTGGTGTTCTGATGCGGCGCGATGGGGCTTTCGGGTGATGCCGTGAGATATGGTAGGCGGCGGCCGTGACATAAGCTAGAATTACCGTCGTATAATCTGGGAGGTCTCCCTTGGAGCAGTATCGAGTCCTACTCCTCGACGTCTGGCGTGAGGCTTGTCGGCACATCGAGATTGGCGAGTCTTGTGCCACCATCGCGTCGCTGCTCCAACCGCACTTACCCCTCGGCCAACTCCTCGTGAGACGTTTGGACGGGGAACGGGGCTACATTGAGACCGTAGCCGCCGGGCTGGCGAATTCTGCCTCTGGGTTGGCGGAGGTGCGGAGCGAGTGCTCGGAGGAACAGAGACGGGCCGTGGTCGCGTGGAGCGGCCGGGGGGATCTGACGCGGCGGTCGGAGACCCCACCCAAGGACGCGGCGATGGCGGCCTTGGTTCCGCCCAAGGTTTCCGGCGACCTCGTGGCCGGCCCGTTGGGCGAGCCCGGCAGTCCTTCAGGCGTCCTGATCGTGGTCGCTGCCCACGGCGCCCGCTTCGAGTCCTGCCATCTCGATCTCGTGCGGCTCCTGCTGGAGCCGTTCTCGGTGGCCATGGAGAACGACCGGCGTTTGCGTGAGATGGCCGCCTTGCGCGAGGCTGCCGAGGCCGACAAGCGATCGCTGCTCACGCGGTTGGGACGCAAGGCCATCGGCGATACCGTGGTGGGCGCGGACTCCGGGCTTCACATGGTGATGGACCGCGTGGAGCTGGTGGCCCGGTCCGACGTGCCCGTACTGATCGTGGGCGAAACCGGCACGGGAAAGGAGCTGGTGGCCCGGCTGATCCACAATCGGTCGCCCCGGGCCTCCGGCCCGTTCATCCGGGTCAACTGCGGGGCAATCCCTTCCGAGTTGATCGACTCCCAGTTGTTCGGTCACGAGCGGGGCGCGTTCACCGGCGCGGTGGAGGCCCGGCAGGGATGGTTCGAGCGGGCCGACGGCGGAACGCTGCTGCTGGACGAGATGGGCGAGCTTCCCCTGGCCGCGCAGGTCCGTCTGCTCCGGATCTTGCAGGACGGCTGGTTGGAGCGGGTCGGCGGGCACAGCCCGATCCACGTCGACGTGCGGATCGTGGCCGCCACGCATCGGGACCTGGCGGCCATGGTCGCGGCTGGGGAGTTTCGCGAGGATCTTTGGTATCGGATCGCAGTGTTTCCGATCCCGCTGCCGCCGCTTCGGGAGCGGAAGGAAGACATCCCCGCGCTGGCCGCGCATTTCGCGGAACGTGCGGCCACGCGGTTCGGCCTCCCGTTGGTGATGCCCTCGGAGCATGACATCCTCCTCATGAAAGGCTACCCGTGGCCCGGGAACATCCGGGAACTGGGCGCCGTGATCGACCGCGCGGCGATTCTGGGGAACGGGCGG
>CAYSGY010000503.1:0-3955 GCA_964430315.1 uncultured Planctomycetaceae bacterium
TTCGGCGACGCGGCTTGGAGGAGGGCGGGGGCGGGGAAGAGGCGGGCTCCGGCAGCCGCCCCGGCGACCGCGGCCGATTGGATCAGGAAGGAACGACGATGGTAGGTGCTGCTCATCTGGGTGGTCTCCGAAACCGGGTCCGGTACTTTGGGGATTTTCATTCTACTTCTCATGGCGGCGCCGCCCAAGTCCCCCCATTGGCCAGCCGGTGTGACCGCCCGGTGTCAGGGCGTACATCTTTGAAACGTCCCGATCTTCGACACGCGCGTTTTCCATGTCCTACACTTAGAACGTGCTCTATCTGCTTAACCGAAGCAGCGAGTCGAAGAACCTCGGGATGACACCCTTGCGCACCTTCCCCTTCGAAAGAGTCAGCCCATGGCGAGTCAACCAACCCGGCCTTTGCGCGGCCCGACGACCGTGCGAGAACGGCTTCTCCGCTTGAGCCCGGTCCTCATGGCGCCCATCGCGATTGCGGTGACGTGCCTCGACGTTGCCAAATACGACGTCTCGCTGGTCAAGGTGGGCATCGCGGCCGTGATGGTGGGCTCGCTGCTTGCGGCCGGCGCGACCGTCTTCCTGGCCGTCCTCGCGATGCGGCGGATCGACGAACTGCAACGGAGCGAGGAGCGGCTCCGATCCCTCACGGAGATCACCAGCGACGTCGTCTGGGAGATCGACACCGACGGCCGGTGTACGCAGTTGGAAGGGAGCGTTGAGCGGCTTTCCGGCTGGAAGCCGGCCGAGTTGCTCGGAAGGAACTTCTTCGACTTATTGCCGCCATCGCAGATAGGATGGGTGGGACCGCACTTCGCAGAAAACACGGCCCAACCCTCGCCGGTGCGCGGACTCCAAATCACCGTGAGCCATCGGGACGGCACCCCGCGCCACATGGCCGTCGACGCGTTGCCGATCGTGGACCGGCAGGGCCGGCTCCAGGGATTCCGGGGAGTCATGCGCGACGTGACCGAATCCAAGGAGGCCGTCGACGCCCTTCGGCGGGCCGAGGAGCAGGCCGGCGCCGCCAACCGCGCCAAGAGTCAGTTCCTCGCCAACATGAGCCACGAAATCCGCACGCCGATGACCGCCATCCTCGGGTTCACGGAGCTTCTTGTGGGCAGTCTCGAGCGACCGCAGGACGTGGAAACCGCCTCGATCGTCCACAGGAACGCGGAGCAGCTCCTGTCACTCCTCGACGACATCCTCGATCTCTCGAAGATCGAGGCCGGCAAGATGCGGGCCGAGCCGATCGCCTGCTCGCCCGCGGCTGTCATCGGTGAAGTGGTCTGCCTGATGCGGCGCCGAGCCGAGCAGAAGGGACTCCGACTCCGCGTGGAGTCGCACGATGCGGTTCCCGGCATGATCGTCACCGATCCCGTGCGATTGCGGCAGATCCTCGTCAACCTCGTGGGCAACGCCGTCAAGTTCACCGAGGCGGGCTACGTCCGGATCGCCACCCGCACACGCGAGGCGTCAGGGACTTTCCCGCAGTTCGAGATCGAGGTGAGTGACACGGGGATCGGTATCTCCAAGGAACAGCTTGCCAACCTCTTCGCGCCGTTCACGCAGGCCGACGCCTCAACGACCCGCAAGTACGGCGGGACGGGCCTGGGACTGGCGATCTGCAAACGGCTGGCCGCGGTCCTTGGCGGCGAGATCGCCGTGGAGAGCACGCCGGGGCAGGGGAGCACCTTCCGCCTGTCTATCCCGCTGCTGGCCGCGAGCGGCGTCACAACGCCGGCGGAAGTCCCGGCGTCCCCGGCGCCTGCGCCGCCGTGCGAGCCGGCCGCTCTCGATTGCCGCGTCCTGCTCGTGGAGGACGGCCCGGACAACCAGCGGCTCATCGCCTTCCTGCTGCGCAAGGCCGGGGCCGTCGTGAGCCTCGCCGACGACGGCCTCGCGGCGGTCGAGGCCGTGGTGGGCGACGGGCACGGGCCTTTGGCGGGAGATTCTGCGGAGGCGCCGTTCGACGTGATCTTGATGGACATTCAGATGCCGGTGATGGACGGCTTTGAGGCGACGCGGCGGATCCGCTCGGCCGGCCACCGGGGCCCGATCATCGCCCTGACCGCCCACGCCTCCGCCGACGACCGCCGGAGATGCCTCGACGCCGGCTGCGACGACTACCTCTCGAAGCCGATCGACCGGGGCGAACTCCTCCGCCTGGTCGCCCGCTACGCCGGGACGCAACGTCGTCGCTCATCGCGATCGCTGGTCGCCGCCCTATGAGCCGAGCCGGTCGGCCGCTTCCTGGGCCCGGCAGACGATCGCCGGGGTGGGCTCGGAGGTGTTGATCGCGTCGAGGGCCATCCGGTCGATCACCGCCGAAAGCTCGGCGAAGTTGGCAAGGCAGGGCAACTCGCGGGCGTGCGCGTGCAGCGACTGCATACAACGGTAGAAGGGCACCTTGCGGTTCACCTCCGGATCTGTCCACGTCGACTTCCGGCAGCCGATCACGCCGTCGAGCGCGCGCTCTTTGTCGAGGGCGCGGCTCATGGCGTGCCGGATGAACTGATAGCCCACGTCGGGATGCGGGCTGCCCGAGGCCACGGAAAGGACCCAATAGGCATTCAGAGAAACGGTGGCCCCGCCCGGCCCGTGCGGGATCGTCGTCACGTCCACACGGCCCGCCACCTTCGATTCGGCGATCGTCTCGCACATCGCGGCGAATCCGAACCAGTTGACCATCATGGCCACCTCGCCGCGTGCGAAGGCCATGCCGGACTTCACCGAGTCGCACTCGCGGCACGCCGGGTGCACGGCCGAGGCGTCGTTGAGCGCCGCGCGGTAGAACTCCAGCGCGTCGATCATTTCCGGCGTGTCCAGACGCATACGCCCGCCGGCGTCGAACAGCTCGCCGCCCCGAGTCCAGAGCTGGAGGCAGATGTCGTAGACTGTGTTGTGCCCGTCGGGGTACGCGCCGAAGATCGTGCCGAAGAGGCCCCGGTCGGGCCGGGTGAAGAACCGGGCCACGCGGAGGAAATCGTCCCACGTTTCGGGGATCGCCAGGGGGCACCCGTTCTGCCGGAGGAATTCGGCCTGCTCGGCCGGGTCCTCGAACAGATCGCGGCGGTAGATAAAACACTCCGGCCCGTCGTGGTACGGCAGCCCGAGGATCATGTCGCCGAACTGCTGGATTCGCAAGAGTGACGGGGCCCAACCCGCCGGATAACCTTCGGGGGGGCAGTTCCTGATCCGCGTCGAAAGGTCGACCACGGCGCCGGTCCGGTGCGCCACGGCGATCCAATCGGTGTTGAGAAAGGCCACGTCCCAATCGCCGCGGCGCAGTCCCTGCCGGACGAACAACTCGTCGTAGAGCGGATGGTGGTCCATCGCCACCAGGTCCAACTCCAGTCCGCAGGAGAACCGCTCGCGGAACGAGGCCCACTCGCGCTCGACGGCCTTCTCGAAAGGCCCGAACGCGCGCACGGCAATGCGGAACTTCTGGCTGCGATCGGCACGCGGGTCCATGCAGGTCTTCCTCGGGAGCGCCGGCGCGGGACATGTCCCGCGGCTAAACGTGACCAAGTCGTCCGTAGGGTGGGACAAGCGCAGCGTCGTCCCACCACAAGAACCGCACACATCCCGGTGGGACCGCGCTGCGCTTGTCCCACCCTACATCTGCCTACTAATTCAACGTCGGCCGCACGATTTCACCCCGGGCCTGGGCCTGCGTGTTCTCGTAGGAGCCGTAGAACTCCGAGTTGCAGTCGAGCCAGAGGGTGATGCGGCGACGATCCTCCGCGGAAAGCTTCACACCGTAGTGGCCTTCGTCGAGGTACTTCAACAGCCGTGCGGCACGGGCCCCGAACTCACCGGGGCTGGTCCGGGCGCCGCCGTGGACCCCGGCGTTGATCGAGCCGTTCTGCACGTGGAAGTAAAACCCATACTTGCCCGCCAGATTAGTTTCTGTTGCGAAAAGGGTGTTTTGGGTGTTGCTCGTTGGGGCGAACGG
>CAYSGY010000504.1:0-3948 GCA_964430315.1 uncultured Planctomycetaceae bacterium
CGGGCTCGCCCGGCGTTTTTTCGCCACCCCGCGCCGGGCGAGCCCGGCCGCTAAACGGTCGAAGCGAAACGGTTGAAGTAATCCTCAATTCCTATTCTGCGTTGCCATGCGGTGACTCAGGTAGGTTGCCAACGCGGCGCCGAGCGGCTGGCTCGTGCGCAAAAGGGCATAATCAACTTTCTGGGCGCTACAGCCGCGGCGGACTTCTTCCAAGTAGGCCCCGAGGGCCGCCAGGTAGCCTTCGCGCAGGGCCCGCGGATTGCATTTCAGGTGGAGCGGCAGTTCCAATCCCTCGAAACGCGTGGGCCCGTTGAAGGAGAAGTCCATTTCGTCGTCGTCGAGCACGTGGAACACGAGCACGTCGTGGCCCCGGCTCCGGAGCAGCTTCAGCCCGCGGAAGAGCCCCTCGCGGTCCACCAAGAGGTCCGACACCAGCACCATCATGCCGCGCCGCGGATAGGTCTCCGCCGCGTTGCGGATCACCTGGCAAAGGTCCGTCTTGTTGGCCGGCTCGCTCACGTCGAGGGCCTGAATGATGGAATCCAGATGGTTCCGCTTGGTCCGCTGCGGGACGGCCATGCGCGGCGACTCGTCGAAGGCCAGGCAGCCGACGGCGTCCTGCTGCCGGAGCACGAGGTAGGCCAGGCTCACCGCGACGGTCGCGGCGTAGTCCGACTTGTTCATCGCGCCGAAGCCGTAGCGCATGCTCGCCGAGACGTCGACCAGGAGGGTCAGCCTCAGGTTCGTGTCTTCCTCGAACTGCTTGACGAAGTAGCGGTCCTGCTTCGCCCAGACCTTCCAGTCGACGTAGCGCAGGTCGTCGCCCCACGCATAGGGCCGGTGCTGGAGGAACTCGACCGACTGCCCGAAGTACGGGCTGCGGTGCATCCCGGACAAGAACCCTTCCACGACATGCCTCGCGCGAAGATCCAGCCGGGCGATCCGCTTGATCACCTCAGGATGCAAAAATCTTTTGGAATCGTTCATCGCGCGAAAGTTCATCTTCTCGGGTGGGGGTGGTCTCCAGGAGACGCTCGATGACATGGTCGGCGGCAACGCCTTCGCTCTCCGCGGTGAAACTGAGCACGAGCCGGTGGCGGAGCACCGGCTTGGCCAGGTGCTGGATGTCCTCGACGGTCACATGGCTGCGCCCGTGCCAGAGCGACCGGGCCTTGGCCCCGAGGATGAGGAATTGCACCGCGCGGGGGCCCGCCCCCCAGCTCAACTGCTCCTCGACGAATTCCGGCGTCCCCGGCTCCCGGACCCGCGTCTGACGCACCAACGCCAGCGTGTAGCGGATCACGTGCGGCGCGATCGGCACGCCCCGCACGATCCGCTGCAATTCGAGGAGGTCCTCGGCCGCAAGGACCGGCTCCACGTTGTCCTCCATCACCGCGGTCGTGCGCCGGGCAACCTCATACTCTTCCTCGAAGCTCGGGTAGCGGACGAAGACCTTGAACATGAAGCGGTCTTGCTGGGCTTCGGGCAGGGGGTAGGTGCCCTCCTGCTCGATCGGGTTCTGCGTGGCGAGCACGAAGAACGGATCGGCCAGCTTGTGCCGCACGCGGCCCACCGTGACCTGGCGCTCCTGCATCGCTTCGAGCAAGGCGGCCTGGGTCTTCGGGGGCGTGCGGTTGATCTCGTCGGCCAGCACGACGTTCGAGAAGAGCGGCCCGGCCAGGAAACGGTATTCGCGGCTTCCTGTGGAGCGGTTCTCCTCGATGATATCGGTGCCGGTGATGTCGGCCGGCATGAGGTCGGGCGTGAATTGGATGCGGCTGAACGAGAGGTTGAGCGTGCGGCTGAGCGTGCTGATCAAGAGCGTCTTGGCCAGGCCCGGCACGCCTTCCAGCAGGCAGTGCCCCCGGCTGATAAGCGAGATCAACAGCTCCTCGATCACCTGCTCCTGCCCGACGATCACTCGGGAAAGCTGCTCGACGATCTTGCGCCGGGCATCCCCGAGCTTCTCGATCGCCGCGTTGTCGTGTTGCGTCATGACTGGTCCTCTTCCTGGTAGGTTATGCTTCAGCATAACCCGTTTTCCTGGTGCTTCAGCATCCCCTCGATTGCCTGATGCCTCAGCACCATGCCGTTCGCGTTATGCTGAAGCATAACCTACGATGGGGTTTCTCCCTCACCTTTGATAAATCGGCAGGGCCGCGTTCTCCAACTGCAGGATGGTGAGGTTGATCGCGGTGGTGTACACGGGGCCGATGTAGCCTTGGGTCCAGGAGCCGTCGGGGTTGGCCTCCTTGAGGAGCCGTTCGTAGATCTTGGCGCGGTACTCTTCCCAGCGTTTGCCGCCCTCGCGATAGAGCACCTGGGAATAGTAGTAGTGGGCGTAGTGCCAATGGCCGAATCCCTCGTTGGTGATGCTCCCGAGGTTCCGGTCGCAGTAGGACTGGAGCTTGGGAACCAGCTCGCTGTCGTACTCGCCCGCGTTGAACAAGCAGGCGATGGCCGCCGCCGTGATGGCCGGGCGTCCTCCCCCGCCCTTGATGTTGTACTGCACGGCGCCGTCGGGGAGCGTGCACTTGCGGATGTACGTGACGGCCTTGTCGATGATCTCCTTGGGAACGGCGATGCCGGCGTTGCGGCATCCGCGGAGCCCCTGGACCTGGGTGATCGTGGTGGAGCCTTCGTCGAATCCGTGGCCGGCCTCGGCGCTGACGTATCCCCAACCGCCCGCCTCGGTCTGGGCCTGGCCGCAGAAGACCACGGCCCGGGAGAGGACGTCGACCAACTGCTCGCGGCGTTCCAGGTCCTCCTCCTCGCCGAGGAGTTGGGAGAGGAAGAGCATGGAGAAGCCGTGGCCGTAGGTGTAGCGGTCGTCCTGGAGGGGATCGCCGATCAGGCCGTTGGGACGGCTGCGGTCGAGCAGGTAGTTCACCGCGGCCTGGATGCTGGACGCGTACTTGCCTTGCTTGGTGGTCGAGCCCTCGGCCAACAGCGCGAGGCCGGCCATGGCGGTCATGGTGGTCGGATAACGGCCCCCGTTGGCCGACCAATGACCCCGCCGCGACTGGTGCGACGCCAGCCATTCCAGCCCGCGGCTGACGACCCGCTGTACTTCCGGGTCCTTCGGCGCACCCGCGGCGGGCGTTCCTGCTGCCCAAACGGCTAGGGACAGCCACGCCAATATCAAAAGGCGGATCGGGTGGCATGCCCTTACGACGCGCAGCGTCGGGTGAGCATGGAAGCCGCCTCGACGCGTTCCATGCCGACCCTCGGCTGCGCCGAGTGACGGCATGCCACACGGGCTCGATGACGGCATGCCACACGGGCTCGATGACGGCATGCCACCCGGGCTCGCCGCGGAGCGGCGGGGGCGGGCGTTCCCACGCAGAGCGTGGGAACGAGGAGGAGCAGAAGAGCCGCTTGCGGCGCTAGCGATTGTCACCCGACTCGTCCTCCTCGTCGTCGACAGGCAGATTCAAGGTTCCTTCCATAGCGCGACGCATCGCTTTGAGGAGGGCCGAGGAGGGCTTCGGGGGCTGCTTCGGCTGGTCCTTCGCAGGCGGCGGCACGGGCTTGCCGGTGAAGGTGAACGTGACGACGTCGCGCTGCATGTAGACCTCGACGGTCTTCTTCTCCGGGTCGCCCTGAAGGCGGAAGTGCGAGAGCCCCTCGAACCGCTCCTTGGGGCGGACCACCTGGCCGGTCCGCTTGTCCACGGCGAGGATCGCGGTCCGCGGTTGGCCCATCGACGTCGCACGGCGTTCCGCCACCCCGCAGGCAAACACCAGCGCAGGGAGGTTTTCCGGCTGGTGGAGCACCAGGTACTGGTCCTGCACCGTGACCGGCTCGCGCCAACGCGGCTTGCCTTGAGCGTCGAAGGCGTAGACCTTGGCGCGGCTGATCTGCACGCTGGGGACGCCCTGGAGCCCATAGTAGTGCCGGCCCGAGGAATTGCTCCGTTCCAGACCGTTGACGACGACAAGCGTCCCG
>CAYSGY010000505.1:0-3921 GCA_964430315.1 uncultured Planctomycetaceae bacterium
GGGCGACGTGATCCACGCCATGCCGCTGGCCAACGCCCTGCGCGAGCGGTTTCCAAGGGCGTTCCTGGCGTGGGTCGCGGCCAATCCGGCCGCGACGCTGCTGGAGGGCCACGAGGCCCTCGACGAGTTGATCGTGCTCCCGCGGCGATGGATGAAGTCGCTCCATAGCATCCTGGAACTGCGTCGCCGCCTCCGGGCCATGCGGTTCGACGTCGCGATCGACGCCCAAGGGCTGGCCAAGAGCGCGATCGCGGCCTGGCTCTCGGGCGCCCCGCGGCGGATCGGCTACGGCGACCAGTGGGGCCGCGAGATGAGCCGGTGGTTCCACACCGACCTGATCACCACGAAGACCAAGCACACGGTGGACCGCACCCTGGAACTGATCGAGCCGCTGGGGATCGTGCGCCCGGCGGTGCATTTCCGCGTGCCTCTCGCGGGGCCTGAACGCGAGGCCGCCGCGGCGATCCTCCGCGAGGCGGGCATCGAGGGCCGGTTTGCGATCATCAATGCCGGGGCCGGCTGGTCCTCAAAGTTGTGGCCCACGGACCGGTTCGCCGCCGTGGCCCGGCACCTCGGCCGCCAGTGGTCCCTGCCGGTGCTAGTCGTTTGGGCTGGGGCGGAGGAGCGGGCCATGGCCGAGGCGATCGTGGCCGGCTCCGAGGCCCAGGCCCGACTCGCCCCGCCGACGACGCTCCGCGAACTGGCCGCCGTGAGCCAACGGGCCGAGATCTTCGTCAGTTCCGACACCGGCCCGATCCACCTCGCCGTCGCGGTCGGCACGCCGTGCGTCGGTCTCTACGGCCCCTGGCCGGCCGAAGGCCACGGCCCCTACGGACCCGGCCACGTCGTCCTCCAGAAGATGACCATCTACGGCACCTCGTCCCAACGCCGCCGCGCTCCCCGCGACCTGATGGAGGCCATCGACGTCCCCTCGGTCTGCGCGGGTTGCGACCAGATCCTCAGCCGCAAGGTTGAATGAAGGGAGAAGGCTCACGCCAAGTCGCGAAGACGCCAAGAACGACGAAGGAATCGCCACCTTCTCCTTTGCGCCTCCGCGCCTTTGCGTGAGGTCTACTTGTCCGCTTGCGACGGCACCGCCTCAAACACCAGCGCCTCGAAGGCCGATAGCGCGAACGTGTGCGGCGTTCCGGCCGTGACGGCGATGGGTGGCCGGGCCGCGTCGCGTTTCCAGGGGCTCTTGAGCGTGTAGCGGGTCGGGGCCCCGGGCGGCAGCTCGAAGGCCTGGCCCACGTCCAAGGCGATTTGGGCCGGCTTATCGTCCGGGTTGCGGAGCGAAAAAATCCCCTGACGTTTCGACCAGGAGGCGTAGCCGTAGATTTCGCCCTTGGCCGGGTCGCCGCCGATCCAGTGCGTATCGACCAGCACGTCGGAGTTGCGGCGCGACCAGTTGGCCGCCTCGGCCAGGGCGTCCCAGAGTTCGGCGGTCATGAACTTCGGGTTGATGTACATCTCCTGGCAGCCCGTGCCCGTGCCGAAAAAGGTGTGGATCTCGTCGATGATGTCCTTGGGATTCCGCGTGGCCCGGGGATTCTTGGGATCGTAGGGATCGCCCGTCAGCGGCAGATCGTTGACGAACACGCCGTGGATCATCAGCGAATTGAGCGGAAACAGCGGCGACTGCTCGACGATGCGGTGATAGACCTCGTTGTCGCGATAGGTAATCCACCGCTGCCGGTCCGAACCCTTGCCCAGCATCCCCGTATCCGCGCCCTGGCGCCAGATGGAATCGGCCCATCTCAGCCAGAAAGGCGACGGCCAGGAGCCAGTCGTGGCGTTGATGAAGATGGCGGAAGGAGCGGGACGCCCGCGGAGGAACTCGAGGGAACGCATTTCGGCCGTGAGTTCCAGCAGGGCCTCAACGTCGCTCGCATACGGACCGGCCCCCGGTTGATTATTCCCAGCCCCGAAGCCGTCGAACTTGAAGTATGCCGCGTCGAACAGGTCGATCATGTTCTCACAGGCCGCCGCGAGTCGTCGAGCGTAGCGCGGTCCGGCCAGGGAAAGTCCCATCGCGTTCGCCTCGAAGCCCATTTTGCGGCCGGATTCGATTCTCGCCTTCTTGCCCGGGTAGCCTCCCCAGGGCGAGAACCAGACGCCCACGTTCGCGCCGTACTGCTTCGCCAGAGCCGCGGCCGGGCCAAAGCCCTGCGGATATCCGCGATGGAATTGCCAGACCAACGTTTCATCGTCCCACTCGAAATCGTGGACGAAGGAGTCGATCTTCACACCGCGCTTCCTGACCAGTTCCTCGCCGATCGCACGAATGTCGCCGAGCCATAGGGACTCCTGCTTCATCCGGAACTGCTCCGCCTCTGCGGCGCTCTTGTACAGCTTCTTCCCCCAGTATTCGCAGCCGATTTCGGAGCCGTTGTTGTAGTGTAGAAAGGGCCGGTAGGGATGCGCTCGTTCCCGTTCCAAGTAGTACAGGAACGCCCGCCGCATAGCACCGTCCGGCGCCACCCCGAGCACGCAGTCGATAGGCAGAACGATCCCGAGTCCCTGTGCCTGCGTAACGCTCACCGTGCCACGACATCGCTTCTGTACGTCGCCCGCCAGGGGCGGGTCGCAGACTTCGTGTCTGGCCAAAGGGCTTTCGCACGCGCAGAAGACGCTGCCTGCGGTGATGGGGCAGCCATCGACGGTGCCCGATACCCGCGCATCAGGCACCGCAAAATCCCACAGGACGACCTCCCGTGCTTGCGCCGGTTTCGGCATGAACGGCGCCGCAAAGACGTTCACGTCCTGCCTCACGTAGTTCGCGCTGTCACTCAGCGTCGCATTCCAGGACGAACCGCCCTTAAAGGCAACGGCGATCTGCTTGCCGTTGAATCGACGGGCATCCTGAAGGGAGGACTCTTGAGGCTTCCCCACGATCGCCAGTTGCGATGCGTTCAGGATACGCGGATGTGGAGACGGCGAGTCTTCTGCCACGACCCGAAAGCACTCCGACCCGGCCAGCGAGAGCGTCTTGCCGTTGAGCTTGTCGACGAACTCCTTGGGGCGGAGGTGGCCGCCGGTGGTGGTCCAGGTGAAGCGGAGCACGTTGTTTTCCAGGGTGATCGTGTCGCCCTGGATTGCGGCCCGTGCCGGGCCGGGGTCGGGGCCGGGGAAGTCGATCGCGAAGGCCCCGCCGGCGCCGACGGCGAGTACCATCGCGGCCACCGTGGGAAGAAGGGACGCAAGGCTTCGCGGCGTGTGGATCACGGATCGCTCCTTTCGGCTGGAAGTTGGCGATGGAATCGCCTTTTCTCTAGACCTCGCGTGGCCGTGGGAGGGGCTGCTGTAGGGAACGCCCTCCGTGGCGTTCCGCGAAACGCCATGGATGCCGCCATTGCCCTGCCCGGAACGCCGCGGAGGGCGTTCCCTATAGTCTGCTCTTCCGTCGTACTCTATCGGAGCTAGGATCAAAAAGAAAGCACCGGCATGGGCTGGTGGAAAATGGGCCTCTACCGGATGCGCTCTGGATTCCAGATCTGTTCGCAGCGTCTCGGGTTCGCCGGCCCTCCTCAGCCCTGAAGGGGCGAGATTGGAAAGCCCAGGGCATCGCCCTCGTTGTTGCACACAAGTCGGAAGTCGAATGGTTTCAAAGGAATAGGGAATCGCGAAAACTGCTCTTGCAGTCAACTCATTCTCCCTATCCGCTCCAGTATTCGCGTCAAACAGATACCTGCAAAAACCACCCTTCGAGTCAAGGCCGAGATGTGTGCAACAACGAGGGCATCGCCCTGGGAGAAGAGGGTGGAAGGATCGCGAAGCCCTGAAGGGGCGGGATCGAGGTTGGGGCGGCGTCTCCATTTCGCCCCTTCAGGGCTCCCGACCGTGTGATGGACTCTCTCCCCAGGGCGATGCCCTCGTTGTTGCACACAAGTTTAGGGTTACTCATGGGCGTCAGGGCCGAAC
>CAYSGY010000506.1:0-3905 GCA_964430315.1 uncultured Planctomycetaceae bacterium
CCAGGTACTCGCCCAGGTCGGTCTCCAGGGCCCGGATGCCGGCGGCCTCGAGCTTGTGGTTCAGCTCCATCTCCTCGCTGACCATCGACTTGGCCTTGACGACCGTTTTCACCTGATGCTCGCGGGCGATTCGGAGCACGTGGCGATTGGCCTCTTCGGCGTTTTCGGCATAGAGGACGGTCGCTCCCCGGGCGGTGATGTTGCGCTCGAACTCGACCAGGAGCTTGTCGAGATTCGCGATCGCGTAGTCCTTGATCTGATTGGCGGCCGCGCGCCACGCCTGCCAGTGCGGGATTTCGGCCTGGATCTCGCGGTTGTGTTTGCTGGAGCGCTCGGCGGATTCGCCCAGGGACTTGGAGCCATGGGGCTCATAGAGCCCCGCCGTCTCGCGCTTGAGGAACTGAGCGCCCTGGAGGTCGAGGTTTTCTTGGATCATCGGAGTGACATCGGATCAGGTCGAAGTCGTTCTCTTCGTGCGGAATACTACGGTGCCCGGCGGCGAACATGATCCCCGCGCCAAGCCCAGGGGTTGCAACCCCTGGGCTTGCATCACGTGTGGTGTGGTGTGGTGTCCGGCGCCGGCCGCAGCACGGTACCGGCGAGCCCCCATTTTAGTAGCCGTCGCTCTTGCTGGAAAGCCCCGGACCGGAGAGTCTATAATCGGTGGCGGAAGCGGTTCCCCTTCCACTGCGTTGAACCCTCCGGGAGACTGATACCCACGATGGAATCCCGCGAAATCGTCCGCCGCGCGATCGAGTTCGACTTGCCGCCCAGGCTCCCGTTCTGGCAGCACTGGAATCACAAGATGCCCGAATTCCCCGACGATGTGTGCAACATCTGGGAGATGGACCGGGCCGAAGCGGGCTGGTTCTTCGACAACGCGGCCCCGGACGACTGGGGCTGCGGGTGGGGGGCCACCGAGGTGAAGAATATGGGCCAGGTGACCGAGCACCCGTTGGCTTCCTGGTCCGACTTGGACCGCTTCCGCCCGCCCGACCCCGGCAATCCCTTCTACTACGAGCGACTCGGCCCCCTGATCGACGCGGCCGGCGACCGCTACGTGGCGATCACAGCCCACAACCTTCTCTTCTCACGTCTGCACAAGCTCCGCGGCTTCGCCGCCACGATGGAGGATTTCTATGCGGAGCCCGAACGGGTCGGACGCGTGCTCGACATGATCGTCGAGTTCAAGGTCCGGCAGTGCGAGGAACTGCACCGCCGTTTCGGCGACCGGATCCACGGCCTGTTCGTGGCCGACGACTGGGGGACCCAGGCCGGCCCCTTCATCAGCCCCCGGCTCTTCGCCGAGTTCTTCGCCCCGCGCTACCGGACGATCTTCGACGCGATCCACGGCTGCGGCTGGCACGTGATCCTCCACAGTTGCGGGCGGATCAACGCCCTGGTCCCGTCGCTCATCGAACTGGGCGTCGACGTGCTCAACATGCAGCAGTCGCGGGCCTACGGACTGGTGGAGTTCGGCGAGCAGTTCCGCGGCAAGGTCTGCTTCCTGGCCACGGTCGACATCCAATCGACCATGCCGCGGGGCGTGGAAGAGGAGATCCGCGAAGAGGCCCGCCTGTTGGTGAAGCACTGGGGCACGCCTCGCGGCGGCCTGATCGCCTTCGACTACGGCGCCTGGGAGGCCGCGGGCGTTCGGCCCGAGATGCCCCGCATCCTGTTCGACGAGTTCGCACGCCACCTTGGACCATGACCCCCTATGGCGGAGCCGGGTAAGAGAGAATACGAGTTGGGCGTGCCGATCCCGGGGGTCGTTCTCCCTCCGGACCAATGGGTCCGGACCGCGTTGAAACGACTCCCGCCGGAAGGGCCGTTCGACTGGGAAGCGATCTTCGGACGGCAGGCCCCTCGGGTTCTGGACCTCGGATGCGGCAACGGCCGGTCGGTGCTCGCCAGCGCCCTGGCCCGACCGGAGTTCGACCATCTCGGGCTGGACATCCTCCCGTTGGTCATCCGATATGCCACGCGGCGGGCGAATCAGCGTGGGCTGGGCAACGTGCGGTTCGCGGTGTGCGGCGGCAGGGAGTTCCTGGAGAAGTACGTGTCCCCCGCCTCGATCGACGAGATCCACGTCTACCATCCGCAGCCCTACAGCGACGCCCAGAAGATCGGCCGGCGACTGATCGGGCCGGAGTTCCTGGCCCTGACGCATCGTGCCCTCGTGCCTGGCGGGCTGCTGGTGATCCAGACCGACAATCCCGCCTATTGGCATTACCTGGCCGCCGCGGTCCCGCGGTTCTTCGAGTTCCACGAGCAGAAGGGGCCCTGGCCCGACGCGCCTGAGGGCCGCACGCGGCGCGAGATCATGGCCCGGGGAATGGGCCTGCGGATCTTCCGCGCGTGGGGCCGCCCCCGGCCCGAACTGGATGAGGCTGCCCGGGCTTCCCTCATCACCGAACTGCCGGCCCCCGATTTCGACGCCGCCCAAGGCAAACCCGCCCACCGCCGCCGACGGCGATAGGTTCTAGCGCCGTCCGGAATTATCCGAGTCATTCCAGCGTGGGGCCTTCGTCGTCCTGAGGTGGCACGCCCTGAGGCTCTGCGAAGGGCGTGGCTGATCGGGTGAAACGTCCCACGCCCGTCGAAGACTCCGGGCGTGCCATCCTGCGGGGAAGACGTTCGCGCGTTGCAGGCTCGGCGGGAGCCTCGCCCTCCCGGGGGTGCGGGATTCTGCTTACAGCCCCATGCCGAGGAAGCCGGCGTGGGCGTCGCTTTCGGCCTGGAGCCGGGCGAGTCGCTCGATCGTGCGATGGAGATCGCCCGCGGCGATGAATCGGTTGAACTCGACGATCACCGCATGACGCACGGTCTCGCAAAACCACGCGACCACGGGTTCGGTGAGCCAGTCGCACGTCTCACCGCGGAGGTTCACGTCGAGGTCGCAGCGCACCGCTTTGCAGTCCTGCTCATCGGTGAGCACGGTCCCCTCGAAGCCGAACTCGATCATGCCGATGGCGGGATCGCTGGTCAGATGGAAGACGCACTTCGCCGTGTGGAGATAGTAGGTGTTGTGGAGCCCGTGCGTGCGCACGGCCTTCTGGACCCGCTCGGCCATGGCGCGAAACGCGGGGGGAGCATCGATCGGAATATCAAGCCGCCCGAGGGACCTCAGCGGCAGGCACTCGAACGCGATGTCGACGGGTCGTTCCATGAGCACCCCTGCACAGCAGTCTTCGTCACCACGAGTCGCATGGGGCACAGCCGCCCTCGGCTGTGCCCGAGTTGCCCGCGAAGCCGCCTTGCGCCATGCCCGACTCGCCGGCACAGCCGAGGGCGGCTGTGCCACAGCGGGAAGGGGCAGGCCCGGCGTGTCCTCGGTCAGGACGGGCCGTTGGTCTTGGACGGCTTCTCCGCCGCGGCGACGGACTTGCTGGGCGGCACCTGCTTCCAGCCCAGCACGAGCCAACCGTCGGCCGCTTCCCAGCGGCTCAACTGTAACTCCAGCGGGGTCCGTCCTTCCGGGGCGAGCACGAGGTTCTTCGGCTTCATCTCCGGCTCGAAGATCTTCCCGAAACGGTGTTCCAGCACCTTGCGGAGGAACTGTTCACGGGCCGAAAGCTGCTGCCCGCTCTCCAGCTTGAACCCCGGCGGCACGACGACGAGCTTCCCTTGCCGGACCGCCTTTAGGCCCCCGTTGGAGCGGTCGATCTTGTACGTGGCCGTGACGTTCATGCCCGGGTACTGTTTTCCTTCGTTGGCATAGGACCTTCCGCGGATCGTGACCGTGAACGTGTCGGCCCCGAAGACGACGGAAATCGGCTGCCGCGGCGCGAAGGTGATGGCCCAGTTCTCGTCGTCGCCTTCTTCGGCAGGCCGCTTCGGCGCTCCCAGGTTCTCGACGAGGATCTGCTGGAACCGCTTCTCATCGAGCGTCATGCCGCCGAGGG
>CAYSGY010000507.1:0-3902 GCA_964430315.1 uncultured Planctomycetaceae bacterium
CAACCCAAGCCCCCGAAGGGCGACGGCAACCAACCGGATTCCAGCGGACAGCAGACCTCGCAACCTGGCCGGACCCGCGAAGGGAAATCGCCGGACTCCACCGGCGACGAAAAGGACTCCAAGGGCGGCTCCCAAGGCGAGTCCAAGGGCGATCAATCCAAGCCCGGTTCCGAGGGCGAGCGGAAGGCCTCGGAGAATCAGGCCCGCGACAGTTCGGAGACCGGTCAGAAAGGCGAGCAGGACCAGGACAAGGCTGGCGCTTCGGGGGAGCGGAAGGGTGCGCCGGGGCAACGTCCCGACTCGCAACGCGATGGGAAGTCGCAGGAGGGCGAGAAGGCGGATCAGCCGTCGCCGCAGGCACCGCCGCCGGCCCCGCAGCCGTCCGCCCCGGCTCCCTCGTGGAGCCTTCCGCTCGGCGGGATTCTGAAGTGGGTGTTTTATTTGGCGGTGATCGCGGGCGTGGCCTACTGGGCATGGAAATCGCGGGCCGCGTTGGCGCAGGCCCTGAAGGACTTTCTGGAGGCCTGGCGGGCGTTCTGGGCGAGTCTGTTCGGTGGGAAGCGGGGGCCGAAGGAGGCGGTTCCCGGCGAGGCCGTTGCAGAAGCGGCCCCTGCGCCGCGGCCCTTTTCCGACTACGCCGACCCGTTCGAGGCAGGCTGGGCCGAGCGCTGGTCGCCCGACGAACTCGTCCGCTACAGCTTCGCGGCGTTGGAGGCATGGGCCCGAGAACACGGCTGCCCTCGCGGTCCGGAAGAGACTCCCTACGAGTTTGCCGAGGGCGTCGCCGGTCGGGCCAAGCAGCTCCGCAATCCCTGTCGGAAAATGGCCGATCTCTACTCCCGCGCCGCCTACGCCCCGGGCACCCTGCCGGCGACGAGCGTCGCCCCGCTCCGTGAATTCTGGCAGCAGATCACGTCGGCGTAGCAGGCACGAAGATGGGCGGTAGGGCGGACGGAGCGAAGTGTCGGGTGAGCATGGAAGCCGCCCTCACGGCTTCCATGCCGACCCTCGGCTGCGCCGAGTGACGGCATGCCACCCAAGCTGCCGAAGACGCCCGTTATTCCCTGCCCGATCCTTGCTCGCCGGGCCTCTGCGTTTTGTCCTTCGGCTTCTTCGCGGGGCCCACCGAGGGAGCCTGGCCGTTTGGAACCGCGTCGGAGGACGCCTTCTTGTCGGCGGATCCCTGTTGCTGCCGCCGGGGCCGCGCGCCGCGCGACGGAAGGTCGGAAGGCCCCGGCTGCCAGGGCGCATCTTGGGTTCCCGGCCGCGGGCCGGGGGCGTCGGGACGCTTTTCCCAGCCCGATCCGGGCGGCGGAAGCCTGGGAATCTTCCACCGGAGGTACATCCGCCAAAGGGCCTGCTGCATCTCCTCGCCCGACAAGCTCAACAATCGCTCGCGTTCCTCCGGCTTCAACTCGCGCTCGAAGAACTGCGCCAGCTCCTCCTCCGAGGCGGAAGGAAGACGCACGTCGGCGTGGCGTGCCGCGTCCTGGTGGAGCATGAATGAACTGAACAACCCGGCGACCGCGCGCCGTTGGGCCGTCGCGGGGAGCGACTCGAGTTTCTTGCGGGTCGCGGGGGAGAGTTTCGAGAGCAGGTCGGCCGTTTCCCGGTCGCTCAGGGAAGGGAGCTTGCCGCGGCTGTCGAGCTGCCACCAGAGCCAGATCCAGCCGATCAGCTCCTGGCGGCGCACGGGGTCGGTTCGTTGGGCCAGCTCCCTTTCCACCCGGTCGCGATGCGCCGGCGGGATCTTCTCCAGGATCTCCTTGGTATGGCCCTTGACGTAGCCGTCCAACCAGGTGAAGAGTCCCTCCCAGTCGGCCGGATCGAGGCGTGAAGGCGGCCGCTTGGGGCCGCCCGGGAACTCGCTGATGCGCCATTCGCGCCGCGCGAACTCTCCCCAGACGCCGCCCCGGCCCGCCTTGCGCGACTGGTCCGCCAGGATCGCCTGGATCCGCCGGACCCGGTCTTCCGGCGACAGCCCCTGCAACTCGGCCCGCTGGTAAGGCGGCAGCGTCTTCAGCCAGTCGTAGTAACGCTGCATGACGCGGCGCAGCTCGGGGCCCTCGGGATCCGTCTCCACCTCGCGGCTCAACTGGCGCAGCCGCTCCTGCTCCGCGCGGTCCAGCTTGAGGAACCGCTCCTCGTTCTCCCACAACTCTTGCTTCTGGGCCGCGGGAAGGGATTCGATCCGCGCACGCCGCTCGGCCGGACCCTCGTCGGCGAAGCCCCCGTTCGTCGGCGCCATCGCCCAGACGGCCAGGCTCCCGAGCAACACGGCCGCGCCACCCGCCGAGCGCAATCCGAGCTCTCTACGACTCATCGGCCGAGTCCTTCACGAAGAGTTTGTTCTGTTTCAGGAGGTGAAGGAAACGGATGCCGTCGTCGTCCTTGCTGAAAACGTGTTGATATTCGTCGAGGTCCTCCAGCAGGGGCAGGTCGTCGAGCACCTGCCGGTTGGGATTCGGCCACCAGAGCGCGACCGCGACGAAGCCCGCCACGGCCAGCGCCGTCAGGTAGCTCGCCCCGAGGATGCGGCGGCGACGGCGGCGACGCGGAATCTCCGCCTGCTGACGGGCCAGGTCGTCGGCCGCCTTGACGGAGACCATTTCGAGCGTGGTCCGGGTGAACACTTCGTCGACGGAGGCCGGGGAGAGCCTGTCGAGCGCGGACCACGTGCGTTCGAGCCGGGCGAGCACGTCGCGGGCCCCGGAATCGGCGGCCAACACCTCCTCGACCTGCCGCACTTCGGCGTCGTCCAACTCCCCGTCCAGGTAGGCCACGAGGCGCTCTTCGAGCGGCGAGGGCGAGCCATCGTCGACTTCGACCGGTTCATGCGACATCGCGATCCCCGTTTCCTCGGACGCTTCTTCCGCCGAGGCGGAAAGCCGTGCACCATTCCCCTGGTCTCAGTTCAATCATCCTCCGACCCGGTCGGCGTCGAGTCCTCGGAATCGTCCGGGCGCCAAGGATCGCCTTCCACGACGGGCCGGTCGCCGTGCTCGAGGTACGGCTCCAGCACCGTCCGCAAATTCACCCGCGCCCTCGACAGCAACGACTTGATCGCCTGCGGCGACATATCCATCGCTTCCCCAATGTCCGCGTAGCTCATCCCCTCGAACTTGCAGAGCAGCACCGCCATGCGCTGGCGCTCGCTGAGCGAGGTGAGGGCCAGCCGGATGATGTCGCGCATCTCGGCCTTGTCGAGTTGACGCGTAGGGATCTGGCCGCTGGGGGCCTGGACCAGTCCCTCCAACGGCCGCTCGCCCGACGAACTGCCCTCCGGACACCGCAGGCTCACCTCGCGCCGCCGGAACCGCGTCCGGACCGCGTTGGAGGCCACGTTGTTGGCGATCGTAAAGAGCCACGTCGAGAACCTCGCGCCCGGGTGATACCGCTTGCGTGCGCGGTACACCCTCAGAAATACCTCCTGAGCCAGATCCTCCGCCAGGTCGCGACTTCCGACCATGTGCTCCAACAGCGTGACCAGCCGCGACTGGTAACGGATCACCAACTCCTCAAACGCCTCGGCATCGTCGGCTTGAACCGACAACATCAGCCGTACGTCGGGGTCGCGGAGGGCCTGTCTGCGGGCAGAGGATTCGCTGGCAAACAAGGCAGGACCTGTCATGGGGGCAATTCCCGGCCGGCTCGGAAGACCCGAGGCAGCATACCTACTTCAGTGTAGGCAAAACAACCTCCCCTGACCAGTCGCCCACCCCACGGCGTCCCTGCTTGCAAGGATTGAACCCCGCTGAGCCGCCGGAGTTTCTCGGACCCCGGTCAAGTCCGCCAAACGAGGGAGACGCGGAGAGGGAAGAAGGGAGAGGGGAGAGGGGAGAGGTGGCGGGGTGAAACGACGGGTTGCCTACTCCCACGTTTGGAGTCCGGTTTTGTTCCGA
>CAYSGY010000508.1:0-3900 GCA_964430315.1 uncultured Planctomycetaceae bacterium
ATCGTGTAGTCGGCAACGTAGTACCACCACGGCGTGACGCATCGCCGCGGACTGTAGGGGGCCCACGGGGCGGGGCCGAGCCACAGGTCCCAGTCGAAGCCGTCGGGGACGGGGGCGGGCGGGTCGTTCGGATTGGCGTGGCTGGGCTCCGACGAGACCCGCACCGTGTGCAGCCGGCCGATCCGCCCGTTGCGCACCAGCTCGCACGCGAAGGCGAACTGGCGTTCGCTCCGCCGCTGGGTGCCGTGCTGGAAGACGCGGCCGTACCGCCTCACCGCGTCGCAGATCGCCCGCCCTTCGGCCACCGTGACGCTCAGTGGCTTCTCGCAGAGCACGTCTTTGCCGGAAGCGGCTGCAGCCACGGCGGGCACGGCGTGCCAGTGATCGGGCGTGCAGATCGAAACGGCGTCGATGTCGTTGCGGGCGAGCAGCTCGCGGAAATCGTTGTAGGCCGTGCAGCCGCGGTAGATGCCCTTGCCCAACGTCTCGGCGTAGTGCGAATCGACTCGCTGCTGGGCCGCGCGCCGCTTCCGCAAGTAGGGATCGGCGACCGCCACGACCTGGCTCTCGTGGAGAAAGGCCTGGAGATGCGCGCTGCCTCGCCCGCCCACTCCGATGATCCCCACGGCAACGCGTTCGCTGGCGGCGGGCAGTCCGGCCTTGCCGAGGGCCGAGGCCGCCACGACCCAGGGACCGCCCATCGCCGCCGCGCCCGCGGCGCGGAGAAGCCCGCGCCGCGCGATCCGCCGAGCCCGAGAACCCGAGCCATCAACGCTTCGCATGGGACCTTCCTCCCGTTGCGGTTCGTGAAAGAACAAGTTGTCGAATTTGGGTGGCACGCCCTGAAAGGGCGTGGCCGGTGCGCGAAATCCGGCCCGATGCCCACCACGCCCTTTCAGGGCGTGCCACCCCGAAAACACCCACCGAAGTTGTTCTTTCGCGGACCGTTCGATCCAGCCTTCCGAGCAGGACCTTCCGGCCGCAGTATAGATGAACGCCCCGCCCGTGCAATACACCACGTGATCCCACACGCAGCGACGTTCAGTCGGCCGTCGTGAGCCAGGAGGATTTCCACAAGGGGTTGCCGCAGCCGGGGCACTGCTCGCCGTTCTCGAGGACCTTGCCGTGACATTCTCGGCAGTCGAGGATCGCCGGGAGGATGCTCATTTGCGTCTGCCGGAACGTCGAGGCCCGGGCGTGGTCGGCGAATGCCTGGGCAGTGACGATCCGCACGCACAGAGGATGGAGGCGGTGGAGCACGAGCGGCGCCCGCGTCGATTCCGGCAAGACCTTGGCCAACGCACTCTCGAACCGCATTCGGCGCTGGTCGGGGGCCGCTGCAAGGTAGTCGGCCAGGCGTCTGGACGCGGTCGCGTCGGGTTGGGGCTCCGAATGACGGAGCCGCGCGAGCCACGCCGCATACCAATCGGCCGAGCCGACGTAGCCCAACTCCCGTGCGGTAGCCGCCGACTCCGCGATCTGATAGAGCTCGATCTCGGCTTTCGTGAGCTTCCGGGCCTTGACCTCGGAGACGGGGACGAGCATCGAGTCGCGACCGAGGATTCGCTCGACGTCTTCGTGCATGCGGATCGAAAGCGAATCGCGAAGCACTCCCAGCCCGCCGCAGAGACTCGTGGCCACGCGAAGCCCGTCGTGGCGTCGCTCGTGCTGGTTGAACTCGGCGACCGCCTGACTTTGCCTGTGGCAGAAGTCGTCCAGATCCATGGCGTTTCCCCCTTTGGAAGAAGAACGCACGGGCAAACGAAACGAAGGTCGCCTAGGGGCAGCCCCGCCCGCGACGAGGGCCTCGGACGGACCACCGCACGCCCCCTGGGGGCGGGCAGGGGCTTGGGGCAATCGTAACACTCCGGCCCGGGGCCGGCAAGCAGGGCGGGAAGAAGCTCCGAAGGCCCTTGCTGTCCAAGGAGTTGCGATGGTTCTGTCATCCCGCCGGGCCCCCTTCGGTCCCGTCCCGATAGGTGGGGGGTTTTTCGTTGACAGCCCTTTTTGCCCTGTTTACAATCGACGTAGGTTCTTGGCCCGTAAGCGAGTTCCTCTTCCCCTGAAGCGCGTCGCGAGAGGCTGTCGGCGACCCTCAGCGTCGAGCGTATCGCCGTTTCGCTCGCACCGAAGAGGCGTCGGGCACCGTAAGGCTCAAGAGGCACTTTTCCTTCCACTTCCGGAAAGTCTGCCCGGCTGGGGCGTGTTTAAGGAGCAGTCCAACCATGGCGCGAGAAAACCAAGGTCTCCAGATCGCCCTGATCGTGTTCGTCATGCTGACGCTGATCCTGGGGGTAACGACCTTCGTCTTCTACCGCCAGTACGAGGAGAAGCTCGCCGCGGCCAATGCGGCCAACGCCGAGCGCGACAAAGTGAAACAGGACCTCGGTCTTGCCCAAAAGGACGTTGTCGAGCTGAAGCGGATGATCGGGTTCGGCGCCTCCGACACCATGCAGGTCATCGGCGATGAGTTCCGCAAGGACATGCACGTCATGGCACTCAACCGGGCGCAGATCAAAATGCCGCAGGGCCGCGACTTGCCCGCCGATCTGCCCGAGGGCGAACGCGTCTACCGGAAGGTGCTCCAGCACCTCAACGAGACGATCCTGGTGAAGATCAACCAGTACCTGGCCACGGCCGAGAACGAGAAGGCCCAGTTGCAGAAGCAGTTGGCCGACCGCGAACGGGACGCCGGCACGCGCATCGCGCAGCACGAAGAGGAGGTGAAGAAGACCGGAGCCGACCTGCAACAGGTGGCCGCCGACTTCAAGAAGCAGGCCTCGGGGCTCAACGCGGAGAAGGACAGACTCCTTACCGAGCGCAAAGAGATCGAGGACAAGGGGAACAAGAAGATCGCCTCCCTGCAAACCTCCCTCGCGCAGCAAGTGAAGGACACGGAGAAGGCCCAAACCGTCGCCGTTCACATCCGCGACCAGATCGACAAGCTGACCAAGCAGACCTTCGAGATCGCCTACGGCAAGGTGGAGTTGGTCAACCAGCGGACCGGAAGGGTCTACATCAATCTCGGGGAGGCCGACGGGCTCCGCCGGCTGACTACCTTCGGCGTCTACACCTCCGCGACCGACGACGTGACCCAAGTCGACGTCAAGGCGGGCATCGAGGTCATTGAGATTCTCGGCCCGCACCTCTCCGAAGCGCGGATCACCAACGACAAGCCCGGCAACCCGGTCGTTCCCGGCGACGTCGTGTTCACCCCGATTTGGGCCCCCGGAAGACGCATCCACTTCGCCTTGGGCGGCCTGATCGACATCGACCACGACGGCCAAAGCGACTTGGAGCGGGTGCGCAGCATCATCACCACCAACGGCGCGGTGGTCGACGCGTACCAGGACGCCACCGGCAAGGTGATCGGAAACATCACTCCGGAAACGACCTATCTCGTGGTGGGCACGCCGCCCGATGAGAAATCCCGCCGGGACATGCGCCGTGGCTATACCTCGTTGCTCGAGGCCGCCAAGACGAACGTCGTGAGGCAGATCAAGCTCGACGAGCTTCTCCAGCGCATGGGCTACCACGACACGAACCAGGTGACACGGTTCGGAACGGGCGCCAATCCGGCCGACTTCCGCCCCAAGCCGCCGCCCCAGGGGATGCCCGTCTCCAGCGGCAACGTCTCCCCGCTCTTCCAACCCCGCCAGCCGTCACGCGGCTCCCGGAGCACGTACTGAGGCAGGGACGGGAGGCCAAGCCGAAGGCCGTGCTCGTTTGCCGCCGCAGCCGCTCTCGCGAAGCGTGCGCGTCGAGACGCACACTCCCTGCCACGGTCTCCGAGAATCTCAAAAGGTCATTCAGCCTCCCCCGGTCCGGAGACGCCGGTAGAGGGCGATCGTCTCGCCGGCCATGCGGTCGGCGTGGTAGCGGGCGTGGACGACCACATGC
>CAYSGY010000509.1:0-3881 GCA_964430315.1 uncultured Planctomycetaceae bacterium
CGCGACGAGTGCCGAAAACTCGCCCTGGGCCGCAAAACGCACATCGTGGCCCTTTACGGCGGAAAGCCGATCCGCCAGCAGGTCGAGCACCTGCGACAGGGCGTCGATCTCGTGGTGGGCACGCCCGGGCGGATCCTCGACCATCTCGACCGCGGCACGCTGACGTTGGCCGGCGTCCGCATCGTGGTGCTCGACGAGGCCGACCGGATGCTCGACATCGGCTTCCGGCCCGACATCGAGCGGATCCTCCGGCGCTGCCCGCAGAGCCGCCAGACGCTTCTGTTCAGCGCCACGATTCCCCCGCCCGTCAAACGCCTGGCCGAACGCTACATGCGCGACCCGGAGATGATGGACTTCTCCCCCAAGGAGATCGCGGTCGAGACCATCGACCAATACTACTTCGCCGTCAGCGCGGAGAACAAGTTCGAGCTTCTCGTGCGTCTTCTGCGGCGGGAGAAACCGCGCCAGGCGATCGTGTTCTGCCGCACGCGGCGCGGCACCGAGAAGATCTACCAGCGGCTCGGCAAGAAGCTCCAAGGCGCGGCGTGCATTCACGGCGATCTGCCGCAGAACGTCCGCGACCGCGTCATGCGGCAGTTCCGCGAAGGCACGGTCCGCTGCCTGGTGGCCACCGACGTGGTCGGCCGCGGCATCGACGTGACCAGCATCTCGCACATCATCAACTACGACATCCCGCAGTTCTGCGACGACTACGTGCACCGGGTGGGCCGCGCCGGGCGCATGGGCCGGGAAGGGGTGGCCTACACGTTCGTCGCCCCGGAGGAAGGCAGTGAACTGACGCGGATCGAAATGCGGATCAACCGCCTGCTGGAGCGGCAAGAGACCACCGACCTGCTCCCCCAGCCGCCCAAGCCGGCACCGCAAGCGCCGGTCTCGCCGAGCCCGGGAACCGACGCGCCCCCGGTCGAATCCCCCGACGTCGTCCCGCCGCCCCCGCAGCCCAAAAAACCCGTCTTCGGCAGCCGCCATCGCCGCTACCGCCGGGCGCTTTGATGCGAGAGGCGGGCCGCTCGCGGTGAACTCATGTCACGCGGCGACCCGAAGCAGCGTCCCTCGGCGATTCAAGGCGTCGCGTCAAAACGACTTGGGCAACTCATCCTGAAGAGAAGACGGCAGGGAACGCACGGGTGCCACTGCTGGCTTGCCCAGCAGTGTTCCATGAAATGTGTTCTCCTGCTGTCCACCGCATCGGTACGCCGCACTGCTGGACAAGCCAGCAGTGCCACCCGCCCGTCAGCCTCCGCGGAGGATCACGCACTGGCGGGCCGAAAAATGAGCCAGTCCCTGGCCTGGGAACGGTTACGGGCCTGTCAACGCCCAGAAACCGGTCCTCGTTTCAGCACGAGGGCGAAATCGTGGTCGGTGGTGCCCAGGTCGATCGACCCGCCCGCCTCGACCGGACGCGTGACGGATCGCTGTTGGTCGAGATCGAGGACCTCCGCCCGATACGAACCCTCGGGCAGATCGAGCTTCAGGTGCAGCGGCGCCGGGCGTCGCTCGCGGAGATACTGGACCCAGACGCTGCGGTTCATGTCGCAGGCCCACGGCTTCGTCCCCGCGTAGTTCCTCACGTAGACGAGCACTTCGCTCCAATCCTTGCGGGCAAGGTAGCTGAGTTGCCAGCCCTTGCCGAAACGGAACCATCGCCGCGGGGGCTCGACCGGAGCGAATTCCGCCAAGGTCGCCGTCTTCTCGTACCGGGAAGGCTCCACGGTAAAATCGAAATCGGCCCCTTCGCTCAGGTAATGCCGGGCGTAGCGGCCCATCATCGCGTAGGCCCGCTTCCCGCCGACGGTGCGGAACGACTTGTCGTCGTCCAGGGCGTGGCGCACGTCGATGCCGATCGCCGGCCGGGCCCGCTCGAACGACGCGAGGTCGAGCTGGGCCATGGCGTCGCGGGCCGGCTTGAACTCCCGGACCTCGGGTCCCCGGGCGTTCCAGAAGAAGATGCCCGGGTTCCCGTTGGTCAACGCCATCCAGATGATGTCGCGCATGACCCAGCGTCGCGTCTCCACGCTCGGGTGGCGCGAGAACTGGTCGCCCGACGATTCGCCCAGCATCGACGGCCCGCACATCCGCCCGTAGCGCGAGAGCACGTCGACCGCCGCGCCGAAATCGAGGTCCTCCAGCGTGGTCCCGCCGTGGGGATAGAGGTGGTAGTTGTAGAAGTCGATCGGCGTGTTGCGGTGCCACCAGAGCGGATCGGCCGTGCTCAGTCCGCCTCCTCCGTGGCTGACGCACACCGGCGTGAGCTTGTCGATTCCCCGGATCGTCTCGATCGCATGGCTCGCCCACGAGGCGGGGCACTCGACCATTTCGTTCTCCAACTCGTAGGCGAACACTTGCGGGTTGGACCGTAGTGCGGGGATCAGTTCCCGGACGTAGCGGTCCTGGCAGGCGATCGCGTCGGGATCGGTATATTTCGCCCCGGCCGGGGCCACCAGCCGCCGGTCGCGGAGGAACCGGGCCTGCTCCCGCGGCAGCCGGCTGAAGTCCTCGCCGGCAAACGCGGGCAGGGCGAACCGCTCCAGCGCTTCGGGATCGACGTAGACGGGCTTGGTGTAGTCCTCGTGAAGCACGAGCTGGAACTTCAGGTCGAACTCGCGGGCCAGATCCAGATAGCGCATCGCTTCGGCCAGGAGCACCGGGTTCACGCGGCCGACGACGTCCATCGGCTCCATGCCGTGGGGACGGTGACTCCGGAGCATGAACCGCATGGCGGTCGTGCCGCTCTCGTGGAGGAACTTCATCCAGCGTCGCTTGTCGTCGTCGCTGGTGTCGGTGAACGATTTCAAGACCCGCCACTCGCCGTCGGGCGTCTCCAACTGTACCCAGTTGGCGTAGAACCCGCCCAGGGGAACGAACGGGCGCCCGTCGGCTGCCGCGAAATAGCCGTTGGGGAGCAACCGGACGAGCCCGGGCCGATCGCCCTCCAAGGCGACCGTGATCTTCCCCGAGACGCCCGAGAGACCGAGCGTATCGCGGGCCTCGATCGAGTAGACCCAGCGGCGGGCGGGGTCGATCTGAAGCGTGGCCTTCGCCAGGCCGCTGGGTTCGGTGACGACTTCCCGGGGCTCGATCTTGGCCTCCGGCGGCACGGTCAGCGTCACCCGGCGGCCCCCGCCGGCCACCGCGTTGCCGTGCTCATCGACCAGTTGGACCCGGATCGGCAGCGGGAAGCGGCTCGTGCTGAGGCAGACGGCCCGGCTCGGCGACACGTCGTAATGATGGGCCGGGCCGGGATGGGACTCGACCGCCACGGGCGCGCTCTTCGCGGGGCTGAAATCGGCGAAGGCCTGGAGCGTTTCCGGTTCCCGGCCCAGCCGGGCGCTGGAGGTCCATTCCACTTGGAATTGCCCCTGGGCGTCGGTCAGCCCGCGACGGGCGGTCGGGCCGAGGGCCAGCGTTCGCGACGGGGTGCGGACCCCGAGCCGTCCGTCGCCCGTCGTCGTGAGACGTACCGTCACCGGCTGCCCACGCACGGGCGCCCCTTGGCGGTCGAGGGCCCGGATGGTCGCCGTCTGACGCGAGCCGCACGCCACGCTGCGTTTCTCTGGTTCCACCGCCAGTTGCTCGACCGGGGCGCTCACGTGCCCGAGCGTCTCCGCCGGCTCGCGGTCGGCAAGGACCTCATTGGTCAGCGTGATCCAGTCGATTTCGATGTGGGCGTCGGCCACGCCGTAGGTCGTATTGATGCGGAAGGCGTCGAGCACGCCGCCCCAACGCGCCTCCTTGACGAGGTCGATGCGCACGACCTGCCAGCCGGCCCCCGTCACGCGGAACTTGTGGGTCAGGAGGCTCGGCGAACCGGCCCGGCCGTAGAGCTTCCATTCGGCCGAGGCGCAGCTCTGGCGGATCCG
>CAYSGY010000510.1:0-3879 GCA_964430315.1 uncultured Planctomycetaceae bacterium
TGCCTTGAAAATCCCGGGCCGAAGGCCCGCGCACCCTTCAGTCGGATGAACCTGATTTCACGGGAAATCCGGCCTGCAAGGCCGTCCTACTCCGGAGGTGGGAGCCACAGCGTGGCCGGCGCGGCGGATCGGCCGGTCGGGGACTCGGAGAGGGTTTTCAAACGCGGCAGCAACTCGTCCAGACGGTTTGCGACCGCGGCTGCGTCCGGGAAGTTGCGGCGCTCGCGGTAGAGCCATTCGACCCAGTTCAGGGCGGCCAGGATGACGCCGCTGCGGTCCAGCGCGGGCAGGAGCGTTTGTTCGGCGTCGCTCAGCGGGCGGAGGGAGTGATAGGCCGCCAGACCGGTGCTCCAAAGCGACGCGTTGTCGCCGGCAAGGCTGCCCAGGAGTCGGGCCACATCGCCGGCTACGCTTCCGAACCCCATCGCGTCGAAATCCACCAGCCCGGTCACGCGGTCGCCGGTGAACAGGACATGATCGTGCCACACGTCGCGGATACACGGCTGGAGCGGCACTTCCGCGGTACGCGTTGCCTCAAGCAGGTCCCTCACAGGTTCGAGGCAGACTCGCGCCAAAGTGACGGCAAGCCATGCGCGATCGCAGAGTCCCGGCCAGAGTCTCGGCACGATGCACCGGGCCAGTTGATCCAAGTCTCCGGCCAAGTATCCACGCACACGATCGAGCCGTTCCGGCACGCCGGGGGCCGGGCCTGAGCCGGCGTAGAGTGCGTGCTCCGCACGCACCCTGCGGCTTGCATCGTCTGGAAGAGTCACCGCCGCCTGGTGGAACTCGGCCAGGACCGTCATTGCTCCGCGCAGTCTTTCGGGGCGGGGATCGAAGTGGAAATCGGCTTTGCCGGGCATCCACGGCGCGAGTTCCCAGAAATGGTCTCCGAAGCAGGCGAATGTCCTCCCAGAGCGGTCCCTGCACGGCGCCGGGACCCAGTCCAAGCCTTGTCGGACCACGTGGGACAGGACCGCGTGGATCCACTGCAGGGTCTCGGCCGACCGGAATTCAGAAGGCCACCGCTTCAGGCAGAAGACCCGATCCCCAGCCCTGACCCGGAAGATCGCACTCCCGCTGAACCCGCCGGCCGAGCCCAGGGGCTCAACCTCCGCCGGCCGGAAGTCGTCCGGATACTGGGCGAGCACTTCGAGGCATTGCGACAAAGGCCCCATGGTGATGCTTGCTGCATCTCCTCTTCCATTCACGATCGAGGGGTTCATCCCGATTCCGGCAGGAAGGTGGGCATCTGGACGGCTTGCACCGGCGGGCAGGGGCCGCGGACCTGGCTGAAATGGATCTCGCAGTTCTTCGCGCCCCATCGGTACATCTGCTGCACCAGGCCGGAGCACCGGGCGGGGACGAGGAAGACGGGAACCCGCCCCCGGCAACGATTCAATTCCGCCAACAGCAGCGCCGCGGCCTGCTCCTCGGTGCGGGCCAGTCCCGGCCCGAGCATCGTGAAGCCGGGATGATTCAGCGAGGCCAGGAACCCCTCCAGCCCGCCGTGGCCGTCCGGGTAGACGGACACATGCCACAGCCCGTCGCGGTTCTCAAGGAAGTAACGGTAGTCCTGCGCCCGCGAGATTCCGGCCAGGTCGGTCTCCAGCCGATCGATTGCCGGCACATCGCTCACGTCGGCCGGCCGGACGTTCTCGTCGCCGGGCGCGCGATGGAGCAATCCCTCCTCCGGAACGGGCAGGAACATATCCTGGAAGACCACCTGCGGCACGAACCCCGCCCGGTTGTAAAGCGAAAACGAATCGAGGTTCATCGCGCTGGAGACCAGGCGCACCGGCTTCCCTTGAGGCTCAGCGAAGTCGATCACGTATTGCAAAAGGGCGCGGGCCACGCCGCCGCCGAAGTAATTCGGGTGGACGTTCATAATCCCCAGGGAGACGTGCGTCGGCCGGGGATGATAGAAGCACGAACCGGCCAGCCGGCCTGAGTAGCGGCTCACGGCCACCACGCCGCATCCCGGGTCGAGCGCCTCGTAGACGTCGAAGAAGAGGGAAACGCCGTCCGATCCTCGCGAAAAGAGCCTCGGCCGGCCGTGCGTCTGATACCAGGTGTTCGTCGAGAGCTGGATCAACTCGGTGACTTCGGTCCGGTCGCTCGCCTTCATGGGGCGGAGTTCGATTTCGTTCACGGCTAGGCCTCCGGGTCGTCGAGCGGGACACCGGCGGGGGAAACGCCGTGGCGGGAGATTTCGCCGCGGAGCGCCTTGCCCAGGTGGCTGTGGTGCCGGCCGTAGACGATGTAGATGAGGAGTCCCGCGCCCAGCCACGCCACCAGGCGCACCAGCGTCGCCCAGTTGTTCCACGTCAGCCAGACCATCATCGACACGCACAACAGTACGCCGGTCGGGGCGACCACGTTGAGCATGGGCGTGCGGAACGGGCGTTCGGCGCCGGGGTTGAGCCGTCGCATCAGCCACACCGAGGAACAAACGACCACGAAGGCGAACAGCGTGCCGATATTGACCATGTGGCTGAGCGATACCAGCGGGAAGAGCGACGCCGCCAGGCCGCAGACGACGCCGGTCAGAATCGTCGCCTTGTGCGGGGTGCGGAAGCGGGGGTGGACCGCGCCGAAGAACGAAAACGGCAGGAGCCCGTCGCGCGCCATCGCCAGGAGCACGCGAGGCTGGCTCAGGAGCATCACCAAGAGGACGCTCGTGATGCCCGTCACCGCGCCGACGGCGATGATCTTCGGGGCCACGGTCGCACCGTACCTCTCGAAGGCCCCGGCGATCGGGGCGTTGAGCGGGATTTGCGGATACGGGATCATCCCCGTCACCACGGCCGCGACCGCAATGTACAGCACGGTGCAGACCGCCAGAGAACTGATGATGCCGATCGGGACGTCGGTCTTCGGATTGCGGGCCTCTTCGGCATGGGTCGAGACGGAATCGAAGCCGATGTAGGCGAAAAAGATGATCGCCGCTCCGCCGAGGACGCCGCTCCACCCATAAGGCATGAAAGGCGACCAGTTCGACGTGTCGATATAGCCGAACCCGGCGACGATCACGAACAGCACCGCCCCGATCTTCACCAGGACCATCGCCGCGTTGAAGCCGGCGCTCTCGCGGATGCCGAGCACCAGGATGATCGTGATGACGGCCGTGATCGCCAACGCGACGATGTTGCAGGTGAAATGCACTCCGCCGACCACCAAGGGCGTGCTCTCGTACGCGTCGAATCCGTCCTTGTTGCCCCTGCGAACCTCATCGAGTTTGTCGACCGGCGGGGTTGTCGGCTCGTACTGAAGTTGTTCCTTGACGGCCGTCTCGATGCGGCGAATGGAGTTCTCGGCCTCCTCGCCATGAAGCCGCCGGACCGCCGCACGCGAATCCTCGGAGAACGTCACCCGAACGTCCGATACGCGGTGGATTCCCTTCTCCTCGGGAACGGGCAGGTTCACCGCGACGCCGCCATCGGCGTCCCAGGGAACGCCGGTCACCTGGGCGACCGCGAGCGTTTGGGCCGTCCGGTAGTCAATGTGCTGTTCGGCGGCCGTGAACGGGTCGACCGCGAGCCAGACGGGCAAGGCCAAGAGCGATTGGCCGGCCTTGGTCCTGAATAACCCCAAAAAGTAACTGGCCCAGGCGTTGGCGACCGTGGCCGAGGCCATCGCGTATTCCAGCACCAGGTCCCAGCCGATGATCCACGCCACCAGTTCGCCGAGCGAGACGTAGGCGTAGGTATACGCGCTGCCGGCAATCGGGGCCATCGACGCGAATTCGGCGTAACACAACGCGGCGAACGCACAGGCCAGACCGGCGAAGACGAAAGAGAGGATCAACCCCGGACCCGCGTGCTGCTTGCACCGGCGGGCAGGGGCCGCGGACCTGGCTGAAATGGATCTCGCAGTTCT
>CAYSGY010000511.1:0-3850 GCA_964430315.1 uncultured Planctomycetaceae bacterium
GTTGGCGTTCATGTTGCTGGAGGTGCCGGAGCCGGTCTGATAGACGTCGATCGGGAACTCGCCGTCGAGATTCCCTTCCGCCACTTCGCGGCAAGCGGCCAGGAGGGCTTCGACCTCCGGGTCGCTCAAAGGCCGTTTGCCGGAGCCGGTCAAGCGTCCCAGGTCCCGGTTGGCCGCCGCCGCGGCCCACTTCACCAGCCCGAGGGCGTGAATGAGGTCCTCGGGGAGTCTCTGCCCGGAAATGGGGAAGTTCTCGACGGCCCGCTGCGTCTGGGCCCCGTAGTACGCCTGGGCGGGCAGACGCACTTCACCCATGCTGTCGCGTTCCACGCGGAAATCGGTCATGAATCACCCTCGCTCCCCGGCGATAATTCGATCGAGGCGGCGGCTGAAATCCGGATAGGGAAGGCCGCCGTCTTCGATGCTGACCCAGCCATTATATCCGACGCCGTCGAGCGCCCGGCGCACGGCCGGCCAATCGATGCTCCCGTCGCCGGGATGCACGAACCGCCCGCCGTGGCGGTCGGGGTTCAGTTCAAAATCCTTGATGTGGACCTTGGCAAGGAGCGGGCCGTACTCGCGGATCCAGACCTCGGGCGGCGTCAGGTACTTGACGTGATTGCCGACGTCGAAGTAGGCCCGGACCCACGGACTCTGGAACGACTTGACCAGCCACTTGAAGAGCGGCGGCGTTACACAGAAATTGTTCCACACGTTCTCCAGGGCGACGACGACCTTGGTCTCCTCGGCGATCGGGAGGAGTGTCTTGACGTTCTCGCGCGCGGAATCCATCGAACGGTTATGGGCGTCGATATAGGCTCGATACTTCTCCTGATCGCCCTTGACGACCCGCGTGAGATGGCCGTTGGTCTCGTCGAACTCGATGTCGAACTCCCAGGGTTCGGGCATGGGCACGCCGCGCACGCCGCCGGGCACGTGGAGCACGGTGTCGGCCCCCAAGGCCGCGGCCACGCGGAGGCCGTTCGGATTGCCCGCCCCGCCCATCAGGGAGTGAATGCGGATACCGATCTTCTCGGCCCGACGGCGGATCGCGGCGGCCTCTTGCGGCGTGATCTTGCCCACGCGGGGCTCCGCACCGTCGAAGCCGGCGTCTTTGAGGGCCTTGAGGGTCTCTTCCTTGGGCTCGCCGATACACATCGCCTTCTTCAGGGTGGTCTTGAAGGGCGCGGCGTCGAGCCGGCCGGCCACGATCAGGCCCAGGCCGGCGGCCTTCAGAAACGTGCGACGGTGCATCTGGGGGCTCCTTGTCGAGTTCGAGGGGCTTGCTGCCGGGCCGGCTGGTTCCGCGACACCCTATCGTCCGACGACCTCACCCATGATATCTGCCCGAGCGCCGCTGCACCAGCATCGGGGTTGCCAGGGTCGTGGCCGAGGGGTTATGCTGTTCGTCTATGAAAGCCTACCGATTCTATCTGCTATCTTCCGTGGCATGGTCTGTTGGGGGGCTGCTGGTTGGCATCGCACTGTGCGGATTGCCCCTGCCGGGACGCGCCGTTGCTGCCGAGGCGAAGCCCAACGAAGCCAAGCCCGCGATCGTCAAAGGGATCTCGTACCTTCCGGAGGATGGCCGTTCCGCGGACGACTACGCCCGGGAGATGTGCCGCCTCGATCTCTACCGGCCCGAGGGTTCAGGAAAGGGCTTCCCCACGGTCGTCTACTACCATGGCGGCGGCTTGACGGCCGGCGAACGGTCCGTCCCCACCAAACTGACGAACCGAGGCTGGGTGGTGGTCGGGGTGGGCTACCGCCTTCATCCGAAGGTGAATCACCCGGTCTACATCGAGGACGCCGCGGCCGCGTTGGCGTGGACGTTCAAGAACATCGAGTCTTACGGCGGCGATCCGCGGAAGATCTTCGTCACCGGGATTTCCGCGGGCGGGTATCTCACGGCGATGGTCGGGCTCGACAAGACGTACCTGGCCAAGCACGGGATCGACGCCGATCGGATCGCCGGGCTCATCCCGGTCACCGGCCAGATGATCACGCACCAGACCGTACGCAAAGAGCAGGGGATCGAGCCGAGCAAATTCCGGCCCACCATCGACAAGTACGCCCCGCTGTACCATGTGCGCAAAGACGCCCCACCCACCTTGTGCATCACGGGCGGTTGGGAGGTGGACATGCTCATGCGGGCCGAGGAGAACCTGTACTTCGTCTCCATGATGAAGCTGGTCGGGCACAAGTCGATCAGGCAGGTGGTCATTGAAGGGGCCGACCACGGCCGGTGCGGGGCCCAATGCTGGCCTCATGTCATCTCCTTCCTCGAGACGAGGCTCGCCGAAATGCAGTCGCCCGCCCGGGATTGTGAAGTTCCGGAATGATGAAGATCCGTTCAGAAATGTGACGCCGGAAGCGAATCGTGCGTGTCGTGAAGGAGGGAATTCGATGAAGCGTGCAATTCAGTCGAACGTCGCGTTTTTCCGCCATTTCGCCGCGGGGGCGCTCCTGGTCCTGGTGTCGTGCGTCCTGGGACTGGGGGCCGAGCCGAGCAAGGCGGAGTTGGCGGCCCTCTCGGCCCGGAAGTCGCCCGAGTGGCTCACCCACGGCGTCATGTATCAGATCTCGCTCCGGGCCTTCACGCCGGAGGGTACGCTCCGGGCGGCCACGGCGAGGTTGCCGTCGGTCGCGGATCTGGGGGCCACGGTCGTCTACGTCTGGCCGTTCATGCTGCAAGACGACGATCCCAGGCCCGAATTCTGGAGCACGCGTCAGAAGGCCTCCGGCACGAACAACCCGAGGAATCCCTATCGCATCAAGGACTACAACCGCGTCGATCCGGAATTCGGCACCGAGGCCGACCTGCACGAGTTCGTCGACGCCGCGCATAAGGCGGGGCTCCGCGTGCTGTTCGACCTGGTGTACTTCCATTGCGGGCCGAACGCCGTGCTGATGGAGCACCCTGAGTTCATCCAGCGGGACGCGGCGGGCAAGGCCGTCACCGGGAGTTGGAATTTCCCCCGGCTGAATTTCGAGAGCCGCGGGCTGCGCGAGGCCCTGTGGTCCAATATGGAATACTGGGTTAAGGATTTTCACGCGGACGGGTTCCGCTGCGACGTCGCCGACGCGGTGCCGCTGGACTTCTGGGAGGAGGCCCGCAAACGGCTGGACCCGATCCGGCCCGACCTCGTGATGCTCTCGGAAGGGCAGCGGTGCGCCGACCAGGTCACGGCCTTCGACGTCAGCTACGGGTTCTCGTGGTACGGCACGGCCTCCGCGGTCCTCACGCGGAGCCGGCCTGCGTCCGCGCTCCGCGCGATCTGGGAGAAGCAGCGGGCCGAGCGTCCGCGCGGGGCGCGGTTCATCCGCTATACCGACAACCACGACCTGTCGAACGACATGCTGCGCCCGGACGTGTTGTTCGGCGAGCAAGGTGCCCGGGCCATGTCGGTCATCAACTTCACCATCGACGGCATCCCCTTCGTCTACAACGGCCAGGAGATCGGCGACACGAGCCTGCACAGCATCTACGCCCGCTGGCCGGTGCGGTGGGAGGCCGCCTGCCTGCCGAAGCCCAAGGCGACGCTGGAGTTTTACCGGAAGCTCTGCCAACTCCGTCGCAGTGAACCGGCCTTGTGTGCCGGCGAAGTCGTGTGGCTCGACCACGACCAGCCCGATGCGGTGGTAGCGTTTCTCCGACGTTCCGGCACGGAGGAGATCCTGTCGGTTGTGAATCTCTCGAACCGCGCGATCAAGGCCCGCCTCGCCCTGCCCGCCGGCGAAGTGTCCGCCTATCGACCGCTTCTGTCAAGCGGGGCGAAGGCTGGCGCCGCCGAGGGCAAACTCGCCGTCGACCTGCAAGGATTCGGGTACCTTGTCGGGAGGAAGTGAC
>CAYSGY010000512.1:0-3848 GCA_964430315.1 uncultured Planctomycetaceae bacterium
TACAAGCCCACCAGCGAGTGGAAGGAGGAGATTGTCTTCTGGGATCCCCTCAAGTCGGTCGCCGTGCCCGGCAGCATCGCGCCGGGAATCGACGCCGTTCCGAAGTCCGTGACGGCAACCAACCAGATTCCCCAGGCGCTGCCCCAGCCGATGAGCGAGAACGGGCCGCTGGCCGCCGTCTTCCCGGACGGCACCAAGGTGACGATTCCGCCCAACCGCGATCCGCGGGAGGTGTTTGCCGAGTGGCTGATTCGTCCCGAGAATCCCTGGTTCGCGAAGAACATCGTCAACCGGACCTGGGCGTGGGCGATGGGGCGCGGCATTATCCACGAGCCGGACGACATCCGCGACGACAACGCGCCCGGCAATCCCGAACTCCTGGCCTACCTTGAGAAGCAACTGGTCGCAAGCGGCTACGATCTCAAGGCCCTGAAGCGGCTGATCTTCACCTCGACCACGTACCAGTTCTCTTCGATCCCGAGGTTCAAAGGGCCGGAAGCGAGCGCCAACTTCGCCAGTTACCTGTTGCGGCGCGTGGAGGCCGAGGTGTTGATCGATGCCCTGAACGACATCACCGGCAGCTCGGACCTTTACACCAGCGCGGTTCCCGAGCCCTTCACCTATATTCCCCAGGAGATGACCGCGGTGCAGGTGGGCGACGGCAGCGTCAGCAGTTCTTTCTTGACGTTGTTCGGGCGTTCCTCGCGGTCCACGGGGATGGAAAACGAGCGAGTCAACGAATTGGCCTCGCCCCAGTGGCTGTACATGCTCAATTCGGCCACCGTCCAGAACAAGCTTCGGACCGGCCCGAAACTTGCGGCCCTGCTCTCCGCAGGCGGAAAGCCGGACGAGATCGCCCAGAGACTCTACCTGACGGTCCTCTCGCGGTTCCCGACGGATGCCGACATGAAGACCGTGGAGGAGTATGCAAAGATGGGGGTGACGAAGGGGCGCGACATGTGGATCGATCTTGCCTGGGCACTGGTCAATAGCCCCGAGTTTCTCCTGCGGCATTGATGCTCGTCGAAGGAGTGGCGGAATGACGAAGCACGAATCGAAACCTATGCCATCCGCAAGTTCGGCTCGGCCGCTCAAAAGAAGGTCCAGAAGTAGGATTACACACAGTTGTAAGGGGGGGTGGCATGCCGTCACGCGGTACTCCGCGGGTCGGCATGCTGGGTGCGTCAACATGCCGACGCTGCGCGACGGCATGCCACACGACCGTCCCTACGGGACTATGAGCCGGACTTGGTTTCAGTCCCCAGCACAGAAGAGCTGGGCTATTATCGGTCGTCCCTCTGGGACGTAGAACATGGGTGTTTCTTCGGCGGAACGTGAAACAGTCGGTTTTCTGGCACGACCATCAAGAAGGGGGTAACGGAAGCATGAGTACCAATCATCATCCAGACAACCAGCGGACTGTCTCTCGGCGCGAGGCCATGCGGCGCGGCGTCTGGGGCGCGGCGGGTGTGCTCGCGGCCGGCGGTCTTGGCTCCCGCGTCTTCGCGGCCGAAGCCAAGAAGACGCCCGAGCAGGTCGAGGCCGAGTTGAAGGCTTCCCGCGACCAGGCGGCCAAGGCCAAGGCCCAGGCCAAGAAGGTCAAAATCAAGTCGGTGATCCAGGTCTTCTTGTGGGGCGGCATGTCGCACAACGACACCTGGGACCCGAAGCCGGGTTCGGGCTACGACTACATGGCCGAGTTCGATAAGATCATCCCCACCAACGTGCCCGGGATCCAACTCAGCTTCCTGTTCCCCCAACTGGCCAAACAGGCCGACAAGTACTGCTTGATCCGCAGCATGACTCATGGCAATAACGGCCACGAGACGGCGGCGTACCTGATGCAGACCGGCCATAATCCCTCCAGCCGCCTGGCGTACCCCAGCGTGGGCGCGATCTTCGCCTACTTCAAGAAGGATGTCTACAAGGGGCTGCTCCCGCCTTACATCGTGATGCTCGAAGCCGCCGGGCGGTTTTCCGAGGAGGGCTTCCTGGGGCCCGCCTACAAGCCGTACGCCACCGGCGGCGATCCCAACGCGGAACGCTTCGAGGTCCAGGGGGTCATCAACCGGGGAATCGATGACAACCGACAGAGGGCCCGGCGCGAGTTGCTCGATAAGATGAATCTGTTCGGCTACGGCCTTGCGGACGTCCCGGAAATGGCGACCGCCGAGGAGGCCAGGCAGAAGGCCTACGGTCTGATCCTGGGCCGGGGGAGGGAAGTGTTCAATCTCAGCAACGAACCGACGGCACTTCGGGATCGTTACGGCCGCAACACGTTCGGGCAGGAATGCCTGGCGGCGCGGCGCATGGTCGAGGCGGGTGTGCCTTACATTACCATCAGCTTCCCCGGCGGCTGGGACACGCACGGCGGCCACTTCCCGACCATGCGGCGACAGTGCCCCCCCTTGGACCAAGGACTCGCCACGCTGCTGGCAGATCTAAGCGAGAAGGGCTTGCTGGAGAGCACCCTGGTCTGGTGCACCGGCGAGTTCGGCAGGACAACGAAGGTGGACTGGGCGCCGCCCTGGAACGGGGGACGCCATCACTACGGGAACGTCTTCACCGTGCTGGTGGCCGGCGGCGGATTCAAGGGCGGCCAGGTGGTCGGCTCGTCCGATGACAAGGGCGACTTCGTCAAGGAAAGGCCCGTCTACCCGGCGGACCTGCTGGGCAGCTTCTATCTGCTGGCCGGCATCGACGCCAACGCCAACCTGCCCAATCCGGAGGGAGTGGATGCCCGCGTGTTGGACCCGGAAAGGGAGGGCATGAAGTCGGCCGGGATGTTGGAAGAGATCATGTGATTAGGGGTTAGGGGTTAGGGATTAGGGGTTAGGGATTAGGGGTTAGGGATTGGAAATGCGGGGTTGAGGGTTTGGAGATCGGAGGCTGACACGGTCTCTGGGTGTCGGCGTTCTCCCTGTCCCTGATCCCCTTTCACCCTAATCCCTCAAGGGAGCGCGCTATGAATAGTCTTCGCGTCGCCATTCTCTCGCTGGCCGTGCTTGCGGCTGCCGCATCGTCCGTCAACGCGCAGGGCCAGTACATCGGTTACGTCTATCCCGCCGGCGGACAGCAGGACACGACCTTCCCGATCCGCTTGGGAGGGCAGGGGCTCCGCCATCCTTCTGACGTGGTCGTGAGCGGAGAAGGCGTTTCCGTCCGGTTGGTCGATTACTACCGGGTCTACGACAATCAGGAACTGGGGTTGTTGAGCCAGCAACTGAACCAGTTGAGGAGGAAGGAAACGGCGTTGGACGACGCGTTGGTCACCAAGATGGGCTCCTTTGAATTTCCCGCGCCCATCGGCCCGGGCGCCGGAACGGAGGCGGTCCCGTCGCTGATTTGCCAGGTCTGCGGCACCGCCAATCCAATCGACGCCACCGTCTGCACGAAGTGCTATGCGAAGCTGGAGAAGCCCAAGCTGCCCAATCCGGCCGAGAAGGACGCGAAGGGCGCTCCCAAGTCGGAGAAGGACTTGGCCAAGGAGAAGCTGGTCGACCGGCTCCAGAGGATCTTTGCGGAAGACGAGCGCGACCCGGCCGTTCGCTCCCAGACCGAACTCGTCTTTGCCGAGGTCACGGTGGCGCCGGACGCGAAGCCGGGCCGGCGGGAGATCCGGGTCATCACCAAGTCGGGGATCTCCAACGCGCTTCCCTTCTACGTCGGCCAGGTTCCCGAGGTCGCCCGCAAGCCGATGAAGACCATGAAGCTCCCGGTCCTCGGCAAGGAGCACCTGGCCCAGCGCAAGAGGCCGAAGGACGAAGAGGAGATGCGCATCACGGTGCCGTGCACGATGAACGGCCAGATCGCGGCGGGCGAGGTGAACCGGTATCGCTTCCAGGCCA
>CAYSGY010000513.1:0-3838 GCA_964430315.1 uncultured Planctomycetaceae bacterium
GAGGCCGAGGTCCATATCTTTCAGTCGGCCTCCTGCCGCGCGTTCAAGGAAATCGTCTCCCTCCGCGCCATCGACGAGAAGACCCGCACCGTGATCGTGGGCGGGAAGGAGGCCCTGGTCCCCTTGAGCGTGGGCGACCGCTACTTCGTCGAGAACGTGCCGGAAGCCCTCGATAGCCCCGGCGAATGGTACCTGGACCGGCCGTCGGGCCGACTCTGCTACTGGCCCCGCGCTGCGATCACGGACAAATCGGAGATCGTCGCGCCGCTTGTGGGCCGGATCCTCCAGATCGTGGGTGATGCGGCCGCGAAGAAGCCGGTGAGCTACCTCCGCTTCTCGGGCCTGGCGTTTCAGGACACCGACTACTCGCCCGACGACGGCTGCGCCGGCTACGGCATGGGCAACGACGGCGCCGTCTACCTGAAGGCCGCCAGCGATTGCACGATCGAGGACTGCACCTTCCGCAACGTCGGCAAGTACGCCGTGTGCGTTTCCGGCGGCGGCAGCCACACGATCCGGGGCTGCGACATCGCCGACGGCGCGGAAGGGGGAGTCCTTCTCCTCACCACGGCCCGCAACATCGTGCTCGACAACCACATCCACCACTGCGGCGCGGTCTACAAGCACATCGGCGGCGTGATCCTGGAAGGGCCGGGCACCGACGAGAACCGGGTGGCCCACAACGCCATCCACGACATCTCCCGCTACGGCATCTCGCTCAAGAGTGCCGGCAGTCGCAACGTGATCGAGTACAACCGGATCCTCAACACGAACCTGGAAACCTACGACACCGGCGGCATCGAAGTGACCCAGCAGGACAGGCTCTTCCGCAGCGGGAGCGTCATCCGCAACAACCTCGTCGGCGACACGGTGGGCTACTCCTCCGCCGGCACCCGGCCGGTCTTCCTTTCGTGGAGCATCTACCTCGATTCCTTCGCCGGCGGCTACACCGTGACCGACAACGTGTGCTACCGCAGCGCCAACGGCGGCATCATGCTCCAGGGCGGGAAGGACAACCGGGTGGCGAACAACGTCTTCGTCGATGGCCGCATGGGCCAGGGACACCTCTCCAACTTCGCCAACAATTCCACCGGCCTGGTGCTTCGGCACAATATCGTGGCGTTCAGCGACCCCAAGGCGACGCTCTTCGCCACAGGCCGGCTCGGCCCGGAGGTCATCACGATCGAGAAGAACCTCTACTTCCGAACCGGGGGCGAGGAGCCTGCCTCGTGGCAGGTCAGCCCGTTTGCCGAGTGGCAGAAGCGCGGCCTGGACCGGGGCTCGCTGGTGGCCGATCCGCGCTTCGTGGACCCCGAGAAGGACGACTACGCCCTGCGTCCCGAATCGCCCGCGCTGAGCCTCGGCTTCCACCCGATCGACACCAGAAAAGTCGGGCCGCTCAAACCCCGCTGCCGTTGCCAGATCCAACCCGCCTGCCGGGAATTCTTCCGGTAGCGTGCGACACCCTGAACGCGCAGGGTGACACCGAAAGCTCCGCTTTCGGTGTCGCGCAGCGACAAGAGGATTTGCTGAGATCCCCGGGCACGGCACGTTGGTCGAAGCAAACCTCTTGTGCCTTCGGCACCCCGATAGCAGGAGCTATCGGGGCCACCCGCGTGCCCTCACTGCTTGGACGCGAGGATCTGTTGGGCCAGCTTCGCCCGGGCCTCGTCGTAAGCCTTGGGATCGGGGGCCCAGCGGAAGAACGATTCGGCGAGCGGCAGGACGACCTTTTCGGCTTCGGCGGTGCGGCCCGCGCGTTCGAGGATCGCGAGATACTCGTAGTCCTCGATCGAGTCGCGCAGGGCTTTCAGACGCAGGCTGGCGGCAATGCCGTCGTAGCCGGCCGCCCGGGCCGGGTACAGGAGACTGCCCTCGCCGTTGAAGATCGGCCCTTTGCCTTGCTTGCGGAGGTTGTAGGTCTTGGGGTCGGTCCAGGGGTCGTCGACGTGGTTCCAGAACGACATCCCGCCCCAGTACAGCAGTCCCCGCATCCGATAGCGCCAGGCAATCCACGCCGGCACCCGGTAGTGGAGAAGGGGGAAGTCGGTCTGCCACCAGGGGCTCTTGTTCTTGCACTGGCAGAGGGCCGTATAGGTCCAGATCGTCTCGCCCAGGGCACGGCGTGCCGCCGCGGTCGGCTCGTCGTGGAGGCAGAACAGCGGGCACCAGATGTCGATCGCGCCGTTCAGGTCGCCCCAGCTCTTGTCCTGGGTCAGCGTCTGCTCGACCACGAGCACCTTCAAGACCGACTTGAACGCACGGATCGCACGGCCCCACTTCTGCACGTACTCGTAGGCCTCCTTGTCGTTCGGCTCGTCGAGCAGGTAGGTGTAGAAGACGACGTTGGGCCGGTCGAGCTCGGCCGCGGCCTGGTCCCACGCCGCCAGCCACGCCCCGAGCTTCTCGCGCTCCGCCTCGGGGTCCTTGACGGCGGCCCGCGGGTGCGGGGTCTGCACCGCGTTGACGTGGAAACGGTCGACGAACTCGCGGAGGGCCCGGATGCGCTCCGGCGGGATGCGGAACGAGCCGTCGGGCTGGGCCCGCGGGGCGAGGTCCAGGTTGGGCGTGGCGTCGATCCGGTGCTCGCTGAGCATCTGCGACACCTGGAGGAAGACGGCGTCCCAGTCGGCCGGTTCTTTCTCCTTGCCCGCCTTGGCACGTTTCTGCATGTAGCCTTTCCATTGCTGGAACGGGGAGCCGAAAGACGTTTGCATGGTGGGCACGTCGGGCAGGGCGAAGTCCCATACGGTGACTGTCACCGGGAGATTCGTGGCCTGGCCGCCCGCCGAGACGACCCGGAACGTGCCGCGATACTCGCCTGCCTTCGCCCCGGCCGGGACATCGAGGTCGATCCAGAACCCATGCGTCTCGTTGGCCGGCAAATCAAACGGCATGGCCACGAAGCGGCCGCCCGTCAGCGGCTTTCCGGTAACCGGATGGGCTGCGGGAATCAAGGCATCGGGATACCACCCGGGCCGGAACTCGTCGTTGCGGTGCGACGCCTCGGTGAGTTGGAACTGGTGCTGGCGAAAGACCGTCGCCCGGCCCGCCGGCAACGCCGCGCCGCCCGGTCCCACGAGGTCTCCCAGCTCCACGCGCACGCCGGCGACAGGCACGTCGGAGCGAACCAGCACCTGAAACCCCCGGCATTCGTTCCTCGCCAGCGCGAGGTGTACGTCAACCTGTTTGCCGGCCGGGTCTTCGCGGAGCACCCGGCGCGTCTCGGCGACCGTCCAGACCTGCCACCCGGCAAGGGCCGGGACCGCCGCCGACCCGACCCAGACCGCCAAGATCCCCGCCGCCAGCGAAGTCCGACCCATGGCACGTCCCTCCGATCGTTGTTGCCATCTGGAGTAGTCCGGCAGACCCCAAACTTGGTGGTACGCCTCCCCAGGGCCCCATTGTACGGCCGCGGCGGGCTGCTATGCTATATGGACGTGCAGCCTAATCCTTGTGCCTTCACGGCACGGGAGCGGGGGACCCAAGGAGCCGGGGAGAGCCCGGTTCACGGGGCGCAGATCCGCGTTGCGGATCGGGGTACTTTCAAGCCCTAGCCCGTCAGCTAACCCCGTCGGCGCGTCGGGACGTGGAGTCCCGGCCGAATTGAAAGGGCCTTCGTGTCGGATGCGCTGACGAAGGGGCCCTGAGGGTTTCTAGCGCTCGACGTGCGAAGGTTCTATGGACACTCCTTCTTCTGCCGGTCCCGGCGAGGGCACGGGTTCGCGTTTGCGGCGGCCGATCCAGGTGCTGGTCGTCAGCAGCGTGATGTTCACGTTCATCTCGTACTGGCGGACCGCGGCGGTCGTGCTCTGCGACATGTCGAGCACGGTCTACT
>CAYSGY010000514.1:0-3828 GCA_964430315.1 uncultured Planctomycetaceae bacterium
CTCTGGGGGCGGCAGAAGCAGGCCGCCCTAGAGGCCGTGACCGATCTGGCGGCCGAGATGCTCGACGTGCAAGCGGCCCGGGCGTCGCGGCCCGGCATCTCCTTCCCGCCCGACACCGAGTGGCAGCGGGAGTTCGACGCCTCCTTCCCCTACGAGGAAACCGACGACCAGTTGGCCACGCTGGAGGCCATCAAGCGCGACATGACCGCGCCCCGGCCCATGGACCGGCTCCTTTGCGGCGACGTGGGGTTCGGCAAGACCGAAGTGGCCATGCGCGCGGCGTTCAAGGCGGTCGATGCCGGCCACCAGGTGGCCGTCCTCGTGCCGACCACGGTCCTGGCCGAGCAGCACTACCGGACGTTCTCCGACCGGATGGCGGAGTTCCCGTTCGAGATCGCCACGCTCTCCCGTTTCGCGAGCCGGCGGCAGCAGGGCGAGATCATCGAACGCCTGGCGGCCGGCTCGATCGACATCGTGATCGGCACGCATCGCCTCGCCCAGGCCGACGTCCGGTTCCACAACCTGGGGTTGGTGATCATCGACGAGGAGCAGCGGTTCGGCGTGGAGATCAAGGAGCGGCTCAAGGCCCTGCGCCAGGCGGTCGACGTCTTCACGATGACCGCCACGCCCATCCCACGGACGCTGCACATGGCCCTCCTGGGCCTCCGCGACATCTCCAACCTTCAGACTCCGCCCGAGGAACGCCTGGCCATCGAGACCCGGGTAAGCCGCTTCGACCCGGCCCTGATCCGCAACGGCGTGCTCCGGGAGTTGAACCGCGACGGGCAGGTCTTCTTCGTCCACAACCGCGTGTGCGACATCGAGGCGCTCGCCACGCGTCTGCGCCAGATCGTCCCGGAGGCCCGGCTGGCCGTGGCCCATGCCCAGATGCCCGACGACCAGCTCGAACGCGTCATGCTCGACTTCCTCGACCGCCGCTTCGACATGCTCTTGAGCACCACGATCGTGGAGAGCGGGTTGGACATCCCGAACGCCAACACGATGTTCATCGACGAGGCCGACCGCTACGGGCTGGCCGACCTGCACCAGCTCCGAGGTCGCGTGGGACGGTACAAGCACCGGGCATACTGCTACCTGCTCGTGGATCCGAACAAGCACATTCCCCCGAACGCCGCGAAGAGGCTCCGCGCGATCGAGGAGTTCAGCGACCTGGGGGCCGGCTTTGCCGTGGCGATGCGCGACCTGGAAATCCGCGGGGCGGGGAACCTCCTCGGGACCCAGCAGAGCGGGCACATCGCCATGGTCGGCTACGAGCTTTATTGCCAACTCCTCGAACAAGCCGTGGCGAGGCTCAAGCACCTGCCGGCGGCGAAGACGATCGAGGTGGATATCGACCTGCCGGGCGAGGCGTACATTCCCCGGTCCTACGTGCCCGGGATGCGGGAAAAGGTCGACCTGTACCGCCGCCTCTCCCGGGCGTCGAGCGCCGAGCAGCTCGCCGATTTCGCCGCGGAGCTTCACGACCGCTTCGGCCCCATGCCGCCGGTGGTCGAGCGTCTCCTCACGTTGAATGCCGTGCGTCTGGCGGCACAGCGGTGGCTCATCGACTCGATCCGAATCGAGGATCGCTACGTGGTTTTCGGCTATGTCTCCGGTCCCCTGATCCGGCAATTGTCGGGCGCAAGCCGGGGGAGGCTCCGCGTGGTCGACCAGCGAAGCGCCTATCTCCCTTTGGAGCAAGGGGTTACGAAACCGGACCAAATCCTGGGCGAGGTCAAACTGCTGTTGCAGTCGGGATAGCAAGGCCACTATAATCCCGACCCATTCCGTATTTCCGATTCGCTATTCAGTGCTCCGTATTCGTGCCCGCGCCTCGGATACGGCGGTGTTGGCTAGGACCGAGCGAGGCAACCTCCGTGCGTCAACTCTATCCGCTCCTCTGGATCGCGACCGTCGGACTGGCGGCAATGGCGTTGACGCGGCCCGGTCCGCTGGGCAACCTGCTGGCCGCGGCGGCTACCTGGGAGGATGCCCCCTGGTCGAACACGAACACGCCTGCGATGCCGCGGACTTCGACGGCGGCGTCGGGCGTTCGAGGGCCGGTGGCCCCGAGTGTGGGTTCTCGTCCCGCTTCATGGCCTGGGGGCGGAGACGCGGCGGCGGATACGGGAACGATCCGCACGTATCCTGTCACCGAGGCACCGGCGCATCCGGAGACCAACCAGCAAGAGTACCCTGAAGTGGGGCCGCGGCAGCCGATTGGAGTCCCGCCGGGTCGTCCTCCCCGTTCCGCTCCCCCTCCAGAAGCTCCGACACAACCGGCGGCGGTCCCGTGCGAAGGGGCGGAGATCTTTGGCCGGGTCGGGTCCGACGTGATCCTTGCCAAAGAGATCAACTTCGGTATTGCCGAGCTTCGGGCAAGGAACCAGGAAGTGCCGCCGGAAATCCTCGAAGCCAAGATCCGCGAGGTGCTCAAACAGCGGCTTGACCAGAGGATCGAGGAGAAGCTGGTCCTCCAGCACGCCAAGCGGACCATCCCGGCCGAGAACTTCCCCAAGGTCCAAGAGAACGTGGCCGGCGAATTTGAGAAGTCCCAGATCCCACGATTGATGAAGGCCACCGGGGCCCGCACGCGGCAGGAGTTGGAAGACGCCCTTCACGCCGCAGGTAGTTCGCTTGCGGTCCAGAAACAGACCTTCGTCGACCAGATCCTCGCCCACGAGTGGCTCCGGCAGCAGGTGAAGACCGACGAGGAAGTGAGCCACGAGCAGATGCTCGACTACTACCACGAGCACCTCGCCGATTTCGAGACCCCCGCCCGCGCCCGCTGGGAGGAGCTTATGGTGCAAATCTCCCGCTTCGCCAGCCGGGAGGAGGCTTATGCGGCCCTGGCCAAGATGGGCGACCAGGTCCTCGGGGGAACGCCGCTGGCCGACGTGGCCGCCGCCCAGTCGCACGGCGTGACGGCCCGGCAGGGAGGCCGCTGGGATTGGACCAGCCAAGGGAGCCTGGCGTCGGAGATGCTCAATCGGGTGATCTTCGGCGACGGGGTGCGGCCCGGCCTGCCCGTCGGGGCCCTCAGCCCCATTCTCGAAGACCCGAAGTCGCTGCACATCCTCCGCATCGTCGAGCGCGAGCCCCCGCGGCGCGAGCCGTTCCCCGAGGCCCAGGTGGAGATCAAGAAGAAGATCCGGGCCGAGCGCCAACGCCAGGCCAGGCTGGACTACCTCGCCAAATTGCGGCGCGAGACGCCCGTCTGGACCGCCTTCGACGCCCCCGTTGCCGCCCAGCGATCGCCCACCGATCGCTACCTCCAGTGACGCGCGGTAGTACGGTCCCTTGACCGTCTTGAACGTTCGGTGTGCCGGGAAGCCCACGGGTTGCAACCCGTGGGCTTGGAGCGTGGTCCGACGGTCCCTTCACGCTCCCCCGACCACCGTCTTCTACCGCAGGCGGAGGTCGAGGATCAGCATGTCGCCGGCGGGAATTTCCAGGTCGAGCGGCTTCCCGCCTGCAACGGGTTTGCCACGCCAGAGTTCCTTCGCGGACGCCACCTCTCCGACTCTAACGTAAAGCGTCCCCTTCCAGTCGGCGAACAGGTCGTGGTTCATCAGGCCGACCAGCAGCCGCTTCGGGCGTCATCTCCACGTCGCCCAGGAGCATGATGCACTGGTACTGCTTCAGGATGCTCGGATGGCAGCGGTTGGTGATCACGTCGAAGCTATCGCCGTAAGGCGTGGGCGTGAGGAACCCCCGCTCGTTGCGCAGGTAGCTGCAATCCTCGTAGCCCGGCCAGACCATGCGGAAGAGGCCGTCGATCAGGTAGTCGCCTTTCTCGTAGGGGAATTTGCCCCAGATCTTGTACTT
>CAYSGY010000515.1:0-3810 GCA_964430315.1 uncultured Planctomycetaceae bacterium
AGGGGAACGGCCATGATTTTCTCGATGATCTCGTCGGCCGACTGGGTGCCGATCGGCAGGTTGCAGTCGGGGCACCGCGGCTGGCCGAGCCGGGCCATGAGGATCCGCAGGTAATCGTAGATCTCGGTCACGGTGCCCACGGTCGAGCGCGGCGTGCTGCCCGAGTGTTTTTGTTCGATGGCGATTGCGGGCGAGAGTCCTTCAATATGGTCGAGCTTCGGCTTCTGCATCTGGCCGACGAACTGGCGGGCATAGGCGCTGAGGCTCTCGACATAGCGTCGCTGGCCTTCGGCGTAGACCGTGTCCATGGCCAGCGAACTCTTGCCGGAGCCGCTCGGCCCGCAGCAGACGGTCATCCGGTCGCGCGGGATGTCGACGTCGATCGCCTTGAGATTGTGCTGCCTCGCCCCGCGGACGCGGATCGCCGTGACACGCTCGCGCTCGGCGCGGGTCTCCGACCCCGCCGAGGCGGCGACCGAAGGTCTCCGGACGGTTGGGTGATGTATAGTCCCCTCACCCCCGGCCCCTCTCCCGGAGCGGGAGAGGGGAGGGAGCACGGCATGCAAGGCCTGGCCGGTGTACGATTGCGGGATCGCGGCTACATCCTCGGGGGTGCCGGCGGCCACGATGCGGCCTCCGGCTTCGCCTCCCTCGGGCCCCAGGTCGATCACCCAGTCGGCCGTCTTCACGACCTCCAGGTTGTGCTCGACCACGACCACCGTGTTTCCGGCGTCGGCGAAGGCGTGGAGCACCTTGAGGAGCAGCTCGATATCGGCGAAGTGGAGACCCGTGGTCGGCTCGTCGAGGATGTAGAGGGTCTGGCCCGTGCTCTTCTTGACCAGTTCGCGGGCAAGCTTGATGCGCTGGGCCTCGCCGCCGGAGAGCGTGGGCGAAGGCTGCCCGAGCTTCATGTAATCGAGCCCCACGTCGTGGAGCGTCTGGAGCATGTGGCGCACGTGGGGGACGTTTTCAAAGTGGGCCAGGGCCTCCTGGATGTCCATCTCCAGCACGTCGGCGATCGACTTGCCTTTGAAGCGGATCTGGAGGGTCTCGCGGTTGAAGCGGTGCCCTTCGCAGACCGGGCAGGTGACCCAGATATCGGCCAGGAAGTCCATTTCCAGGCGTGTGGAGCCGTTGCCTTCGCAGGCTTCACAGCGTCCGCCGGCGACGTTGAAGCTGAACCGGCCCGGCTTGTAGCCCCGCGCCTTGGAATCGGGGAGCTGCGCGAACAGGCCGCGGATCTCGTCAAAGACCTTGATGTAGGTGGCCGGATTGGAGCGGGGCGTGCGCCCGATGGGCGACTGGTCGATGGCGATCATCCGGTCGAGGTGTTCGAGCCCCTCGATGCGATCGTGAACGCCGGGATTGCCGAGCCCGCCGTTCAGATCGCGTCGCAAGGCTTCGGTGAGGATGTCGTCGACCAGCGAGCTTTTGCCGGAACCGGAGACGCCGGTCACGCAGACGAACAAGCCGAGCGGGATCTCGACGTCGACGTTCTTGAGGTTGTTGTGACGGGCGCCGCGGACAACGAGCTTTTTGTCGCCCACCGGACGCCGGCGTTCGGGGACCGCGATGTGCCGCCGGCCCGACAGGTATTGTCCGGTGACGCTCTCCGCCTCGGCCACGACCTTCTCAACCGGCCCGGTGGCGACGACTTTCCCGCCTCGCACGCCGGGCCCGGGCCCGAAATCGACGAGGTGGTCGGCGGCCCGCATCGTGTCCTCGTCGTGCTCGACGACGATCACCGTGTTCCCTTGGTCGCGCAACTGGGCGAGGGTCTCCAGCAACCGGTCGTTGTCGCGGGGATGGAGGCCGATCGAGGGCTCGTCGAGGATGTAGAGCACGCCGACCAGTCCGCAGCCGATCTGGCCCGCCAGCCGGATCCGCTGCATCTCGCCGCCGGAAAGCGTCGGGGCGGTGCGATCCAGGGTGAGATAATCGAGCCCGACGTTCTTCAAGAATCCCAGCCGGCCGCGGATTTCCTTGAGGGCCTCCTCGGCGATCGTCTGCTGCGTGGGAGTGAGGACCAACTCGGTGAAGAACTCCGTGGCGTCCGACACCGCGAGCCCGCAAACCTCGGGCAGCGTGCGTCCGGGGCGATCGGCGAACCGCGGCGACTTCGTGGTCAGTCGTACGGCGCGGGCCTGGGCGTTAAGCCGCTGCCCGTGGCAACTGGCGCAGCCGACCACTCGCATGTACTTCTCCAGCGCGCGGCGCTGCATGCGGCTCTGCGTGGTCCGGTACTGCGAAAGGAGCTTGGGGATAATCCCTTCGAACTTGCCGCCCCACTTGTATCCGGAGGGGCCGCTCCGCCAGGTGAACGTGACGTGGTCGTCGCCCGTGCCCCACAAGACGGCCCGCTGGACCTTGGGATCCAACTCCTCCCAGGCCGTTTCGAGCACGGTCCCGGCCGGCAGGTCGTACTTCCGCTCCAGGTGCTCCGCGACGCCGCGGTAGAGGTGGCGGCGCCATCGCCCGATGTCGCGCCACCCTCCGACCAACTCGATACAGCCCTGCTGGAACGATCGCGAGGGATCGGGAATCAGCCGCTCGGGATCGAAGCCGTAGATCTCGCCCAGCCCGTGGCATTCGAGGCACATGCCTTGCGGACTGTTGAAGCTGAACATCTGCGGGCTGGGAGGCTCGAAACTCACCTGGCAGTGCGTGCAGGCGTAGTGGGCGGAGAGTTGGATGTCCGGAAAAGCGGAAAGCGGAGAGCCGAGAGCGGAAAGCGGAGAGCCGAGAGCGGAAAGCGGAGAGCCGAGAGCGGAAAGCCGAGAGCCGAGAGCGGAAAGCCGAGAACGGAGAGCCGGTTCTTTGGTCGCCAGGGTCTCGGCCCCGTCCGCCCCTTCGCCTTCGGCCTTCGGCTTTCCGCTTTCCGCTTTCGGCTTTCCGCCTTCGGCTTTCGGCTTTCCGCCTTCGGCTTTCGGCCTTCGGCTTTCCGCTTTCGGCTCTCCGTTGCCTTCCGCTGCAACAATCAAGTTCCCTTCGCCGACGCGGAGGGCCAGTTCCACGGCTTCCGCGAGGCGCGACGTGGAGGCGGGCCCGGCCACGAGGCGATCGATCACCACGTCGATGTCGTGCCGCATCTGGCGGTCGAGCTGCAACTCGTCGGTGAGGCGGACCACTTGTCCATCGACCCGGGCACGCACGAAGCCCTGCTTCAGCAGGTCTTCAAACAAGTCGCGGTACTCCCCTTTCTGGCCGCGGATCTGCGGGGCCAGCACGAGGAACCGCGTGCCGGGAGGTAGGGTGGCGATGCGATCGAGGATCTGCTGCCGGGTCTGCGAGGTGATTGGCCGGCCGCAGTGGGGACAAATCCCCTCCCCGACCCGCGCATAGAGAATGCGCAAGTAGTCGTAGATCTCTGTGATCGTGCCGACCGTGGAGCGGGGCGTCTGCCCGCCGGTCTTCTGCGAGATCGAAATCGAAGGGCTCAGGCCGTCGATCAGGTCGACGTCCGGCTTGGGCATCTGGCCGAGGAATTGCCTGGCGAAGCTCGAGAGGCTCTCGACGTAGCGTCGCTGCCCCTCGGCGTAAAGCGTGTCAAACGCCAAGGAGCTCTTCCCGGAACCGCTGACCCCCGTGAAGCAAATCAGCCGGTTTCGCGGCAGGCGAAGACTGACGTCCCGCAGATTGTGCTCGCGGGCCCCTCGGATGACAATCTCCGTATTGACCATGGTGTGCTGCGAGTGGGCGCTCCGTCGTGGGACAAACCATTCATTTTAGGACGTTCCTGGCCATCGGGGTAGGGTGGACCGGACAACATCACCGTGATCGTCGTGAAGGTCCTCGGGCCCCAGGTTGCCA
>CAYSGY010000516.1:0-3808 GCA_964430315.1 uncultured Planctomycetaceae bacterium
CCCCCCTGGGGGGGGCGGGGCCCCCCCTGGCGGCGGCGTGGGGGCTGGTCGGCGACCTGCCCCACTTGGCTCCTGCGCCGAGCGCGCTGTGCGCGGGTCTCCCGACCCCGCACCTTCGCGACCGCATGTCTCCCGACAGCGTCGGAGACCTTCGGTCATCGGTTCGGCGAGGTCAGGAGACCTGCGCCGAGCGTGGGTCAGGAGAGCTGCGCCGAGCGCGGAGTCTATTCGGCCGCCGCAGCCGCCGGCTCTTCCTCCGGCAACGGCGACTCCGCTTTCGGCAGTTCCTGCTCGCGTTTCGCCTCCGGCTCCAGTCTCACCAGAAGGGCATTGAACTCCTGGGCGAACTCGGGCCAGAAGTCGCCGTCGCGGAAACTGATCGGCGCGACGTATTCGCCGCGCGCCAAGGCCCGCACGCACCGGCGCAGGCGGAACAGCGGCCCGCAGAACCGGTTGCTGATCTGGACGACGTCGTAGATCATCAGCGGCAGGAGCAGGAACGAGGCCACCAATGCCGGGCCGAAGTGGAACCACATCTCGTCGAAATGGACGTAGAACGGGCGGGCCGGGCCGGTGAGGATCCGCCAGCACAGAAGCATCAACGTGATCGTCACCACGCAGATGACCCAGTAGAGCACGACCCGAAGGATCAACGCCCCCTGTACTTTCGGATCGACGAACAACTGTCTCCGATTCCGCATACCGCTGGCCATGGCTCGCAACCCTCCCGCAAGTGACGTAGCCGAATGGTTCCCCCGCAATCGACGCCCTATCAAGAGCGTACCTTACGGAGAAGACGCTGGTTGCCGCACCCGTCGGTGGCCCGATCGGGCGATGGGATTCTGCCGGTCGTGACGAACGGGCGGGCGACGCACACATCGGGTCCCGACGGCATTGACAGGGATTGGGGGGCCGTTATAGTTCGCAGCGGCGGAGTGCACTGCCCATGATAAGGAGCCTGCCATGCGGCCCGTACGACCATGTCTCACGACGGCTGTCTCCGCAGCCGTCTGTCTCGGATCGGTGCTCGGCATCCTCGAGCCAGAGGAGGCTGGGTCTGCTCGGGCGGAGCCTCGGGTGGCGGTCTTCGAGGCCGACGTGACCATCCCGATCGGGCACGCCTGCATGGGCGGCGGCGTGGCCGATGCCCGGGAAATCGTCGATCCGCTGTTCGCCAAGGGGTTTGTCCTGCTTGGGGCGGGCGAGCCGATCGTCGTCGTCGCGCTCGACTGGTGCCAGTGCAACAACGATTCCTACGACCGCTGGCGAGACGCGCTCGCCGCGGCCGCCGGCACCACGCGACGCCGGGTCATGCTCGCCACCGTCCACCAGCACGACGCGCCGATCTGCGACCTCACGGCCCAGAAGCTCCTGGATAAGTATGGCCTGAAAGGCTCCCACTGCGATCCCGAGTTCCACGAGCGGGCCGTGCAGCGGACCGCCGCAGCGCTTCGCAAGTCGCTCGCCGGGGCACGGCGCGTGACGCATTTCGGAATCGGCCAGGCCAAGGTCGAAAAGGTCGCCTCGAACCGCCGCGTGGTCACGCCCGAAGGACACATCCATTGGGGACGCGGCAGTGCCAGCGGCGACATGGTCGGCGCACCCGAGGGGGAAATCGATCCCTGGCTCAAGACGGTCAGTCTCTGGGACGGCGACCGGCCCGTGCTCGCCTGGAGTTGCTACGCGGTGCATCCCATGAGCTACTACGGGCAGGGCGGCGTTTCGGCCGACTTTCCCGGCATGGCCCGGGCGCGGCGGCAGAAGGACGATCCGAGTGTCTTCCAGATCTACTTCACGGGCTGTGGGGGCGACACGACGGCGGGCAAGTACAACACGGGCAAACCGGAGAACCGTCCCGTCCTGGCCGACCGCCTGTACGAGGGCATGGCAGCGGCCTGGAAGGCGACCAAGCGCGCGCCGCTGGAGAAGATCGACTACCGCGTCGCCGAAATGGCCCTCCCGGCCCGAAGTACCGGCGATTTCACCGTCGAGGCCATGGAAAAGACGCTCGCCGACCCGAAGGCCTCGCGATGGAAACGGATCTCGGCGGCGCTGGGATTGAGCTGGCGCAAGAGGGTCGATGCGGGCCAACCGGTCGAGGTGCCGTGCCTCGACCTGGGCGGCGGTGCGGCCCAGTTCCTCATCATGCCGGCGGAGAGTTTCGTCGGCTACCAGCTTGCGGCCCAGCGTCTGCGGCCCGATTCCTTCGTGGTGGTGGCCGGCTTCGGCGACGGGGCCGCCGGCTACGTCCCCACCGACCAGTGCTGGAAAGACGGCTACGCCGACGACTACTGCTGGGTCCCGCCCATGACCGAGAAGCTCATAACCCAGGCCATGGCCAAGGCCCTCGCGGCGCCACGCGGCGGAAAACAGGGAGAATCGCAACGATGACCCTACGAACGGCACTTGCGTTGGGCGGGATGTGCGTTGCCCTTGCGGCAACGCCTTCGATCGCAGTCTCGGCACGCGAGCCGGCCAACACGCTGGCCGACGCCACGGCTTGGCTCCGGGCCGAGGCCAAACGCATGATCCGCGCCTCCCGCCGGTCGATGCAGAGCGGCGTGGCGGCATTTCCGCCGCAGGTCGGGTCTTGGCTAAGGCGACAGGCACCTTCTTCGGCCGTCAGGCTACGCGAGGGGCCACACGCTGGCGGGCCGAAAAATGAGCCAGTCCCCGGCCTCCTTGACGGCGAACGAAAAGCAGGCTATTGGTAGGCACGATCCCCCATGGAGCAACCAGCCATGCGAGTCTCTCAACGTCATGTCGTCTGCGCGGCCGTTCTCTTCTCTCTTCTGACGCAGAGCGGGAGGGCCGCGGAGTACCACGTGAGCAGTGCAGGATCGGACGAAGCGGCCGGCACCGCGGACTCGCCCTTCCGCACGCTCTCCAAGGCGGCCTCGGCCCTTCACCCCGGCGATACCTGCACGATCCACGAGGGGGTTTACCGCGAGACGATGGTCCTTTCCCGGTCGGGCGAGCCGGGCAAGCCCATTCGCATCCGGGCGGCGGCCGGCGCCCGCGTGGTCCTTTCGGCAACCGAGCCGCTCCAGGCCGACTGGGCCCGGCAGCAAGGCGGAGTCTACTCGGCCAAGATCGAGCCGCCGCCCGCGCAGCTCTTCTACGACGGCCAGATGGCCCGGGAAGCCCATTGGCCCAACGGGGCTTACGGCGACCTCATGGACCGGCCGTGTGTGAAGGCCGAAGAGGGAACGGGATACGAGAAGCTCGTGTGCCGGGAACTGCCTTCCGGGGACTTCAACGGCGGCTACGCGATGATCTGGCGCGGCGGCGCGTGGACGAACGCGACCGTGCGCATCAAGGACTACCGGCCCGGCGAGTCCCTGGCGTTCGATCCGCCCTTCAAGCCCCAGAGCGATCAGTACCACCAGGGCGACGCCTTCAAGCCCCGGGCGGGGAACCGCTTTCTCTTACTCGGCTCGCGGGCCGCCTTGGACGCGCCCGGCGAGTGGCTGGTCGATCCGGGCACCGGGCTGACGTACTTCATTCCGCCTCCCGGAAAGACTCCTGCGGACCTCCGCTTCGAGACCAAGGCCCGGGACCAGACCCTCGTGCTCCGCGGGTGCAGCCACGTCGAAGTGACCGGCCTCGAACTCTTCGGCGGCGTGTTCGATTTGAGCGGGTGCAATCACTGCCTCTTGGAGAACGTCCGCAGCTTCTATAGCAACGACTTCACGCGCACCGCCCAGAAGGTCCCTCCGTATCCGGTGAGCCGCGTCCGCGGCGACCACAACACGCTCCGCCGCTGCCACATCGCTTACACGGCCGGAACCGGGCTGGACGTCCAGGG
>CAYSGY010000517.1:0-3808 GCA_964430315.1 uncultured Planctomycetaceae bacterium
TCAGCTTCTATTCGCCGCTGGTGCTGTCTTTTGCCGTGATCGCCCTGGTATGGGCCTGGTTGTATAACCCGCGCCTGGGGCTGCTCAACTCCCTGCTGACCGGCCTGGGGGTCACCGATCCGCCCGGCTGGCTGGGCCAGTCGTGGGCCTCGAAGCGTACCGGGAGATTGTACTCGTCGTCAACGAAGATCCTCGCCAGGTGGAACTGGAAATTGCGGCGCGGGACCGGATGGACCACTTGGATGCACGTGCAGGTGCGCCCGTTGATCTTCGCCCCGGGGAAGTACTTCACTTCGCACTCGCCGTACTGCGTGTCCTTCTCCCCCTCCTCGATCAGACGCCTCACCAGGTTCTCGATGCCGATCTCCGTGATCGGGTAGCGATTCCCCTTCATGGCCACCGGACCGGTCGGATCCAAGGGGACGGTCCCAAAGACCTTGCGCATTCCGGTGCCGTGTCCCCACAGCTTGCCGTTGTTCTGGCCTTTGACCCAGATGACCTCCTGGCCCTTCAAGTGATCGGGCTTGAGGAAGCACATGTAGACGCTCAACGGCTTATGGCGAATCTTGATGAACATGTACTCGGGATCGTTCACCTTGCCGTCGATCCGTTCCCGCTTCACCATGGTGGCCGAGTAGTCCTGGATCTTCTCGGCGATCTTCAGGCTTTCCTGCCCCCACCGGAGGACGGGCATGAGGGGGTGTTCGTTCGGGTCGACGGCGGCAGCGGCCCCACCCAATCGCACCGTCTGTGCCGGCGCGTCGGACGACGCGGTGGATTGCTCGGCTGCCTTCGCGGTTCCCTCTTTCGGGGCCTCGCCCCACGCGGTACCCGCTTCCCACCCGAGGGATAGAATTAGCGCTACCGCCAGAAGGGCGGCCCAATGACGACGAGACATACTCCTCCAGTCCATGAAATCGGCTCCTTGTCGCACTCTTCCGAGCTGGAAGGTGGATCGGCTGCTTGGTCGATGGGACGTCCTGTGCCGCGTCCTTCCGTGGACGTGTCCTCCGTAACGACTTCCGAGAAGACCCGAGGCCCCACGAGCCTGCTCAGCCGGGCCGTCCTCCTTTGGCGAGATCATGCCCCCCACTCAAAGGGCATTTCCGGCTCGTGGCATGGCCGCAATCCCTCGCGGCAGCGATAGCCCTCTGGGTCGTTATCGCTCGTTTGCCGAAACGCGATTACAATGTTTCCGCCCATGCAGCGCGATTGCCTAACCGGCGATTCCCCTCTGGGCGAATACAACTCGGCAACCGTTTCAGTTTATCCAGTCTCTCTAATTCTGGGGAGATCATTTTGTGACCGATCCTGAGATTCTGCTCGCGACCATCGTGTCTTCCGACTTTCAAGAGAACTGCTACGTGGCCCAGTTGCGGGGAAGAGACGACTGCCTGGTCGTCGATCCCGGCTTCGAGCCCGAGCGGATCGTGGAGTCCCTTGATCGGCATCGGCTTACTCCAAGCGCGATCCTCAACACGCACGGACACATCGACCATATTGCCGGCAACGGACTCCTCAAGCAGCGGTGGCCGACGTGTCCTTTGGTGATCGGCGCCGCCGACGCCGAGAAACTGGTCAACCCGCGGCGCAACTTGTCGGCGATCCTCGGGCTATCGCTCGCGAGCCCTCCGGCCGACGCCACCGTCGGCGACGGCGACCTCTATTCGGCGGCCGGATTCGACCTGGAGGTCCGGGCCGTTCCGGGACACTCGGCCGGGCATGTGGTCTTCTTGTGGAAGGGGGCCCGTCCCTGGATCGCGTTTGTGGGCGACGTGATCTTCGCCGGGAGCATCGGCCGGACCGACTTCCCCGACGGCGACTACGACGCGCTCGCCGCCGGCATCCGCGAGAAGCTCTACACCCTGCCCGACGACACCGTCCTCTACAGCGGCCACGGCCCGGCCACCACCGTGGGCGACGAGAAACAGAACAACCCGTTCGTGAGGAGCGAGTAGGAGTCTGTCTCGCACTGTGGCACAAGTTGGCGTGTAGCGGAGGAGCCGTTCGATGAAATCCCAGGCCCGCTTGATGACTCGGCGCGCTGTGTTCCGCGGGGCGGCTAGGGCAACGTTGGCCGCCGCGGCGGCGGGCATGGTCCGACCCGATGCCGCGCGAGGCAAAGCGGCCGAAGCGACGAAGATGCTCCTCTGGGATTCGCACGGGCACCTGGACGGCGGGCGCACGCCCGAGGAGAGCATCGCAAGGTCGCTTCGGATCGCCGATCGGATGGGCATCCAGCGGGTGGTCGTGTCGATGGGTGTGTCGCACCTCTACGATCCGTCGCCCGAGCAGATGCGACGCCAGAACGACGACGTGCTCCGGGCGATCCGCCACGCCCCCGACCGCGTGTACGGATACGTCTATCTCAATCCGAAGCATCGCGACGCAAGTCTGGCGGAGTTGGACCGCTGCGTGAGCGATGGTCCGATGGTGGGGGTGAAACTCTGGGTGGCGGTCCGCTGCAACGACCCGTGCCTCGACCCGATCGTCCGCCGCGCCGCGGAACTCAAGGCCCCCATCCTCCAGCACACGTTCTTTCGAGCCGGCGGGAACCTGCCGGGCGAATCGACTCCCGCCGACCTGGCAGAACTGGCCGCACGGCACCCGAATGCCTCGCTGATCTGCGCCCACAGCGGGGCGGACTGGGAGCGGGGAATTCGGGCCATCCGCGCGGCGAAGAACGTCGCGACCGACGTGTGCGGCTTCGATCCCACGGCCGGCGTCGTCGAGATGGCGGTCCGGGAACTCGGCGTCGAGCGGGTCCTCTACGGGAGCGATTTCCCGGGCCGCAGCTTCGCGTCGCAATTGGCGAAGGTCTACGGGGCCGACATCCCCGAAGCCGCCCGGCGTCTGATCCTCGGCGAAAACCTCCGCCGCATGCTCCTGCCCATCCTCACCGCCAAGGGAGTCCGCGCATGATCGTCGACGTAAACGTGAGTCTCTCCCGATGGCCCTTTCGACGCCTCCCGTGCGACGAAACGCCCCGGCTGGTGGAGAAGCTCAAGACGAGCGGCGTGACGCAGGCGTGGGCGGGGAGTCTCGACGGGCTGCTGCACCGCGACCTCGGCGCCGTCAATACCCGCCTGGCCGACGACTGCCGGCGAAACGGCGGCGGGCTCCTGGTGCCGTTCGGATCGGTCAACCCCACCCTCCCCGACTGGCGCGAAGACCTCCGCCGCTGCTGCCAGTCGCATCGCATGCCCGGGATCCGTTTGCACCCGAACTACCACGGCTACCCGCTGACCGACCCCGCGCTCGCCGAGTTGCTGACGCTGGCGGAGGAACACGGCCTGGTTGTTCAGCTCGTCGTGCGTATGGACGACGTGCGGTCGCAGCATCCGCTCATGCCGGTTCCGAACGTCGACCTGAACCCCTTGCCCGACCTGTTGGCCGCCCGGCCGAAGTTGCGGCTGGTGCTCCTCAATGCCCTGGGGAGCGTTCGCGGCGTCGATCTCGCCCGCCTGGCGGCCTCCAAGAACGTCTGGTTCGACATTGCGACGCTCGAAGGACTCGCCGGCATCGCTGGGCTGCTGCGGACCGTGCCGGCAGAGCGGCTCGTGTTCGGCTCCCATCTGCCCCTATTCAACCTGGAATCCTCCCTGCTCAAGATGCGCGAATCGGAACTGACGGACTCCCAGACGGCTGCCATTGCCCATGGAAACGCGGAGCGGCTACTGCCAACCGCATCGCGAGGGGACTGAGTCGCGTTTGGACCGATGCCCCAACGGAAGTCCCCGTAGATCCCGCTTGCCGCGGGACCTCCCCCGCCCAACGATGGCGAGGTATAATGGACTTGGTTCCTCTG
>CAYSGY010000518.1:0-3799 GCA_964430315.1 uncultured Planctomycetaceae bacterium
GGCGGATCGAGCTGGCGTGGCAAACGAACATCCCGAAGCTCGACGTGGGCGGGAGCGTGGCGCTGGAGGTGCCGCGTTTGAAGCCGATGGAGGTGGATCGGGCGTGGGGGCAGATCGTGCTCGTCAAGGCCGAGACGATCGACGTGCAGGACGATCCGAAGAGCCAACAGGGCCTTCGCCCGATCGATCCCCAGCACGACCTGATGCCGGGGGCGGCCGTGGCCAACGCGGCCCTGGCCTTCGAGTTCCACGACGACTGGTCGCTTGTCGCCAAGGCGACCCGCTATCAACTCGAAGAAGTGAAGCACACGAGCATCGAGCGGGCCCTGCTCCGCATGGTCGTGACCCGGGCCAACAAGATCACCGTCCAGGCCCTCTACCGCATGCGGAGCGCCCAGCAGCGTCTGGCGGTCCGGCTGCCGGAAGGGGCGAAGATCGACGTGCAGCCCCGCATCAGCGGCAAGCCGATCACGCTGGAGGTCGGACAAGATCGCGAGTTCTTCATCCCGCTGGTCGGACAGAATCCCGAGGAATCGTTCCTCTTGGAGATGCGCTACACGATGCCCGGCGACGGGCGGCGATTGGAGTATCCCGATTTCGGCGGCGAGTCGGACAAGTCCGGCGGCGAGTCGGACGCGACGGCCGTGCAGCAGGTCTTCCTGGCGGTCTACCTGCCGCAGGAACTCGCATTGCTGGGCAGCGAGGGGCCGTGGACCGAGGAGTTTTCCTGGGACCTGGACCCGTGGGGACGATGGCGCCCGTGGCCGAAGATGAATGAAAGCCAACTGCTCGCATGGGTCAGCGGGGGACGGATCGCAGACGAAAGCGACAAGTTCCCGACCGACGGACGCATGGTTCTCTACTCGGCGCTCCGTCCGCAGGCCCCTGCGGAGGGCGCGCTGGAGCTTCACACGATTCGGGGGAACTGGCTCCACGGGCTGGTCTTTGCCCTGGTGGTGCTCGGGGGCGTGTTGCTCTGGCCCGCCCGCTCCGCGAATCGGGCCGTGGCGATCGGGGCCCTCGTGATCGCGCTGGTGCTCTGCGGCGTCTTCGTGCCGACCTTCTCGCACCAGGTCCTCAACGGGGTGCTGGCCGCGGCGGTCGCCGTGGTCGCGGTGGTTTGGCTCGTGGCGGCCTGGCGTCAAAGGCCGATACGTCCGGCCGCGGCAAGCACGTCCGCCGCACCGCCAGCCCCAACCCCGCCGCCGCCTCCTCCCGAGGCCCCGGCCGGCAACCCGCCCACCTCCGACATCCAGGAAGGAGAGTGACCTATGAAAAGTCTCTCCTCTTGGTTGATACAACAGGTCCGGAACCGAATGGGGTCGCCTCGGCCCGTGTCTTTCTCTAGCCCAGGCGTTCACGCCTGGGGGCGAGTCGCGTGTTGTCGCGTCTTGAGCCCCGTTTACGGGGCTTTCCGAAAGACGGCTTCAGCCGCCTTGAAGCCCCTGAAGGGGCTCCTCTCCCGAGACGTCGAACCTTGTGTCCCAGGCGTGAACGCCTGGGCCAGGGATAGGTGCCGCCGGGTGCCACGGATGGCTTGCCCACCCGTGTTTCCGGCACTGCTGGACAAGCCAGCAGTGGCACCCAACTCGACACTCGATGTGCGTCGGAGCACCAGGAAGGAATGTCGGGGCGGCGGTTTTGCATGTCTTCTCGTCACCGTGGCGGCGCTGGCGACGGCGTTTGGCCTCCCTTCCGCTTCTCCCTTCCTCGCCGCGGAGCCCGAGCCGGTGGTGCGCGAGATCTTCGTCCCGTTTGCCGACTTGAACGTCTTGCTGGAGAACCAGCCGCAGCGCGTGCTCTTGACTCGCGAGCAGTACGAAGAACTGCTCAAGAAAGCAAAGAAGGCCCCGGAGGCCCACGCCCCGCAGCCGGCCATGATCGTGGCGGCCGACTACGTGGGGACGGTCCAGGACGAACGGGCCCAGTTCACCGGGACCTTGTCGATCGAGGTGCTCGAAGACGATCTCCATGCCCTTGCGTTGGACCTGTCGGGCGTGGGGCTCCGCCGTGCGAGCCTCGACGGGCGGGGGGCCTCGATCGGCCGCGGGCCCGACAGCAAGCTGACCCTCTTCGTCGAGGGCAAGGGGCGGCACACGCTGCTGCTCGACATGGTCGCCACGCTCGAGACCGCCGTAGCCCAGCAGGGGCTCACCTTCCGCTTCCCGTACCCGGCCGCGAACCGGTTGCGGCTCACCGTGCCGGGCGACGTGGAAGTCAAAAGCGGCGCCGCGGTGGTCAGCCGGGTGGTCGATGCCGCGGCCGGCGTGACCCGGTTCGAGCTGCTGCCGCAGGCGGGCGATATGACCCTGGGGATGTCGCTCAACAGCCGACTCCAGCGCCGGCAGCGGGCCGTCGTTGCACGAAGCGTGCTGGTCGATGAAGTCACCCAGGCCTACGAGCGGCTCCATGCCACGGTCTCCCTGGCCGTGCTCCACCAGGCGGTCGATCGCTTCCGCTTCGTCGTGCCCGAGGGGTTCGACGTCACCGAAGTGACCTCGCCGCTTCTGGCCCGCTGGGCGATCGAGCGCGACGGCCCACGCCGCGTCCTTGACGTGCGGCTCCGCGAGCAGACCGTGCAGACCGTGGTGCTGGGCATCTCGGCCGTGCGCATGCCGCCGCCGCTGGAAAAGTGGACGTTCCCGAAGCTCGAGCCGCTCGACGTGGTTGGCCAGGCGGCGGTGGTCGGGCTCCTGGCCGAGGACCGGCTCAGCGCCCAGTCGTTGGCGGCCCAGGGGATCATCCCGGTCGATACGTCGGTGCTCGTGGCGGCGATCCCGGCCACGATGCTCCGGGCCGATCCCGGGGCCCCGCCGCTGAAACCGGTGGTCGCCTACTACGCCCCGCAGGCCGACTTCTCGCTCGCCGGCCAGTTCACGCGGCCCCCGGCCGAATTGTCGGTCATCACGAACGTCCTCTTGACCCTCGGCGACCGCACGCAGGACCTCCGTGGCGGGTTCCTGCTCGTGCCCAAGGTCGAGCGGCTTTTTGGGTTCGACTTCTCGGTCCCCGCCGGCTGGCATCTCACGAGCGTGACCGGCGGCGACGGCAAGCCGCTGGCGCTGGAGCGATTTGACGGGCAGGACAAGGCCGGGCGGATCCGCGTGCGTCTGCCGGAAGGGGTGCCGGCCAATCAGGAGTGCCGCGTCTACTTCCAGGCCGGGGCCACGCCCGCCGGCTGGCTCGACGCCTGGGCCGCGAAGCAGGTGACGTTTCCCAAGTTCGCCGTGGCCGGTGCGACCCGCGATCAAGGGGCGATCGCCGTCGATGCCCGCGACGACATGATCGTGCGTCCGGAGAAGCTCCAAGCCCTCACGCCGTTGGACGAGACGGAAAAGGCCCGCTACGGCCTGGGAGGCGTGCAGACCAGCCTGGCCTACCGCTATGAAGGGCAGGACTACGCGGCCACGCTCGCCGTCGAGCGGACCCGGCCGCGCATGACGGTCCGCACCGTCTCCTTCTTCCGCGTCGAGTCCGACGCCCTGGGCGTCCACGCGGAAATCGCCTACCAGATCGAAGAGGCCCGGGCGAGGCAGCTCAGCCTGTCGCTGCCGGCCGACACGCCGGCGGCCCTGTCGATCCGGGCCCTCGACGACGCCAAGGTCAAGGAGTTCGCCGCCGAAATGGCCGGCGGCCGGCGACGGTGGAACGTCCTCCTGGAAGAGCCGCGTCGCGGCCTCGTGCGTCTGGCGGTCGATTTCCAGCAGCCGGTCGTCGAGGGCAAGCTGAAGGATCTGGGCGTGCCGATTGTGCGGGCCGAAGGGGTGGCCTATCAGTCGGGCCTCGTGGCCGTGGAAGG
>CAYSGY010000519.1:0-3788 GCA_964430315.1 uncultured Planctomycetaceae bacterium
TGAAACCCGCCAGCCCGCGGTGTGGGCAGGTAGGGCGCGAATCACATGTTGTGGAGGGCTAGCTTCGTTAAGCGGTGCGGAGATACACCACTGCGGGGGGGACTACATAGCCTGATAGTGTTATATCCCGGCCCTTTGCGTGGTGTCAGACTGGCGGACTCGGCCTCGATTTGTACTCCGGGTGGGGAGGTTCTATACTAGGCTTTGTTGTTGCCTTGCAGCCGTCGAGAGTAGCAGGGCGGATTGAGCGACGAGGGGGCCGCCGGCCGGGGCGCCTCGGTGGCCGAGGTGAGCTTTTCGGGACGCGGCACGGTCCATTGGCGACGCGTCCGTTGACGGAGGCACATCCCATGCTGTTCCGCAGAGACTTCTGGCCCAAGAGACTCACGGTGGCAGCGGTCGCCGCCATCTGGGCGATCGGATGGGCTGCCGGTGTCCGAGCCGATAAGCCAGGTGCAACGGCCCGCGAAAAGACAGAATTCGTCCGCCTGACCCGGGATCCGAAGAAGCAGCCCTTGGCCCTGGAAACCGCCGTGGTCACCTGCGTGCCTCGCGACTGCGGGCAAACGGCCCCCACCGTCGATTTGGTGGCTGCGGTCCACGTGGCCGATCGAACCTACTACGAAGAGTTGAACCGGCTCTTCACGAAGTACGACGCCGTGCTCTATGAGTTGGTCGCCCCGCCGGGTACCCGCATTCCCAAAGGCGGAGGAGCGGGCAGCAGCCATCCCGTCTCCGTGTTGCAGAACGCAATGACGCGGGTCCTGGATCTTGAGTTCCAGCTTCGGGCGGTGGACTACACGAGGGAGAACCTGGTTCACGCCGACCTCTCCGGCGAGCAACTCGCCGACGCCATGCGCCAGCGGGGGGAATCCTTCTGGACAATCTTCGCCCGCGTCATGGGCCACGCCATGGCCGACCAGAAAGGCTCCGGAACGACCGACGTGCGGATGCTGATGGCACTGTTCGACAAGAACCGGGCCCTCGCACTGAAACACGTCTTGGCCGAGGACTTCCTGGACCTGGAGGGCTCGATCCGGGCGATCGAGGGTCCCAATGGGTCGGCGATCATTGCCGACCGCAACAAGGCGGCCCTCAAGGTGCTGCGCAAGCAGATCGACGCCGGCAACAAGAAGCTCGCCATCTTCTACGGCGCCGGACACATGGCCGACTTGCAGGATCGACTCGGCACCGAGTTCGGCCTGACCCCGATCAGCACCCGATGGCTCGCGGCCTGGAACCTTAAGGGCCGGACCCCGGCCAAACCCGCCACGGACAAGTGACCACACAGGGCCTAAGCACCTTCCGATTGGCATACTCTCTCCACGGCAGGATGGAGACGCGGGAATTCCACCAACCTCGCGTCGTCATTGGGCGCAACCCCGATTGCGATCTGGTCGTTACGGCGCAAGATGTGTCGCGCGTTCATGCGGCGATCAACTGCGACCGCGACGGTTGGGTCATCTCCGACCTGAACAGCCGGTACGGGACGTTTGTGAATCACCGGCGGGTCGCCGTCCAGCGGCTCAAGCACGGCGACCGGATCATCCTGGGAGGCGGCGCGACGGTTCTCCAGTTCGAGGTCGTGCCGCCGGCGGCGCCCAGGCAGGAGGAGGTGCTGTTCGGCGAGCCGTCCGCGGATGACAGGGTCCGCATGACGATCGGCGTCGAGGAGTTGGAGCGGCGCATGGGCCGTCCTTTGCGGCCGGAGAAGGCCCAAGCCATGGAAACGCTGCCCGGCGCCGAGGCGGAGGCCTCTCGCGGGAAGGCGTCCCCGGAGGCAGCGCCGAAAGAGCCGGTCTTGCCTCGCGCCGGGATGTCCCTTGTCGCCTTGTTTCAGCAAGTTGGCCAGGTCCTGCTCACCAGCGACGACCTCGACGACATGCTCGGAAGCGTGCTCGACGTGGCCATGAGTTGCCTGCCGGCCCATCGCGGTTTCGTCTGTCTTTGCGACGAGAAGGCCGAACGGGCCATCCCCAAGGTGGCCCGAAGCAAGGGCCTCGCCCGGGGCGAGTCGATCACGATCAGTCAGAGCATCGCCCGCGAGGCGATCCGCTCGAAACAGGCCATGCTCGTGGAGAACGCCCGGTCCGACCGCCGCTTCTCCCTGGCGGCCAGCGTCCTCACCATGGCGATTCGCGCGGCGATGTGTGCGCCGCTGTATCACGCGGGGCGGGTCGAGGGGCTGATCTACGTCGACGCCTGCGGCGACGAGAACCCGTTTGCCGCCGGCGACCTGGAACTGTTGGCGGCCCTGGGCATGCTTACGGCGGTCGGCATCGTGCAAGCACGTCTGCGGGGCGAAGTCAACCGCGAGAAGGCCGTCTTTGCGCGTCTCTCGCGGTACAGTTCGCCGCGGGTGGTGGAGCAGATCGTGGCCAGCATCGACACCCCGGACGGAACGATGCTCGCGGCCCAGCGCGAGGTCAGCGTCCTCTTCGCCGACCTGAGCGGTTTCACCTCCCTGGCGGAGAGCCGGGAACCGGCGGAAGCCGTGTCGATCCTGAACCGCGTCTTCGAGGACCTCACCCGCGCCATCTTCCAGTACGACGGCACGCTCGACAAGTTCCTCGGCGACGGAGTGCTGGCCGTCTTCGGGGCCCCCGTGCCGCAAGCCGACCATGCGGAAAGGGCGGTGCTGGCCGCCCTGCTGATGCAGCAGTTCCTCGGCGACAGCCGCTTGACCGGCCCCAACGGGGAGCCGCTGCGAATGCGGATCGGCGTGAATTCCGGCACCGCCCTTGCCGGCGACATCGGCTCGCCGATGCGCAAGGACTACACGGTCGTCGGCGACGTGGTCAACGTGGCCAGCCGGCTGCAATCGTCGGTCGCCGAGCCGGGACAGATCGTCATCGGACCCGCCACCCACGAACTCTGCAACAGCACCGTCGAGTGTGAACCCCTTCCTGAAATCCGGCTCCGAGGCAAGCGGCAATCGGTACGACCTTACTTGGTGGTCCGACACCGCGCCGACACGATCGCGTGAGATTCCTGCCTACAGAAACTTGAGGATGGCGGGGGGCTGCCTATAATCGAGGCGCGTGTTGGTCTGGATTTCAGGGGATGGATGGGTTGTCTCTCTCATAAGGAGGAAGCCATGGCTTCGCCCCCCCCTAACTCGTGGATTGAGCGTGTCGGCGACACCGCCGGGGTGGTCTGGAGAATGCTGCACGCCAACGGCCCAATGACCCTGGCCAAGGTCGTGAAAGCCACCGTTCAGCCACGGGACGTGGTAATGCTCGCCCTAGGCTGGCTTGCCCGCGAAGACAAGATCCTCATTGAAGACGATGGCCGCAAGCGGGTCGTGTCGCTCCGATAAGGAGGGACACGTCCCTCCGAAGCATCCTCCGGACGTCTGCGGCGGGGAACGACGGCGTCGCCGGTTACGGTCTGGACGCCGAGGGAGCCGCGTCCTCTCAGGAGTCAGCGGCGGCCTTACTTCTCTTCCCGCGACTTCTTCGCGGCCGCTTTCAGATCGTCGATCTTCTTCCGCTGCTCGGGAGAGAGGAGGGCGAGGATCTTCTCGTCCCGCTCCTTCTTCAATGCTTCGAGCTTGGTAGTGAGTTCTTTGATCTTGGGATCGAATTCGCTCTGAATTGCGTAGATCTTTCCTCGTTGCTCGTCCGTGACGACTCCGCTGAAGTAGTTCGGCAAACGCCCTCGGGGCTTGGTCGTCTTCGCGCCCTTCGTTTTCTTGGGAGCCGATTTCTTCTCCTTGGAGGTCGTGGCCTCTGTCCCTGCGGCCTGGCCGCTACCCGACGGCTGCGCAGAACCTGCGGCAGCCGGTT
>CAYSGY010000520.1:0-3783 GCA_964430315.1 uncultured Planctomycetaceae bacterium
CCTCGCCCCTCGCCCCTCGCCCCTCGCCCCTCGACTCTCGACTCTCGACTCTCGACTCTGGACTCCTGACTCTCGCCCCTGGACTCTGAGCCATGCTGAACGCGATTATCCGTTTCTCGCTGCGGTATCGGCTACTGACGATTGCGGTCGCCGTGGTCGTGCTGGTATACGGCGGTTACGTACTCTACCACCTGCCCATTGACGTGTTCCCCGACCTGGACCGGCCGCGTGTCACCGTGATGACCGAGGCCCCGGGGCTGGCCCCGGAAGAAGTCGAAACGCTCGTCACCTTCCCGCTGGAATCGGTCCTCAACGGGGCGACCGGCGTGCAGGCCGTCCGCAGTTCCTCGGGGATCGGGCTTTCGGTCGTCCAGGTCGAGTTCGCCTGGGGTACCGACATCTACGTCGACCGTCAGGTCGTCGCCGAGAAACTCGCCTTGGCCGCGGAACGTCTGCCCGAGGGCGTCCGGCCTCAGATGGGGCCGATCTCGTCGATCATGGGACAGATCATGATCGTCGGGATGTGGAGCGAGGGAGGCAAAACGTCGCCGATGGAGGTCCGCACTCTGGCCGATTGGGTCGTGCGTCAGCGGTTGCTCACCATTCCGGGCATTGCCCAGGTCATCACGATGGGTGGCGGACGCAAGCAATATCAGGTGCTCGTCAACCCGAACGCCCTGCGAAGCTACGGCGTCACCTTGCACGAGGTCGAGCGGGCCTTGTCCGCCAGCAATGCCAACGCCACGGGCGGCTACCTCAGTCGCGGTGGCCACGAATACCTGGTCCGCTCCATCGGCCGGCTCCAAAGCGTTCAGGAGATCGAGAAGGTCGTCGTGAAACCCGACGCGGATCGCCCCGTTCTTCTCCAGCAGGTCGCCCGCATTGTCGAGGCGCCCCAGGTGAAGCGAGGGGACTCCGCCGCCAACGGCGAGCCGGCCGTGATGCTGACGATCACCAAGCAGCCGGGCAACGACACGCGTCTGCTGACCGACCGGATCACCCGCGCCCTCGAGGAACTCGAGGGGAGTCTTCCCCGGGACATCCGCGTCAATCCGGAGGTCTACCAGCAGAAGTCGTTTATCGAGTTGGGCATCCACAACGTCATGGACGCCTTGCGCGACGGCAGCATCCTGGTGGTCATCGTCCTCTTCCTGTTCCTGCTGAACTTCCGCACGACGTTCATCACCCTGACGGCCATTCCGCTCAGCATCGTCACCACCGGCCTGGTGTTCAAGTGGTTCGGGATGTCGATCAATACCATGACGCTCGGCGGCCTGGCGGTGGCCATCGGCGAATTGGTGGACGACGCCATCGTGGACGTCGAAAACATCTTCCGCCGGCTGCGGGAGAACCAACATGCCGTTCATCCCAAGCACGCCCTGCGCGTGGTGTACGAAGCCAGCAGCGAAGTGCGGAACTCGATTGTCTTCAGCACGATTCTCGTGGTGCTCGTCTTCGTGCCGCTGTTTGCCCTGAGCGGCATGGAAGGCCGGCTGTTCACGCCTTTGGGCGTAGCCTACATCGTCTCGATTCTCGCCTCGCTGGTGGTGTCGCTCACGGTGACGCCCGTCCTGTCCTACTGGATGCTCCCCAGGGCCAAGGTCTTGGGCCACCCCAAGGACAGTCTCGTGCTGGGGTGGCTCAAGTGGCTCGTCGGGCATGCGATCCGTTTCAGTGTGCGCCATCCCTGGCCGGTGCTGGGAGCGGTGACGGCGGGCGTTGTGGTCAGCGGCATCGTCGTGTCGGGCCTGGGCCGCGATTTCCTGCCGCCCTTCAACGAAGGAAGCGTGCAGATCAACGTCGTGCTGCCGCCGGGAAACTCCCTGGAAACATCCAACCGTCTGGCCGGGATGGTCGAACAGCGACTCAAGAAGGTCCCCGGCGTGGTCGCCTTCGGCCGGCGAACGGGCCGCGCCGAATTGGACGAGCACGCCGAAGGCGTCAACATCTCGGAGATCATCGTCACCTTCGATCCCAACTCGGGCCGCACCCGCGAGCAAGTCCTGGCCGACATCCGCGAGGAGTTGACCCAGGTGCCGGGCGTGGCGATCGCGGTCGAGCAGCCTTTGCAGCACGTGATCTCGCAAATGCTCTCGGGCGTCAAGGCCCAGGTTGGCATCAAGCTCTACGGCGACAACCTCGACATCCTCCGGGCCAAGGCCGACGAGATCAAGCGGACAATCGCCGGTGTCCGCGGCGTGAAGGATTTGATGGTCGAGCCGCAGATCGAAATACCCCAGTTGCGAATCAACCTCAACCGCGACAACCTCGCAGCGAATGGACTCAATTCCGCCGACGTGAACGAACTCGTCGAGACGGCCCTGAACGGCCGGGTGGTCTCGGAGATCGTGCTGGGCGAGCGGAAGTTCGACCTTCTTGTGCGGCTCGACGACCCGTTCCGAAATGATCCGCAACAGTTGAGACGCATGACTCTGGAACTGCCTCACGGCGGCCAGATCCCCTTAAGCGCGGTGGCCGAAGTGGTCGACTCCAGTGGGCCGAACACGATCAACCGCGAGAATGTGCGACGCCGCATCATCGTCCAATGCAACACCGCAGATCGCGACTTGGGAAGCCTCGTCGCGGAAATCCAGGAGCGGCTCGCCCCTATCCAAGCATCCTTGCCAACCGGGTACTTCATTCAGTACAGCGGCCAGTTCGAGAGCCAACAATCGGCCACCAGGACGATCGGACTGCTGAGCCTCGTATCGTTGGCCTGCATGATCCTGACGCTGTACACGCTCTTCAATTCGCTCAACCTCAGCCTCCAGGTCTTGGCCGCCCTGCCGATGGCCGCGATTGGCGCCGTGGCGGCGCTCGTCGTCACCGGCCAATCGCTCACGGTAGCGAGTATGGTCGGGTTCATCTCTCTTGCGGGCATCGCTTCACGCAACGGCATCTTGCTGATCGCCCACTACCTGCACCTGGCTCGCTGCGAAGGGGAGTCGTTCACCCCGAAGATGATCGAGCGCGCGGGGCTCGAACGGCTCGCACCGATGCTGATGACGGCGCTCTGCGCGGGCATCGCTCTCATCCCGCTTGCGCTCGCCGCCGGTCAGCCGGGCAAGGAAATCCTCTACCCCGTGGCCACCGTCATCCTCGGCGGACTCTTCAGTTCCACCCTGCTGGACTTCTTCGTGCGTCCGGCCCTGTTCTGGACCTTTGGCCGGAAGGCGGCCGTGCACGCCCTCAAACACCATCATCACGAACCGGACTTGAACGACGCGGAATCCCGCGCCAAGGCAGACGGCCATGACACGCCGCTCCGGATCGGCACGACTCCTCACGGCCAATGAGAAAGGAAAGGGAGAGGAAAGGAAAGGGACCGGGGCCACCCGGTCCTTTTCCACCCTCTAGATCCACAACCGCAGGCGTCCGCCGAGCATGTCGGGGAGGGCCTTTTGCACGTGGAACTGGATCTGGCGGGCGTGGTAACGCGTGCTGAAATGGCCGGCCACGATCAACTCGTTCTTGAGCCGGTCGCGACGCTCCACCAGGTCGTCCAGGTGCATGTGCCCGAACTTGTGGATCCGCTCCTTGCGGTGGCTGGGCGCGACGAAGGTGAGTTCCGTGATGAGTACCTCGGCCTCATACATGGCCGGGCAGGCGTCGAGTCCCTCCGGGGCACTGTCGCCGAGATAGGCGACCCGCGGGACGCGGGCCTCCTGGGTAACCTCCGTGCCCGAGAGTCTCAGGTCGCGGATCGAGGGGCCGGGAAGGTCCTTGTACTCCGGTTTCAGCTTGCGCCTCCGCTCCCAGACGACGAACCCCAGCGACGGAACC
>CAYSGY010000521.1:0-3776 GCA_964430315.1 uncultured Planctomycetaceae bacterium
CCGCTGGGCGTTCCCACGCAGAGCGTGGGAACGAGAACGGACGGCTTGTGGCACAGCCGCCCTCGGCTGTGCCTGGGGCGGAAAGGACGCCATTTCCAGATTCCGCCCAGCCGAGGGCGGCTGGGCCACCATGGAAGCGATCGGCGGAGGGCCGCTGGGCTGCGGAGACAGCGGGAGCCGAGCGTGGCCACGATCCTCGTGATTGACCTGGGCACGACCTATTTCAAATTCGCCCTGTTCAACCGCGACGGGCAGTTGTGCCACGCCTCGCCCTCCCGGAATTGGGAAACCTCATTCAGAAATCCAGGAGATGCAGGGCATCGGGGATCGTGCCTTCCTTGGTCACGAGCTTGGGCTTCGGGGAACCGTCGAGAAGGAGGTACTGCTTCTTGGCTTTGATCGGCAGTTCCAGGCGGTAGGGCTTGCACTTGGGAATCGCGGCGATCGCCCGTTTGCCTCCTTCGTAGAGCGCCTTGCGGGTCTCGGCGAAGGGATAGAGCAAGGCGGCTTCCCGGGCGACGCCTTGCTTGGTCGGCACCGTCACGCAACTGTCGCCGAAGAATCTTCTTGATTCGCGGCAAGTCGCCTCGTCGCCGGTCACGAGGATCGGCGGCACGCCGAAATGGCCGGCAATGGCCGCCATCTGAACTATCTCCCCGGACTCGACGCCGTTGTACCAGTAGCGGTTCTCCGATTTCGAGGACTGCGTGTGGTTGAGCACTCCGTCGGGCGTGCCCATCATGGCATGGTACCCCAGCATGACGATGCCGGCGAAGGAGCGGTCCAGGCCCCAAAGCGCGCCGGGCCTCGGCACGCCGGTGAGGTACTTGGCCCCGGGCTCCATGAGATGTGGAACCACCGCCTGCGAGCCGTGGCCGTCCAAGACGACGATCTCCGTAGCGCCCGCGTCGCGAAGCCCGCGCACCACCGCGGCCACGTCGCCCATGAAATACTCTCGCGCTTCCCGGTTCAACGGCGTGAGCGGCTCGCGGGTCTGGGCGAAGCTGAACACGCCGCTGATCCCTTCCAGGTCCGTGACGATGTAGATCTTCAGCTCCGCCCCAGCGGCACTCGACGCGGCGAGACCTGCCAACCACAGGACCGCCAAGGCCGACGTTGGGAGCCACGGCTTTGAGAACATACTCCCTCTCTCCTTTCTTGCGAGGACTGAAAGCGCCCCTGCCAGAATGTGATCTTGAATCCGGATGCACTTCCGCCGGACGGACACCCGGCGGATAGCGCGATTCTAGGCCGCCTCGAGCCCCGCCACAACCGGCGGGCGTGGCATGCCGTCACTCGGCCCAGCCGAGGGTCGGCATGGGCATCGCCATCCGGCCTCGCCGACTCGCACGGCGCCTCGCAGCCCTGCATCGCGTGAGCCTGCGACGTACCCGCGGAGCGACTTCCCCGTCGTTCCAGCCCGGCAGCTTGCCCTGCGCAAGCCCGGACCGTTAGACTGACGTCCGTCCCGGTCACCCCAACTTCCAGGGGCCTTTGCAAAGGAGGAATCCGATGAAGCCGACAAGCCTCGGTCTTGCGTTCGCCGCGTTGTGGATCGCACTGACGGCTGCGGATGGCCCCGCCGGGGAGCTGGGGCGCAAGCCTGCCCGGGTGTGCGCGGTCTCGCTCTCTTGGACCGGAAAGGACCGCAACCTGAAGCACGTGCTGGAGATGCTGGACCGGGCCGCGGCCCAACAGGCCGATATCGTCTGCCTTCCCCAGGAGTGCGTGCCCACCGACGGCGGCCCATCGGCCCGGGCTGCTTTGGCGGCCATCGCCGGAAAGGCCGCGGCCCACAAGATGTACGTCGTCGCCAATCTCAAGGAGACCGAGGTAGGCAAGACGTACCTGACTTCGTACCTGATCGCGCCCGACGGCACGACCGCGGGCAAGTACCGCAAGTCGCACAAGCTGCCCGACGAGCCGATCGCCTTGGGCGACCGATTGCCCGTGTTCGAGACCCCGTTTGGGAAGGTCGGCCTGCTCGTCGGCACCGATCTCTACTGGCCCGAGGTCCCGCTGGTCATGGCGCTCGACGGGGCGGAGTTGATCCTCGCCTCGCTCGCGGTCGATCCCGTGCCGCAGGGATTCCCGCTCGATATCCTCTCTCGGGTCCGCGCGATCGACGACCACGTGACCCTGGCCGCCGGCAATTACTGCGGCGAGCTGCCCTATCTGTGCAGCAACTACCCGTCGTATACCGGCGAACCGCTGGGGCGGGCCTTCGTGATCGACCGGTCGGGGATCGTGCGGGCCGACACCGGCCTCCAGCCCGGCGTGGCCGTGGCCCCCGTCGATCTCGCCCGCGGCAAGGACATCTATCACCTCACCTTCAAGGAAGACCGAAAACTGTTCCACTACCTGGCCGAGCCGGACCTCAAGCCCACGGTATTCAAGGGTCCGAAACGGAAGATCAAGGTGAGCATCGCGACGGTCGGGTTCAACCACGGGCCCAATCCCGATCCCGACTCGGCCTTTGCCAGGATCCTGGACGAGGCGGGCAGCCGCTCCGGCGACGTGATCGTGATGTCGGAATTCGGCATGCCCACCGACAACGAACCCGGCCGGAAGACGCTCGACCTGGTCGCCGAAAAGGCCCGGAAGTACCGCACCTACATCATCATCGGCGGGCTCCGCGACCCGAGGATGCCCAACCAGGAAGGCCGGGCAACCTCCTGGGCCTATCTCTGGGACCGCGACGGCAAGGTGATCGGCAAGTACCGCATCTCGCAATACGGCCTGAGCACCGAGCTGCCCGTGTTCAAGACCGACTTCGGCGTGGTGGGGATCCTCCTCTGCGGCGACATCTATTCCCAGGAGATCAGCCGCGCGCTGGCCTTGCAGGGGGCGGAGATCCTCTTCTGCCCGTCGCAGTCGTGGGGCGCGTCGGGGGTGTTCAACCTCTGGATGCAGCAGGCCCGAGCGATCGACAACGGCGTGACCATGGCCGCGGCCCACTTCCCGATGTCCGACGTGAGCCAGCGGAGCTACGTCATCGACCCTTACGGCTACATCCTGGCGTCCTCGCAGTATTGGTGCGACTCGGTCTGCACGGCCGAAGTGGACCTCGACGCCGGCGGCGTCTGGTTCGCCCGTTCCGACAAGCCCGGCACGGCCGGGCGCAAAGGCTACATGGCCGGCTACTATCCCAAGACCATCCCCGAAAAGCGGACCGACCTCCGCGCCGCCCTCTTCGCCGGCCGCCGCCCCGAACTCTACAAGTCGATCCCCGAAAAAACCCTCGCCGGCCGACAGATCAGCGAGGACGTCTTCAAGAAGATGACCGAGCCGCGGGAATAGCCGTGGCTTGGGATCGCATTTCGGGTGGCAAGCCCCGAGCGTTCGAGGGGCGTGGAAGCTCGCAGTAACATCCAACCACGCGCCCCATTCCTCAGGGCGTGCCATGCAACCGCCGAAAACTAGTGCTTCGTCACCGCTGAGAATTGGGGTTGTCCGCTTTCGAGAGATTGGGGATGCTGCATGGCACAAGGAGGTGTTCCATGCAGAAGAAGTATATCGTTCGGCTCACGGATGAGGAACGGGGCGAGCTTCGGGAGGTGATCGGGAAGCTGAAAGGGACCGGCCAGAAGGTCAGGCGGGCTCAAATTCTGCTCAAGGCAGACGCGGATGGGCCGAACTGGACCGACCAGAAGATCGCCGAAGCGTTTTCCTGTCGTGTCCAGACTATCGAGAAGATCCGCCAGCGGCTGGTCGAAAGAGGTTTTCACGAGACGCTCAACGGAGCGAAGCGCGAGCGGCCACCAGTAGAAAAGTTG
>CAYSGY010000522.1:0-3769 GCA_964430315.1 uncultured Planctomycetaceae bacterium
TGGTCGAACAGGCGGCCCTGCAAGCCCAACTCATCGGCAGAAGTCCCCAGATCGACGCCCTCCGTTCCATCATTCGCCGCGTCGCCGATACCGAACTGGCGGTGCTGATTCTCGGCGAGAACGGCACGGGGAAGGAGGTCGTGGCCCAGTCGATCCACTACCTGAGCCGCCGCCGCGACAAGCCGTTCGTGGCCGTCAATTGCGCGGCGATCCCCGACACGCTTGCCGAGAGCGAACTGTTCGGCCACGAGAAGGGCGCGTTCACCGACGCCAGCGACATGCGGCGAGGCAAGTTCGAACTGGCCGCCGCCGGCACCCTCTTCCTCGACGAGATCGGCGACCTGAGCCTCAGCGGCCAGGCCAAGCTGCTCCGCGTGCTGGAAGAGCACGTGCTCGTGCGGGTCGGTGGGTCGGCGCCGATTCCCACGGAGGCCAGGGTCCTTGCCGCGACGAACCAGGACCTGGCGGAAATGGTCCGGCAGAAGCGATTTCGCGAGGATCTCTACTATCGACTCAATGTGGTGACCGTCGAAATCCCCCCTCTCCGAGAACGGCCCGACGACATCGTCATCCTCGCCGAGCACTTCCTGACCGATTTCAGCAAGAAGGCCCGCCGCAAGCTCCCGCTGATCACCCCGGCGGCCCAACAGCGTCTCCTATCGCACGGTTGGCCGGGCAACGTCCGAGAACTCCGCAACCTGATGGAACGCTTGGCCTACCTCTCGACCGAAGACCGGATCGACGCCGGGGACCTGGCGTTCATCCTCGCCCCCCGCCAGGCCGCCTCGGGGATCGTCGACTTCACCCGCCCGCTGAGCGACGCGACCGCCCAGTTCCAAGCCGACTACATCCGACACGCGATCGAACACTCCTCCGGAAACATGAGCCGTGCCGCCGACCAACTCGGGCTCCACCGCTCCAATCTCTACCGAAAGATGCGTCAACTCGGCATGTCGGTCCTTGTCGCACCTTCAGAGGGTGATTCACCACCCTAGGGGCCATCCCCAGAACGAGTTTTCTCTTCGGTGGCCTTGAGTCGCCAGCCGATTCGGATATTATGAAGTGCTGCCGGGGCAATTCTGGATCGCCTCCTTAGCTCAATTGGTTAGAGCATCTGACTCTTAATCAGAGGGTTGTAGGTTCAAGTCCTACAGGGGGCACTCAATAAAGCCTTGCGTGACAACGAGTTACGCAAGGCTTTTTCATTTACCCATTGGCGGGGGGTGGCTTCCGCGCAACGCAGGTGCAACAGTCGGCGTCGATTCGGGAGGGGGGCCTGGAGAGGAGCCCGCCAAAGACCTCCACGCAACGCCTCGCGGGGTCGCCAGTGTCGGCTCGGCTTCCCGTCATGAGTGGAGGGAGCTTCATGTCGAAAATCGTGGTCACCCCCGTTTCCACCCGGCGGGAGAGACGGCAGTTTCTCAGCTTCCCCTGGCGTCTCTATCGGAGCGACCCTCGCTGGATCCCGCCGATTCGGACGGACCAGGAGGAAATGGTCGGTTACCGGGATCACCCGTTCTACACGCGGAACCGGGCGCAGACGTTTCTGGCCTACCGCAATGGAGAGGCCTGTGGCCGCGTGGCGGCGATCCTCAACTACGACCACATCGAGTGCCATGCCGACCGGCGCGGCTTCTTCGGATTTTTCGAGTGCGTCGAGGACCAGGAGACGGCCAACGCCCTATTGGACGCCGTCAAGTCCTGGCTCGCAGAGAAGGACATTTTCGCGCTTCGGGGGCCGATGAACCCGGGTATCAACTACGTGCCCGGGATGCTCGTTGAGGGTTTTGACTCACCGCCGACGATCATGATGGCTTACAACCCACCGTACTATCCGCGGCTCATGGAGAACTTCGGGTTTCGCAAGGTGCAGGACCTGTACGCCTACTACGGCGACAAGAACATGCTTCCACGGAGCAGCGAGAAGCTCGGACCGATCAGCGAGCAGATCGTCGAGCGGTTCAATGTCCGGGTCAGGGCGTTGGATCGCTCGCGATTCGTCGAGGATGTTGAGGCGTTCATCGACATCTACAACCGCGCCATGGCCAGGCACTGGGGCTTCACGCCCATGTCGCGTGCCGAGGCCCGCCACATGGCCCAGGGACTTCGCTGGCTTCTGGTCCCCGAACTCGCCGTCGCGGCTGAAGTCGACGGGAAACTCGTCGGCGCGGCCTTCGGACTGTTGGACTACAATCCCCGGATCAAGGCGATTGATGGCCGCCTGTTCCCATTCGGCTTCCTCCGGCTCCTTTGGAACCGGCGTCGGATCAAGAAGATCCGTCTCGTGGCTGCGACCGTCCTGCCCGAGTACCAGGTCATGGGCATCGGCCTGGTGCTTCTCCGCGCGATGGTTCCCCTGGGGGTCGATTGGGGCCTGGAAGAGTGCGAGTATTCGTGGGTTGCCGAATCCAACGCCCTCTCCCGCGGCAGTCTGGAAAAAGGCGGAGCGAAACGTCTGAAGACGTATCGGATCTACGATTGGGACGGATAGGATGGTCCCGGCCGGCCGCCAGACATCGAGCGCCGATGCCGGCCATGGTGGCTGCGGGGAAGGGGGCCTTCAGACTGGGACTCGGACGAGCGGCGTGCCGCGGGCGGCCAGGGCCTCGTCGATCGCGGCGGATTGGGCGTCGCTCAGATGCCGGCCCGCCGCGCTGGCGGTGTCGCGGAGCTGCTCGGGGCGTTTCGCCCCGCACAGGGCCGACGTGATGCCCGGCTGATGGATCGTCCAGTGGATCGCCAACTGCGCGACCGTGTGTCCCGACTCGGCGGCGATCGAGCGCAATCGCTCGACCAGGTCGAGGTTCTTCTGGTACTCTTCGCCCTGGAACATCGGGTACTTGCGCCGGCTGTCGGCGGCGAAGGTCTCGTCGCGGCGGAGTTTCCCGGCCAGCAGCCCTTTCATGAGCGGCCAGTAGACCAGCACGGCAACGCCGTGTCGCCGGCACCAGGGGAGTGTGTCGGCCTCGATCTGGCGTTGGAGCATGTTGTACGGGGGCTGGAAGGCCGCCACCGGGCATACGGAGGCGAACTCCTCCAGTTGCGTCAGGTCCACGTTCGACACGCCCACGCTCCGCGTCTTCCCTTCGTCGAGCAGGCGTCGCAGCGCGGCGGCCGACTCCGCCACCGGCACCTTCGGATCCGGGGCGTGAAGGTACAGCAGATCGACGTAATCGGTTCGGAGCCGGCGCAGACTCTCCTCGCACTCACGGCGCAGGGCGGCGGGCGAGGCGTCGTGGGCCTGTTTCCCCTCGCGGTCCCAGTGCAGCCCGCCCTTGCTGGCGATTACCATCGCGTGCCGCCGCCGCCCCAGGGCCCGGGCGATCAGACGCTCACTCTCCCCCTCGCGCCCGTAGCAGAAGGCCGTGTCCAGATGGTTGATGCCGAGATCGAAACAGGCCTGAATCGTGGCGATGCTATCGGCGTCGTTGGTCCCCGGGCTGGTCATCCCGGCGATCGGCCAGCAGCCCAAGGCGATCGGAGAGACCAGAATCCCGGTGTTGCCAAGCGGACGAAGTTCCATCGTGATCTCCCAAGGGTCCGGTTGCCATGATACCGCGCGTCGGCCGCGCCACAAGATCGCCCGGCGGGGCCGCGAAGAAGGTCGAGACGCCTCCGAAGAACCGGGGCAACGATTCCTTGCCGGCGTCGTAGAGGAACTTCAGTCCGAACCCCAAGAGCATGACCGCGCAGACGGCCCAGACGAACCGCTGGCCGCGCTCGCCGAAGAGCTGCGAGCCCTTGAACCCGACCTGGGAAAGGACCTCCA
>CAYSGY010000523.1:0-3765 GCA_964430315.1 uncultured Planctomycetaceae bacterium
AAAATCCCGGGGGTCTGGGGGCAGCGCCCCCAGGTACGCTTCAGCCGGATGAACCCTTTTTCGGCGGTCAGGCTCCGTGGAGGGCTGCGCGCCGGCGGGCCGTAAAATGAGCCCGTCCCCAGCCTGGGAATGGTTACTGGTTGCCTTTCGGCAACGTTCGGGCGAGGGGGCGCCGGGGCTGTCCGGGGCTTCCCCTGCTCCCTTTTTTGACGCCGGCCGGCTTGCGACGTAGCCTTTCTTAGCGGAGCAGTAGGTTCGCAGGGCATAGAGTGGGAGTCCCTGCCGCTCCGCGGAATAGGGGACGCGATGCGGACCGGTCCGGCGACCGGGAAGCATCGTCGACCGAAGGTCTCCCGACGCGGGGAGACCTTCGGTTTGAGGTTTACGGGTTCTCGGGAGATCCGCGTCGAACCTTCGATCGAGCCTTCTCTTCGATCGTGTCGGGCTTGTCACGCGATATCCGCCTATGCCGGAAAGCAACTCGTCACCAACCGCCGGGGCACCTGCGAAGGCGCCGCGGTCGGCCGAACCGCCCGTGGCCGTGGGCGTCGCGGAATTGGCCCGCCTTCTGGCGGAACTCGATCGCGGCGAGCCGCGGGCCGCAGCCCCGACGACCTTGCCGGGCACGCACGTCGACAACCAACTCGCCCAGGTGCGGCTGGGGATCGCCAGCAGCCTGTTTGCAGCGCTGCGTTGCCGGCATGCCGCCTTGGCGAGCCATTCGCTTCGAGTCGCGTTGAACTGCTCGGCGTGGGCCACGAAGCTCGGCATGGCGCCCAACGAACGCGATGTAGTCGAGGTGGCGGCCCTGCTGCACGACATGGGACTGGTCGGCGTGCCCGATCAAATCCTCCTGAAACCCGGCCCCCTGACCCGCGACGAGGCCCTCATCATCCAGCAGTCGCGGCGGATGTCGGTGGAGATCCTCCGCCACGCCTGCGCGGAGCCGAGGATTCTGGAGATCGTGGAGAACCTGGGGGCCTGGTACAACGGCTCCAAGGGCGGCTACCGCTTCGCCGAGCACCGCATCCCGGCCGGGGCGCGCATGATCGCCATCGCCGAGGCCTTCGACTCGATGACGACGGACCAGGTGTTCCGGCGGGCGGTGTCGCAGGAGCGAGCGATGCGGGAGCTCTTCGACTCGGCCGGCACGCAATTCGATCCCCGCCTCGTCCAGCAGTTCGCCGAATACCGCGTGTGTGACCAGACGTCTCTGCGCCGGGAAGTGGCGAAGCGTTGGCTGCACGACCTGGCCCCGGAGACCGCCGACTCCTTCTGGGAACTGTGCGACGTTCCCGCGCCGCCGGGCCATGCCGACACCGCGCAGCGGTTCGAGAAGAAACTCCTGGAGAACATGCACGACGCGGTGGTGTTCATCGACGCCGGCATGCGTATCACCGAGTGGAACCGCGGGGCCGAGCGATTGACCGGCATCGCCGGCTCAAGCGTCCTCCAGCACCCTTGGTCTCCAAGCCTTCTCAACATGCAGAACGAAAAGGGAGAATGGCTGCTCGATCAGGACTGCCCCATCCGCTGCGTCATCCAGTCCCACGTGCAGTCGTTGCGGCGGCTGACCATTGCAGGCCGCGCCGGGCGGCCCGTCTCCGTCGACAGCCACGCCATCCCGGTGACCGCGGCCGACGGGACCGCGCTCGGGGCGGTCCTCCTCCTGCACGACGCCTCGCCCGAGGCCTCCCTCGAAGAACGCTGCCAAACCCTCTACGAGAAAGCGACCAAGGATCCGCTCACCCAGGTCGCCAACCGCGCCGAGTTCGACCGCGTTCACGAGATGTTCATCCGGGCCCACCGGGAACACCACGTCACGTGCAGCCTGATGATCTGCGACCTGGATCATTTCAAGCGAGTGAACGACACCTACGGGCACCAGGCGGGCGACGACGTGATCCAGGCCCTGGCCAGCGTGCTCCGAAGCGGCTGCGGGCCCGGCGACCTCGTGGCCCGCTACGGCGGCGAGGAGTTCGTCATGCTCTGCGCCGACTGCGACAACGCCACCGCAACGCGGCGGGCCGAGCAGTCGCGCAAGGCCCTCTCCCAGATCACTCATCCCAAGCTCGGCGGCCGCGTCGTGACCGCGAGCTTCGGCGTGACCGAGGTCCAACCCGGCGATACCGCCGAGAGCATGCTCCGCCGGGCCGACCGCGCCCTGCTCCTTGCCAAGGAGAAGGGACGCAACACGGTGGTCCAACTCGGCGTCGGGGCCGATCCGCCCTCGTCCGCCTCCTCGTCCGCCTCGACGCCCGCCTCCGGACGCGACCCGAAGGGCGAAGCGTCGATGGTGGTCGAGCAATCCCTCGTGACCTCGGTTCCGCTTTGGATGGCCGTGGAGAAGCTCCGCGGGTTCGTGGCAGACCACGGGGCCAAGATCGTCAAAGTCGACGGGGACTACGTCCAGTTGACCGTCGAGGGCGGCGCTTCGTTCCCCACGCGCCGCTTCTCCGACCGTCCGACCGTCTTCCGCGTCGACATCCGGCTCTCCGAGGAGGAGGGCGTGGGGAAAGACGGTGACGCCGCAAGTCAGAGCGGTTGGTCGCAGACGCGCATTCGCGTGAAGGTCGCCCCGGAGAAAAACCGCGAGCGACGCCGCGAGGAAGTCGTCCATCGCGCCAAGGAGGTCCTCGCGAGCTTCCGTTCCTATCTCATGGCCCATGAAGAGGAATCCGCCGACTCTTCAGCGATCCTCTCCGACCCGCGCTAGACGGCGGACGAGTCGGGAAACCTGCCCTACGTGCGGGCCGTCTCCAGTTCGCTTAGCCGGGCGGAGATAAGCTGGTCGTCGGGGACGAGGCCCCGCTGACGCTCGCCGCGGAAGGCCGCCTCCATATCCTGGAGGGCCTGTTTGACCGCCAGTTTGTTCGCCGGACTCAGGTGGTCGATGAACAAGATGCCGTCCAGGTGGTCGCATTCGTGCTGCACGACCCTCGCAACCATCCCTTCAAGTTCCCAGGTCACCTCCTCGCCAGCCAGATTGTAGGCGTTCAGCACAATCTTGCGCGAACGTTTGACCGGGGCGAAGATCTGCGGCAGGCTCAGGCACCCCTCCTCCTTCTCCTCCATCCCACCCCTGCGCTGAACGATCACCGGGTTGATGAAGGCGTATTCGTCCTCCCTGGCCGAGGGGTCCGCCTTCACGTTCATCACGATCAGCCGGTACGGAAGATCGACCTGATTGGCCGCTAATCCAACCCCCTCCTGGGCGTACATAAGGTCCAACATCTCGCGGACCATGCCGCGTAACTCGTTATCCACCCGACGTAGGGGCTTCGACCGATGACGCAATGTTGGATGGGGATACTTGATGATCCTCACTGAGAATTCACTCCACAGGTCCAAGAGGTTTTCCTGGATTATAGTTGCATCGCGACTCCAGGCGAAGGCCGGACGCGGCGCTCAGAGGACTCCCCCCCAAACTACGGGTTTTCCAATCGTCCATATCCTGGCGATGTGTGCTACTCCGGGGTTAGAATGGACTCAGAAGATTTGGCGATCCGCCGAGGTCCATCGAGGGGTCTTTCCAGGCCGTTTCCTGGAGGCGACGGCCCCGAAGGACCTAGGGACACGTGGGACCGTTGCTTCGGGAGGCCCAGCCATGTCGTCGGTGAGCGCGATCGCATATCTTGGGAACTGCCACGCCGGCCGATGGGGGCGTAGTCGGGCTGCGTGGGCGATTGGGTGGGGCCTGGTCACTTTGGCGGGGCTGTGCTATTCGGCCATGGTTTTGGGGGCCGGCGACGAATCGCCGGAGAA
>CAYSGY010000524.1:0-3761 GCA_964430315.1 uncultured Planctomycetaceae bacterium
ACCTTATTCTCAGGGGGGATACCGTACTTGGCCTTCAGGCGTTTGGCGTGGCTCAGGGCCACGGTGGTCCCGAGCATGCAGGAGCCCAGCCCCATCGTCTCCGCCGCCAACATCGCGTAGGTGGCTGCGATCGTGCAGTCGGTCACATCGGTCATCGGGCCGTAGTGGAAAAGCAAGAGGGCGGGCGCGTCGTAGGTGAACTTGTCGCGTCCCTGCTTCCACATCTCGGGCAGGAGGAGCAGCAACGGCCGGATGAAGTCGCGGAATACCTCGTACTGCGGCTTGCCGATGAAGGGGCGCATGAGGCCCAGCACGATCGGGTTGAAGAACCTACCCGCCTTCTCAAAAGAAGCACATGCGTCTTCGGCAAAGGCCCGAACCTGCTCGCGCCGAGAGAAGACGACGACCCCCACGTCGCTCGGCGGGATGCCCATCGGCGCGGTAGAGGCGATCCGGACCACCTGCTCCAGGAGTTCTCGGGGGACATCCTCCAGCTTGAACCGCCGCACGCTCCGCCGGGCAACGGCGAGGGCCTCGAACTGTTCGAGGGTTGCCTGCCGGTCGCGCGGCGGCAACTCGATCCGGTCGTCGGGCCGGAGCCCCCGCCCGCTCACGGTGATGCCGCCTGTCGGACAGACGGCCATGCAATGCCCGCAGGCGATGCACCCCAGGAACGTGCCGGCCACTGCCCGCGGCTTTCCGTCGTCCATCACGAGAACTTCCTCAGGACACGTGCGGACACACAGGCCGCAGCCCTTGCACCTCTCCGCATCGACGCTCGGGACGCCGGATTCGCGAAAGCTGTATCCCATGATGCACTCCGGAATGGACCAAAGGGGGTTTCACAGTCCTGGGAAGGCGAGGCTCTTGCCGAGCCTGCGGCCATCGCACGTCTTGAGGGGTACACGACGGCTCGGCAGGAGCCTCGCCCTCCCGGGATCATGCAAGGTCACCTGGCCTGGACGCCAGCCCAGGTGCCAAGGGTACGCCCCAAAAACGTACCGTCAAGTCCCATCGCCCGGAAACGCTTGCAGGCAAGGCGGCTGCGGGGTATGTTAGGTTCAAATGATGCCCCTCTATAGCGTCGGCGCAGTCCCGGCGCGGAATCGATGTCGAGTGTGAAGCTTCGCCGTCGGGTCGCATGGGAGGCGGCCCGGCTCATGTACACGCGCGAGGAGTCGGAGTACTTCCGCGCCAAGCTGAAGGCCGCCCGGCGGATCGCCGGCAGCGACTTCAAGCCGGGCGATCTGCCCAGCAACCGCGAAATCCGCGACGAAGTCCAGGTCATGGCGCGGATGTACGAGGGCGACGGCCGCGACCGGAACCTCCGGGAAATGCGGTTGGAGGCTCTCCGCCTGATGCGGCTCCTCTGGAGGTTCCGTCCGCGGCTCATCGGGAGCACCCTCACCGGACACGTGCGCAAAGGGTCCGACATCGACGTCCACCTCTTCTCCGATTCCCTGGAGCCGATCACCTCGCTCCTGGAATCCGAAGGTATCGTCTACGACGTGGAGCGGAAGCTCGTCCATAAGGCGGGCGAAGAACAACTCTATACGCACATCCACCTCCGCGACCGGTTCGATGTCGAGTTGACGGTCTATCCCTCGGACAAGGCCCACTACGTGTTCAAGAGTTCGATCACGGGCAAGGCGATCGAACGGGCGAGCATCGCGGAACTGGAGCGACTGCTGCGGGAGGAGTATCCCGAAGCGGTCCTCGATCAGGCCGTCCTCGAAGCGGAAAGCCAGATCGACCGGTTCCAGATCTACCAGATGCTCCTCCTGCCGCTGGAGCGTGTGAAAGAGAATCCGCGGCACCACCCGGAAGGCGATGCCCTCTACCACAGCCTCCAGGTGTTCGAACTGGCACGGGATGAACTCCCTTACGACGAGGAATTTCTCTTGGCGGCGCTGTTGCACGACGTGGGGAAGGCAATCGACCCGAAAGAACACGTCGCCGCCGGCTTACAGGCCCTGGAGGGGTTCATCACGCCCCGGACCTCGTGGCTTATCGAACATCACGCAGAGGCCCACGCACTGCGTGACGGCACGCTCGGGGTCCGAGCCCGGCACCGGCTGGAATCCTCGGAGGATTATGAGGAGTTGAGACTTCTGGCGCGGTGCGATCAGGCAGGGCGGGTCCAAGGGGTGATGGTCGCCGACCTGGATGAGGCCCTCGAATATCTTCGTGAACTGGCCCGCACGTGCGGCGAATGACGATGCTATCTTACGGGATGGCCCGGAAAGGCCGCCTTTGGCGAAGCGGAAGCGCGCGAAGGGTGGAGCGATCGCGGCGGCCGCAGGCACCCCCTGGTGTGGGGGTTCCGGAAAATCTGCCTAAGCCATCTGGTTTGTATTGAGGAGAACCTGGTACACTGGAGTCGGGGACGGCGTTCGGTCGTCCCCGGGGGCAGTTCTGCCCGCAGACGTTTACTCGCGGTCCGGCACCGCGTGGTGGCGAGTTAGGAGGCCCACGGCCATGACATCTCCGGGGAATGCAGTGCAGATGACTTGGGAATACCACAGCCTTACGCGAGTTTCCGAGGCCGCCTTGGTCGAAGGTCTTAACGAGATTGGCCGGGAGGGCTGGGAACTGGTCAGCGCGGCCCAGTACCGCGACGTGCGGGGCATGCTCACATGGACGGCCATTCTGAAACGGCCCGTTTCCGGCCAGGCGGCAAGGCCCGTTCCGCGCGAGGCCGCCGCGGTACCCATGGCGGTGCCACCGTCGGCCAAGCCTTCTCAAGCCCCGAACGCTACCGGATCTGCCGGAGGCGATGCGGATTTTGACATGGACGCGTCTGCCCCTCCTCCATCCAAACGTCCCCTGCCTCCGCGCTCTCCGAAGCCGGCCCCGGCCAAGCCTCGCGTCGAGCTTTCCGACGATTTCGATTTCGAACTGGCCGAGACCGCGCCGGCCGCACAACTCCAGACGCGACAGACCAAGGCCAAGCCGAAGCAGGCCCCTGCGGAGGAGGATTTCGATTTCGAACTGGGCGATACGTTTCCCCAGAAGCTCCAGGTCGCCAAGCCGCCGGCCCCCGCGGCGAAGACCGCTGCCGACGACGACACGGACTTCGACCTCGGGTAGCGTGCTTCGCCGGACTCGCGGAAGGACGGGGACTGGCTGCGCCACGCGAAGTGGTGTAGCCTGAGTGGGAACGTAGCCGCCACGGTGGCCCTTTCCTATGCCTGTCCCGGAGGCTCATTCGCCATGAAGACCGCAGTCGTCCATGCCCAACAGAAGTGGGAGCACGTGGCCATCTCGCGCAAGGGCGAGGTCATGTTGGTCGAGGAAATGAACGCCCTCGGAGAAGAAGGCTGGCAACTGGTGTCGGTCTTCTACTTCAAGGACCCGAAAGGCACGATGACCTGGATCGCCTTCCTCAAGCGGCCGAAGACCGGGCAAGCGGCCAAGACTCCGTCGACGGAGCCCGCTGCCGCCGCCGGGCACGAACCGGAGAAGGCCGAGGCCGCCTCCGCCGGACCGGGTGGCTTCGACCTCAGCGGCGAGATCTTCGAGATCAAGAAGGAAGAGGCCGCTAGCCCCGGGAGTTCTTCATCGCCGCCATGACGCGGTCGGTGATCGTCTGGATCAAGGCTTCCTGCTCCGGTGTGGCCGAGGCGGCAGTCGGCGGCGAGCCGGCCCCGTTGCCCGCACTGCCTCCCAGCCCACACATCGCCGGCGGCTCGAAGGCTTGCCGTTCCACGCCGCTCGCCTTCCAACTGCTGCGGAAGACGTCGTTGCCGCAGATGTCACAG
>CAYSGY010000525.1:0-3752 GCA_964430315.1 uncultured Planctomycetaceae bacterium
GAAGGGGGCCCGGTTGGTCAACTGTGCCCGCGGCGGCATCTACGACGAGGCCGCGCTGGCCGAGGGCCTGAAAAGCGGACAACTCGGCGGCGTGGCCCTCGACGTCTATGCCACGGAGCCCTGCACCGACAGCCCGCTGTTCGGGATGCCCAACGTCCTCTGCACCCCGCACCTCGGCGCAAGCACCGAGGAGGCCCAGTCGAACGTCGCCGTCGAGGCCGCCGGACTCCTCCTCGATTTTTTCACCACCGGCGCGATCCGCCAGGCCGTCAATATGTCGCCGCTGGACCCCAAGACGCTGGAAGAACTCCGCGGCTGGCTCAATCTCACCTACCGCCTCGGTCTGCTGCTGGCCCAAGTCGACCACGCGCCGCCGACCGCCTGCAAGCTCCGTTATCGCGGCGAGGTGGCCAAGAAGGACACGCGGCTTCTCTCCTCGGCCTTCGCCGCCGGGCTCGTGGAACGCGCCCTGGAATCGCCCGTGAACATTGTCAACGCCGAGGTCCTGCTCCGCGCGCGGGGCATCGAGCTTGTGGAGGAGCGATCGAGCGATTTGACCGATTTCAGCTCGATGATCACCGCCGAAGTGGCCAGCGAGAACCGCACCGCGATCGCTTCCGGCACGCTTTTCGGCAACAGCATGCCCCGACTGGTCCAGAAGGGCGACTGCCGCCTGGAAAGCTACCTCGATGGCACCCTGTTGATCTTCATCCACCGCGACGTGCCGGGCGTGATCGGCCAGGTGGGAGGCATTTTCGGCAAACACCGGGTCAACATCGCCCACATGTCGGTGGGCCGGGAGACCAACAAGCCGGGCGGGGTGGCCATCGGAGTGCTGTCGCTCGACGCCCAGCCCCCGGCCGAAGCCCTGGCCGAAGTGCTGGCCATGCCCACCGTGAGCAAGGCGTGGATCGTCCAACTCCCGCCGCCCGCCGCCATGCCCGCGTGGCTCGGCAACGGCTAACGCGGCTTGCGCGGGCAGGCACCCATCAAGGCGTCGGTCAGGTCTCCGTAGATCGGGAACCGGCCGTCCAGACCGTGGGTCCGCAGGACCTCGCGGTTAAACGAACTGACGCCCGTCAGCCGCAACAGACCACCGTGCTCGCGGATCCGCCTGTCGAGCAGCACGAGTTGCCCGATCAGGTAGCTGTCCAAGTACTGGAGGTCGTCCATTTCGAGGACGAGCCGGTACACGAAGTGGCACTCCAGTTGCGTCCAGACTTCGTCGGCCAGCGGCGGCGTGTCGACGCAGTAGGATTCGGGACGCTCAATCCTGACCCAGAGCCAGTTCGGCCCGCGGTCCACCCGCAGTTCCCATCCCGGGGCAATGGCAAGCATGGCGTGACTCCTTTCGGTAGCGAACGCCAGCCATGAAAAGGAGCAACTTACGCCTTATCATACCAGACTCTCGCAAGCCCACAACCCCCTCCATAAGGCGAGATAGGGGGGTGGTCCCGGCTTTCTCGCGGGTCCGGCGGTTCCGACCACGCGTCGGCATCCGTAGCGGCGCCGGCCAGCGTTTCAGGCGATGGCATCCATGCCGCGCCCTCGCCAACGATTCGGAAAAGCCCGGACGAGAATTGACGATGGCTCTGGGACGCACGATACTGGCGAGCCTGGGCCCCCCGCGGTCGCAGATTCCTGCCCCCTGCGTCCGAAGGCGGTACGAAGGCACGTGCAAGGGAAATCCGTCCGAGCCCCCTGGCCAGAGGTGAACCATGAACACCGCCACACGAGAAACCCAGGAAGCAGCACCCCGGAGCCGACTGGCGATCCTCCTACGTCAATCCTCGACACGAGTCCTCACCTTTGCACCGGCTCTTCTCATACTGGGATTGTGGAGTCACGGGGCACCGGCGGGAGAGCCCGGTGCACCCAATGTGGTTGTCATTCTCACCGACGACCAGGGGTTCGGCGAGCTTGGTGTGACCGGCAATCCGGTGATCCGCACGCCGCACATCGACCGCCTTGCCTCGCAGAGCGTGTCGCTGGCGAACTTCCACGTCATGCCGGTCTGTTCGCCCACGCGGGCCTGCCTGATGACGGGACGCTACAACTACCGCACGGGCGTGACCGACACGTACCTCGGCCGTTCGATGATGCACCCCGACGAAACGACTTTGGCGGAAATGTTCGCCCGCGGAGGCTACCGGACGGGCATCTTCGGCAAGTGGCACCTCGGCGACAACTACCCGATGCGGGCCATGGACAAGGGGTTTCAGGAATCGCTGGTCCTCAACGGCGGCGGCCTGGCACAGCCCGGCGATTCGCCCGACCCGGTCGATGAGCGCGGCGCCTATTTCAACGCCACGCTGCGGCACAACGGCGCCTGGGTGAAGACCAAGGGCTATGTGAGCGACGTCATCACGGACGCGGCGATCGAGTTCATCGCGAAGAAGAGCGACCGGCCGTTCTTCGTCTATCTGCCGTTCAACTGCCCGCACTCGCCGCATCAGGTGCCGGACGACTACCGCCGCCGCTACGAGGGAAAGGACTTTGGCCGCGCCGCGTTCCCGGACCGCGGGCATCCCATGCCAGCGAAGAACGACCCCGACACGCTTGCCCGCGTCTACGGCATGGTCGAGAATATCGACGACAACGTGGGCCGGCTCCTGGCGAAGCTCGACGAACGGAAGCTCGCCGACAATACGATCGTCGTCTACTTCTCCGACAACGGCTGCCAGCAGCACCGCGGCTACAACGCGGGCTTCCAGGGCTGGAAGGGGACGACGTTCGAGGGCGGGATCCACCAGTTCTGCTTCGTCCGGTGGCCTGCGGGCCTCGATGCCGGGCGCCGGGTGGACCGCATCGCCGCGCACATCGACCTGGCCCCGACGCTGCTCGATCTCTGCGGCGTGCCCAAGCCGCCGCAGGTGAAGTTCGACGGCGTGAGCCTGGCGCCGCTGCTGCGCGGCCAGCAAGTTGCCTGGCCCGACCGCGTGCTCTGCTTCCAGTGGCACCGGGGCGACGCGCCCGAGCGCTACCGCGCGTTTGCGGCCCGTTCGCAGGACTGGAAGCTCGTGCAGCCGCTCGGGGCCGGCGAAAAGTGGAACGGCAAGACCGCCTTCCAGCTTTACGATATGGCGCACGACCCGCTCGAAATGCACGACCTCGCGGCCCGGGAACCGGACCGCGTGGCGAAGCTCAAGGCGGCCTACGACGCCTGGTTCAACGACGTCACCGGGGCCCGGGACTACGCCGCGCCCTCACGCATTTTCCTCGGCGCCCCGCAAGAGAACCCGGTGCTGCTGACGCGGCAGGACTGGCGGGGTCCTGCGGCGAGTTGGGGTCCCAAGGGCCTCGGCTACTGGGAAGTGAAGGTCGTCACCCGGGCACGCTACGACGTCACGCTCCAGTTCGAGCCGTCCGGAACCGACGCGGAAGCGACCTTGTCCTGCGGCAGCGTTTCCCTTCGGCAGCCGATCCGGGCCGGTGAAGCGAAATGCGTGTTCCGCAAGGTGGAGTTGCCTCTGGGCCCGGGGCGTCTTGAAGCGTCCGTCGCGCAAGGTCCGGCCGCTCGCGGAGTGCAGTACGTTGAGGTGAATCGCCTCAAGTGAGAACATCCCCTCTCCCTGTGGGAGAGGGGCCGGGGGTGGACTGCTAAAAACTCAGCGAATCCCGACTCCCAGCGGGTTGATATCTTGTTCCCGCTTTTGTTCCGACGCTTCGCTTCTGCTTTTCTCTAGCCCAGGCGTTTACGCCTCGTTGTTGCACACAAGTTTAGGGTTACTCATGGGCGTCAGGGCCGAACA
>CAYSGY010000526.1:0-3743 GCA_964430315.1 uncultured Planctomycetaceae bacterium
CAGGCGAGAGGATAGGCCGATGGAGGTTAGTGAAATCCTGCTCAAGAAGGGATTGCTGGACCAGCGCCAGTTGGACATGGTGCGCGCGGCCCAGGCGGACGGGGCTCGTTTGGATCAGGTCGCGGTGAGTCTGGGGCTGGTAAGCGAGGAGGCCGCCTTGCGCGCGTTGGGCGAGGCGGTTGGCCTGGAGTTTGTCGATCTGGCCGAGACGCCGATTGACCTCACGCTCTTGCAGGCGTTCCCGCCGCGGTTCATCCACCGGGAAGGGCTCTTCCCGATCCGCAAGCGCAACGGCACGCTGGTGGTCGCCACCAGCGATCCGTTCAATCTCTATCCGCTCGACGAGTTGGGCGCCGCCACCGGCAAAACGGTGATCCCGGTGCTGGCGAGCCGCAGCGAGATCGGGCGGCTCATCAAGGCGCACCTCGGCGTCGGAAGCGAGACGGTCGACGGCCTGATGGCCCAGACCTCCGACGACCAGATTCAACTCCTGGACCAGGTCGAGAGCGACGGCTCCGAACTCTCGGAGATGGCCCAGGAGCCTTCGGTCATCAAGCTGGTGAACGAGATCCTCCGCGAGGCCATCGATCTGCACGCCAGCGACGTTCACGTGGAATCGGAGGCCTCGGGCCTGCGGGTCCGCTACCGGATCGACGGCGTGCTCCACCAGCAGCCCGTGCCGCCGGAGATCAGCCGTTTCCAGGCGGCGATCATCAGCCGCTTGAAGATCATGGCCCGGCTCAACATCGCCGAGCGGCGGCTCCCCCAGGACGGCCGCATCCAGTTGAAGGTCTCCGGCCGCGAGGTCGACGTCCGCGTCTCCGTGATCCCGATGATCCACGGCGAGGGGATCGTGATGCGGCTCCTGGACAAGGGCGGCATGGAGTATTCCCTCCATAAGCTCGGCATGGAGGACGACCTCTATGCGACGTTCCAGGAGCTGATCCGCCTGCCGCACGGGATCCTCCTCGTGACCGGGCCGACGGGCTCCGGCAAGACGACCACGCTCTACAGCGCCCTGTTGGAGATCCGCAGTCCCGAGGTGAAGATCATCACCACGGAGGACCCGGTCGAGTATCAACTCGAGGGAATCAACCAGATCCAGGTCCATACGAAGATCGGTTTGACGTTCGGCAATTCGTTGCGGAGCATCCTGCGTCACGACCCGGACATCGTGCTCGTCGGCGAAATCCGCGACCTGGAGACCGCGGAGAACGCGATCCAGGCGTCGCTTACCGGCCACCTGGTGTTCAGCACGCTGCACACGAACGACGCGCCGGGCGCGTACACGCGGCTCACCGACATGGGCGTGGAGCCCTTTTTGGTGTCGAGCACGGTCGAGGGGGTGATGGCCCAGCGCCTGGTGCGGACCCTCTGCCCGGCGTGCAAGGAGCCCTACCGCCCGCAGGCCGACGAGCTGCCCGCCGACTTCCCGATCGACCGGTTGAAGGAAGGGGCCGTGATCTACCGTGCGACGGGCTGCCGGGCGTGCCGCAACGTGGGATACCGGGGGCGGCTCGGGATCTTCGAGCTCCTCGTCACCACGGAGACGATCCGGCAGTTGTCGCACGACCGCGGAAGCACGTGGACGATCAAGCAGGCGGCCATCCGCGAAGGGATGCGGACGCTCCGCCAGGACGGCTGGTTGAAGGTCCTGACCGGGCGGACCACGGTCGACGAAGTCGTCCGCGCCACCAAGGGGGACGACTTGATAAGGATGAAGTCGGAAGGATGAAGGAATGAGGAATGATGAGTGATGAACGATGAATGACGGACGGCTGAGCGAGCCCTTCGTGCATCAGCCTCGTTCTCTTGTAGATGTTTGCAGCGTGCGAAATCATGAGACCACAAGGCCCGAGTCTCACGTTAAGTGACTTCATCCTTCAGCATTCATAATTCATCCTTCTCGCTATGGACGAGTTCACCTACGTCGCCCGAGATGCTGCCGGAGCTCGCGTGACCGGCACGATCACGGCGTCCAACCGCCGCGAGGCCCTCGCAGCGATCGCGGCCCGGGCCTTGTTCCCGGTGGAAGTCGCGGGCAAGGTCCAGGCAGGAGCGACGCGGCGATACGGACGCATTTCCGGCCAGGTCCTCGCGACCCTCTATGGGCAGCTCGCCGACCTCCTCCATAGCGGCGTGCCGCTCCTGCGGGCATTGGACGTGCTCCGCCGGCAGAGCACGCGGGCCACGTTGACCGACGTGCTGGGCGAAGTCCACCACGACGTCGAGCAGGGCGCCTCGCTCGGCGAGGCGATGCAGCGGTTCCCGCGGGTCTTCGGGGAGATGGCCATCAGCATGGTCCGCGCCGGCGCGGAGGGCGGGTTCCTCGAGGAGGCCCTCTCCCGGGTCGCGCAGTTCACCGAGACCCAGGACGACATCAAGAAGCGGACCGCCGGGGCGCTGGCCTATCCGGTCTTCCTGGCCGTGGTCGGCACCATCGTGGTCACGCTCCTCATGATCTTCTTCGTGCCGAAGTTCGATGGCCTGTTCCAGAACCTCCGCGAGCGCGGCGAGCTGCCGGCCATGACGGAGTTGGTCCTCGGCGTCAGCGCGGCGATGCAACGCTGGGCCCTCCTGGTCGTCGGCGTCCTGGTGGTGGCGGGCATCGCGCTGCGGCAGTGGCTGGCCAGCGACGCGGGGCGGTTGTGGGCCGACCGGCTCAAGATCGGCCTCCCCCTGGCCGGCACGGTCTTCCTGAACCTGGCCGTCGCCCGGTTCTGCCGCGTGCTCGGAACGCTCCTGCGCAACGGCGTGCCGATCCTGCGGGCGTTGGAGATCGCCGCCGACGCCGCCGGCAACCGCGTGCTGCGCACCGCGATCCTGGAGGCGGCCAAGGATATTTCCGCCGGGCAGCGCCTGGCCGGACCGCTGGCCGCGTGCGGCCATTTCCCCCCCACCGTCATCGAAATGATCACCGTGGCCGAGGAATCCAGCACGCTCGAAAAGGTCCTCATCGACATCGCCGAGTCCCTGGAGCGCCGGACCTGGCGGCAGCTCGACATCGTCGTGCGGCTCCTGGAGCCGATCATGCTCCTCCTGCTGGCCTCGGTCGTCCTGGTCCTGGTGATCGCGCTGCTGCTGCCGGTGATTAAGATGAGCACGACGATTTAGTTGGGAGTTGGGAGTTGGGGGTTGGGAGTTGGGGGTTGGGGGTTGGGGGTTGGGAGAGGGTTGTTTTGCCGCGGTGCTCGCACCGCGCGGATCGGACGTTTCGCGGCGGTGCTCGCACCGCCTTGAACTGAAAGGAGATTCGCGAACATGACGAACCGAAGGGATCGCAAACGCCGGGGCGGCTTCACCCTGGTCGAGGTGCTGCTGGTCCTGGTGATCCTCGTGATCATCGCTTCGCTGGCGGTCACGGCCTACGGGCCGATGCAGAGGCGAGCCTACGTGAACGCGGCCAAGACCCAGATCCGGGCCTTCAAAGGCCCCCTTTCCGCCTACCGGCTGGATATGGGCGACTTCCCCCCGTCGCTCGACGGACTCCGCATACAGCCCGGCGGTGGAGCCCAGGGGGAATGGAACGGACCGTACCTCGACCGCGAGGTGCCACTGGACCCCTGGCGACGGCCCTACCAGTACGTCCATCCGGGCCAGCATGATCCCGACATGCCCGACATCTCCTCCGCCGGCCCCGACGGTGTGTTCGGGAACGAAGACGACATCACGAGTTGGGGGGTGGACTGATGCCATGGTGAGACGCCGCTGCGGCCGAGTCTCTGTGCGCGATCCGCTGGAAA
>CAYSGY010000527.1:0-3742 GCA_964430315.1 uncultured Planctomycetaceae bacterium
GGGAGGGGTTCGTCCACGAAGGCGGACAAGTCGGTGCCGGTGGCCCCGGCGAGCAAATCGGCCTGGGTGATGGTCACGGGCCGGCCTGCCACCGACACCACGGTATGATCGACGGCCGCCAGGGTTTCGCTCTGGACGAACGAGGAACCGACGAGCGTCACGGCCGGGCACTTCGGGAACGGCTTGACGAGGTTGGATGCGAGGATTTGGCTCTCGAGGGCGGCCAAGTCCTTCGCCGTCAACCGGTTGTTGCCGGCCATCAGCCACATGTCGATCGTCAGCTTCCCGCCTTTGCCGTTGAGCTTCTCGACCCGGCGGAGCGTATCGCTGCCGAAATAGGCCGCCTGATCGATGCCCGCCTTCCTCACCTTGAGCGAGGCGGCGTCGTAGCCGTCGGCATAGGCGCGGTCGCCGTCGACGTTATCGCCCTTCTCTCCCTTCTTGCCGTTGACCACGGCAAACGAGCCATAGGGCGCCGCGGCGTCGGGGTCGGCGGGCGGCGTGTACTCGTGGTCCGGGAGCAGGACGTCGCTACCAACGTTGCCCCAGAGCCAATCCTTGCCGATGCCACCAATCAGGACGTCATCGCCGGTGCCGCCGACCAGGAGGTCCCGCCCGGCGTTGCCGACCAGGAAGGACGCCACGCCGGTGTTGTTGACGATCCGGTCGTTCCCATCGCCGCCAAAGACCTGCAACCGCGAGATGTTCGATACACCGAAACTCGGGATCGTCCCGTAGACCACGCCCGACGCGACGCCGTCGACCATGATCGTGTCGTCGAAGAAGTTGGCCGGGAACTTCGGATCCTTCGGATCGTACTTATCGGCGGCCGCGTCTTCCCCTGCCGCCGGCACGTGGGTCGTTTGGGTTCCCACGATCTTCAATCCGTCGAGCACGTTGTCGCCGCCGCCGTCGACCGTCATGGTCTTCAGGCCTGAGGCAGCCGCAGCGCATCCGAAGGTCACTGAGTCGGCCCCCGCCTTGGTGTGGATGGCCAGGTTCTCCACGGCGGTGTACGCCTTGACGACGAGGAACCACGCCATGTCGGCGGTCGCCGCCGTCTTCGCCCACTGCACCGTGTGCAGGGCGTCCTTCACGCAGTACGCATCGGCGACCTCGGTCCCTTCGATCCGCAGCGAGTCGTCGCCGTCGCCCCCCTCGAAGATCAGGTTCTGGTGGGGGTGGGCCGATGCGAAGAAAACGTTCATCCCGTCGTTGCCGCCGTTGCCTTCAAACTTCAGCCCAAGCGCATCGGGCAGAACGGCCGCCTCGCGGATCGCGAGCACGTCGTCGCCGGCCCCGCCGTTGACTTGGATCTGGGCGGTGGTCGCAATCGTGCCCGCCAATTCCGAGGAACTGCCATCGGGATCGGCCACGGCAGTGCCGACGTTGAGGGTCACCGTCCCCGAGGCCGACACCGTCGATCGGGTGGCGGGGGCCGGGACCGCCGGATCCGCGGCCTGGAGCCTGATTCCGTCGCCGGCCTGCAACGTGATGTCGCCGCCGGTCGTCTGAACGGTCACCCCCGTAACGACGGTCAGGAAGTCGTTGGCAGCCGCCGTCTCGCCTGCCGTCAACGTGATATCTTCCGCGCCGACAACATCCTCGTGTACGGTCAAGGGACTCGTCGCGGTGACGGAAATGTCGCCGCCGGTCGCCGAGACTCCCACCATCGCGCTGATGTCCCCGATCGTCAGGGCGCCCGTATTGACCACGAACACGCCGCCCGAGCCGCCGTCGGCCTCCAAGTTGCTGACCTGGGTCTCCAGCGGATCGGCCGCCGAGCCGATTCCCGTGGCCGCGGTCATCACGAGATCGTCGGCGGTGATGTTGTTGGCCGCTCCGTTCGCGTCGGCGATCGCGCCGGCGGCGTTCAGGGTCACGTCGCCCGCCGCCCCGGCGTTGATGATCCCCGCCACGAGGTTCCCCGCCGTCGTCGTCAGGCTGATGTCGTTCGCGTCCGCGTCGGTCAGCGACGCCACGTCCGTGGCGGTGATCTGGCCGCCCGCCGTGACCGTGATCGAACCGTCCGCCGTGTCCACGTCCGTCAGCACGATCGCGTCCGTTTCGAGGATCGAGATGGAGCCCGTTGAGGTTGTGGTCGCATCGAGGCTGGCGACGGTCGTGCGGAGGGGATTGCCGCCGCCGATGCCGATGCCGCCGGCCGCCGCGTCGATCGTAAGGACATCGGCGACGACATCGACGCCGGCCGCATTGGCCGAGACGCCGCCTGCGCCGTTGGCCGTGAGGGTGACGTTCCCGGAGGTGCTGATCCCGCCTGCGGAGAAGTCAATACTCCCCGCGGTGATGTTCGCGTTGCCGGTCCCGATGTCGAGCACGGCGGTGTCGAAGTCCACGGTGTCGTCGGTGCCAGCCACCACGGTCAGGTCCGCATCGAACGCGCCGTCGATCGAGGAGAGTCTGATCGTATCCGTGCCGCTGGCGCTGTTGATCGTGAGCGAGGCGGTCGGATTGGCGAAGGTGACCGATTCCCCCAGGGTCGAGTCGAGGGTGCTGTTGGTCCCGGCAGCATCCGTGAGGGTAATGGTCTCATCGGCGCCGGTGAACGTGAAGACCCGGTCGGCCACGTTCATCGTGTCGACGATGGGCTCCAGGCCCTGGTAGTGGATCGTGCCGGTAACGGCCCCGGCCAGATCGATCTTCCCGGAGTGATCGTCGTCGAACGTGTAGGTGCTGTTCGTCGTGGAGCCGCCCGAGAGCCGCAGGACGTCGCCGGGGACGGAGTCCTGGCCCTGGCCGTCGTATCTGATCCCGTTAACCAGCAGGTCGCCGCCGGTGGAGAAGTCGACGATCATCGTGTCGTTCCCGTCGCCGCCGTCGAACTGAAGCTGGTCCAGGCCGTCCAGGGAGACGGTCGGGCCGGTGTTGAGCTGATATTGGGTGGTATCGCCGTCGACGGGAACGACCGTGAGCGTGTCGCCGCTTCCCGTTCCGGTGATCGTCACCAGGCCGGAGAGGTTGCCGATGTTGAGCGTCTCGATTGTGTCGTAGTTGACCGCCCCGAAGCCGGTGGCCGTCATGCTCGAATCGGTGATGCCGAGGGATTGTCCCATGGCGTCGAAGTTGAGCGTATCCCCCGGCGAGACGCCCGCGGGGTCGCCGCCGCGGATGCTCCGGGCATCGCCGGCAAGCGGCTGCACGGAGACCGTGTCACTGAGGGCGGAGCCGATGAAGTTCTCGATGTTGGCCAGGCCGCCGGAAATGGCCGTCGCCGTGCCGCCGCCGCTTGTGGTCAGACTCGCGGTGACCTCGGCGCCGTAGGACTGGTAGTCCAGCGTGTCGGATCCACTGCCGCCGTCCACCATCCCCGAAAGGCTGGCCCCGACCTGGAACGCGAATGTGTCCGCGCCCGTGCCGCCGGTCAGGTTCTCGACCGCCGAGAACGCGAATCCGCCGACCGTCCCGCCGTTGGCCGCGTTGATCGTCCACGTGTTGGCCACGTCGGCCCCGGTCAGCGTGTCGCCCGTATTGCTGCTCCCCACCAGGTTCTCGATCCCGCTGAAACCGCCCGTCGAGGTCGCCGACGAGGTTTGCAGGTTCACCGAGATCGCCCCGCCCCCGTTCGCCGAATAGTTCAGCGTGTCGGCCGACGCCTGGCCGCCGCCGGCAATCGTCCCGCTGACCGATCCCGCGGCCCCCGTGAAGTTGAAACTGTCGTCGTTGGACCCGCCGGTCAGGTTCTCGACCGCCGAGAACGCGAATCCGCCGACCGTCCCGCCGT
>CAYSGY010000528.1:0-2813 GCA_964430315.1 uncultured Planctomycetaceae bacterium
CGCGGCCGATGGGCCAGCTTTCGATGCGGCTCCGGGCAAGCTGGTGGCGGATGCTCTCGGCGTAGAAGGGACTTACGACCAGCACCAGGCCGATCCCCATGTTGAACACCCGGTCCATTTCCGCCTGGTCGATCTCGCCGAGTCGCTGAATCCAGGAGAAGATCGGCGGCACCGGCCAACTCCCGCGGTCGATGACGACCTGGGCGCCCTCGGGCACGATCCGCTCGAGGTTTTCCAACAGCCCTCCGCCGGTGATGTGGGCAATCCCGTGGACTACGTTCTTGACTGTGTAGTAGCGGAGCACGGACCGCACGGGGCGGACGTAGATCCGCGTGGGCCGCAGCATGGCCTCGCCCACGGTCGCGCCCAGTTCCTCGACGTGATCGCCCGGCCTCAACCCGGCGATGTCGAAGACCACCTTCCGGGCGAGGCTGTAGCCATTGGAATGGAGGCCGGTCGAGGCGAGCCCGAGTACTGTGTCGCCCGGCGCGATGGCCGACCCGTCGAGGATCCCCTCGCGCTCGACGACGCCCACGCAGAAGCCGGCCAAGTCGTAGTCGCCGGGGGCGTAGAGGTCGGGCAGGATGGCGGTCTCGCCGCCCAGCAGGGCGCAGTCGCAGTCCAGGCAGCCGTCGGTGATGCCGCGGACGATCTGCTCCAACAGAGGCGGGTCGTCCTTGGGCATGGCCACGTAGTCGAGAAAGAAGAGCGGCTCGGCCCCGCAGCACAAGGCATCGTTGACGCTCATGGCCACGAGGTCGATCCCCACCGTATGGTGGGAGCCCATCATGCAGGCCACTTTGAGCTTGGTGCCCACCCCATCGGTGCAGGAGACGAGGACCGGATCGCGGTACTTCCGGGCAAACAGGGGGCTGGCGAAATCGAGTTGAAACAGGCCGGCGAATCCCTGGTCGAGCCGGAGGACCCGGGGCGTGTGCGTTCGGCCCAGAAGATGCGGCAAACGCTCCATCGCGTCGTTGTACAGATCGAGGTCAACCCCGGCGTCTTTGTAGGTTGCTTTCGCCATGCGTTGGATCCGGTGGGTGGAATCGGTGCCATGATTCTAACCGGACCCGGGGGGGTGGAGAAGCGGCCCAGGGGCCTCAGATCAGGCCAATCCACCCGAATGGTCTATACGCTTGACACTGTTTTGGCCCGTTGCGACACTAACCAGTCTGGTTTCCCGGTGAACAAGAACGTGTCGAGTGGAAAGGAGACGAGAAAGATGAAGCTGGCATCCCGCATGGTTTTGGGGTTCGTGGTGGTCGCGGCCGTGGCCTCGTTGGCGACGGCGGCCGAGCCGCCCGCAGCGCCCAAGGTCTCCACGTTCGCCCCAGCCAAGGATGTGGCCGCCCAGATCGAGACATACGTGGAGCGGCTGGAGGAATCGGTCCAGTCGGAGGAGGAGTTCAAGGAGGCCGAAGCCAAGCTGGCCAAGGACTCGAATACGCTGATTCTCCTGGCGCTGGCCGCCGGCTTGCACGACGAAGAGATCAAATACAAGGCCGCGGCGCCGGGACTCGTCAAGGCGGCCCAGGAGTTGGCCAAGGCGAAGGACTTCTCGGCGGCGAAGGCGGGCGTGGCCGCGGTCAAGAAGGCGTTGGACTCCAAGGACGGGAACCCCGCCGAGTTGAAGTGGGTCAAGTCGGCCTCCCTTCCCGATCTGATGAAGCAGGTCCCCTTGATCAATAGTCGGCTCAAGCGGAACCTCCGAGGCACGAAGCTCACGAGCAAGGCCAAGGACAATGCGGGCGATTCGGCGACCCTGGCTGTCATTGCCCAGGGTTCGATGGCCGACACGTCGGAGGCCAAGAGCGAGGACCAGGTGGCCAAGTGGTTCGGGTTCTGCATCCAGATGCGCGACGCTGCGACCGCCCTGAACAAGGCCGTCGAAACCAAGGACTCAAAGGCCGCCGACAAGGCGATGTCGGACCTGAACCAGAGTTGCGACGACTGCCACGAAGTCTTCCACAAGGTGGAGAAGAAGGAAGAGTAGGGAAAGAGAATCACGAAGACACGAAAGGCAAGAAGGAGAGGCAATCACGAAGGCACGAAAGAGAGAAGACACGAAAGGTAAGAGAAGTGTCAGGCCCCCTTGAGCCGGCCGGACGCTAAGGGTTCGTTTCGTACTTTCGTACTTTCGTACTTTCGTGTTTTCGTGATCTCGTGATCTCGTGATCTCGTGATCCTCGTTGTATCGAACCGAATTCATGCCGGACGGCGAGCCCTGAAAGCGGCTTGCCGTCCGTTCTTATTCTCCCAGAGCGGATTGCCCGCCAGCGGCAACATACTTCTAGGATTCCTAAAGTCGCCGCGACCGGGCGCCGTCGTCGCCGGAGCAGTGGGGTCATGCCGGTTGGCGGGGCCGTCCCGCTGGAACTCCATTTCCAGCCTGGAGTTACCGAAGAATAGGTTCTGGATTCCTGACGCTCGGGCTGCAATTGTCCTATTGTATTCTGGCGATGCAACGACGAACTGGCTCACGGATGCAGCATGGCTACAGATTTGCACGCTTGGTATCCCGCGGATGTGAGTTTTCTCCTGGGACGCTCCCCAGCAATCCCCATGATGTTCGAGCGGCCTCCCTCGCTACGATTTTCGCATGCCCTTCCCTATGGGGCGATCCTCCACGATGACGGGGTGCAGTTCACCGTCTTCAGCCGTTCGGCCACGAGGATGCGCGTCCTCCTTTACAGCAAGGTGGAAGACGCCGACCCGTGCGAGATCATCGACTTCGACGCCGACTTGAACCGTTGGGGCGACGTGTGGAGCGTGTTCGTGCCGGGGATGACGGCCGGGCAGTTGTACCATTT
>CAYSGY010000528.1:2842-3731 GCA_964430315.1 uncultured Planctomycetaceae bacterium
GCGGACGGCCCTTAGGCCCCTGAAGTGGGGCACCTTTTCCATCCGGAGGCCCGCCTGATCGATCCCTACGCGAAGGCCTTGGCGGGCAACTTCCTTCCCGCCACCGACGGCATCCTCCGCCCACCGAAGTGCGTCGTGGTCGACGACGAGTTCGATTGGAAAGAGGACCGGCATCTGCGCCGCCCACTCTCCGAGACGATCATCTACGAGATGCACGTCGGCGGGTTCACCCGGTCGCGCACCGGCAAGGTGAAGCGGCCCGGCACGTACCTCGGGGTCATCGAGAAGATCCCGTATCTCCAGTCGCTGGGCGTGACTGCGGTGGAGTTGATGCCGGTCCACGAGTTCCCGATCAACGACTGTCTCGGCAATGAGCCGGAACGCCGCAACTACTGGGGCTACGATCCCCTGGCGTTGTTTGCGCCGCACCGGGGCTATGCGTCCGGCGAGAAGCCGGGCTGCCAGGTGCGGGAATTCAAGGAAATGGTGCAAGCCCTGCACCGCGCGGGGATCGAGGTGATTCTCGACGTGGTCTTCAACCACACCGCCGAAGGAAACGAAGAAGGTCCGATCCTGAGTTTCAAGGGCCTGGAGAACCGCGTCTACTACATGCTCAATCACGGAGGCTGGCACAAGAACTACAGCGGCTGCGGCAACACGCTCAACGGCAACCATCCGATCGTCCGCGAGTTGATCTTCCACTGCCTCCGCTACTGGGTCCACAACTATCACGTGGACGGGTTCCGTTTCGATCTGGCCTCGATCCTCAGCCGGGACCGGAGTGGGAACCTGCTGCCCAACACGCCGGTCGTCGAGTCGATCGGCGAGGACCCGCTCCTGGCCGACACCAAGATCATCGCCGAGGCGTGGGACGCGGCCGGGGCGTACC
>CAYSGY010000529.1:0-3716 GCA_964430315.1 uncultured Planctomycetaceae bacterium
TCAAGAGCCACCTGGCGTACCTGTTCATGCCGAAGCGGAAGGGAAAGTACCTCTACGTGGCGAGGAACGGGAAGGACGTGGCGGTTTCGTTCTTCCACTTCTACAAGTCGCACTTTCGATACCGGGGCAGTTTCGACCGGTTCTTCAAGGACTTCCTGCGGGGCTGGGTCGTCTACGGCTCGTGGTTCCAGCACGTGCGCGGCTGGTGGAAGCACCGCAACCGGCCGGACGTTCTCTTCCTGAAATACGAAGACATGATCGCCGATCTGGAAGGGGCGATCCGCAAGATCGCCGAGTTCTGCGGCCTGAACGTGCCCGCCGAGGAGATGCCCCGCATTCTGGAGCGGTGTTCGTTCCACTACATGAAGCAGCACGAGATGCTCTTCGACCACGCCACCGAGGTGATGTGGGAACGAGGGTTCACCATGAACTCGTTTCTGCGCAAGGGACGCGTCGGCGATTCGGCCGCGTATTTCACCGCCGAGCAGGAGGCGGCGTTCGACCATGCCTTCGACCGGCGTCTCCGGGCGCTGGGGCTTTCCTTTGATGCCGATGCCAATTCTTGCCGCGGCGGCTGAACGGCGGGCAAGCCCGCCCGCTACGCTCCTGACCCCTGACCCCTATACGGGTGCACCCACGGCTTGCGGTACTCTCGCTTCAGGAGCGAGGAGGCGGGCGGGTTGCCGGGGATCTGTTCGGCGGCAGCATCCCAGCGCACGGTGGAGGCCGTTTCGTAGGCGATCATTCCCAGTTGCACGGTCGCCGTGGAGCGATAGGCGTCGTCGATCGGGCAGGAGGGGCGTTTCCTCGAACGGACGGCCGCGAGGAAGTCGGCCATGTGGTCGAGTCCCTGGTCCCCTTCGGCCTTGAATTCCTGGCGGTCCTTGCCTTTACCCCTTGGGATGACGACCCATTTCGAGTCGTTGGCGAAGATGGTCGCCTTCTCGCCGTAGAAGAAGATGCCGTTAGAGACGGCCGGGTCGAACTCCTCGGCGCCCCAGATGCGGTGCCGCCACACAATGGGCAGAGGATCGAACTCAAAATGCGCGGCGAGGGTGTCGGGCGTGGTGATCTTTCCCTTGAGTTCCACCAGTCCGCCGGCGGCGGTGATCTGCTTGGGCATCCCCAGCCCGAGCACGAAGCGGCAGGCGTCGATCCAGTGAATCCCCCAGTCGACCAGATGCCCGTGCCCACTGGTCCGCTCCAATCGCCAGTTCAGATGGCCTACCTGGGGACTGTAGGGAATTTTGGGGCCGGGGCCGCACCAGAGGTCCCAGTCTAGCGACGGCGGGGGCGGCTGCGGCGTGGCATCCTTGGGGCTGGCGTTGTAGTGGATCTGGGCGTCAACCTGGACGATCCTCCCCGCGCGGCCCGACTCGATGTACTCCTTCACCGCCCGAAACGCCTTGCTCTCGCGACGCTGGAACCCGATCTGCACCACGCGGTCCGACTTCTTGGCGGCTTCGACCATCGCCCGGCCTTCGCGCACGTCGTAGGCGATCGGCTTCTCGCAGTAGATATCGACTCCCCGCTTCAAGGCAGCGAGGAACTGGAGGGCGTGCCAGTGCGGCGGGGTTGCGAGGATGACGGCGTCGAGGCCGTCGAGGGCCAGCAGGTCGTCGTGGAGCTTGAACTGTTTCGGGCGGGCACCCTGGAGCTTCTCCAAGTCATCGGCCGACTTGGCGAGGTGCTCGCGGTCGACGTCGCAGATGGCGGCGATCTCGCAACCGCCGGCCTTGAGGGCGGCCCGGGCGTCGACCATGCCGTACCAGCCGACGCCGATCACCCCGAACCGGAGTTTCTTCTCGGCTCCGGCGGCCCGCCGGGCGGCGGCGAAACCCATCGCCCCGGCAGCGACGCTTCCCAAGAACTCTCGTCGATTACGTTGCCTCATAGGAATGACCTCCGTTCGGTGTTGCAGGCGTCTTGGTAGTTGCGGCCGTGGAAGGTGCGTGCAAAGCACGCACCCTACGCGTTAATCCCCAATCCCCAATCCCCAATCCCCAATCCCTAATCCCTAATCCCTAATCCCTCTTCTTCCTCCGGAACCACGCCCTGCTCACTTTGAGCAGCGTGCGGCCGGCGCCTCGGGCTTGTTGCCAGAGCCGGCGCCAATGGGCCGACTGGCGGAACTCGCGGAGGCAGCGGAGGTAGCACGCGGCTCGGACCCCGGGGAGGACGTTGAGAATCGCGGGGGCGAGCCCTTCCTCGACGTTGTACTCCGCTCCCGGCCTCAGGCACACCGGCACGATCAGGTCCTTGTCCGACAGTCCGAGGTCCTCCTCGACGGCCCGGACCGCCTCGGCGATGTTGCGGGCCTTGGTTCCGGCGGGCCGGGTCAAATCGTAGGGCGGGTTCCATTCGTTGGCCGGGCGAAGCTGGTCGACGTGCGTCACCACCGCCACGACCGGCGGCATGACCCGATCCGGGTGGCCTGCGTAGAATGCCCGCAACTGGTCGAGCGTGCGGCGGTCGGCGTCCCGTGCCGCGGAAAGCGCCGTACACACCACGAGCACGAGATCGCAGCGGAGCAGTTCCTCTTCCAGCGGCCCGAAGGGATTATCTTCCGAGCCGGCGGCCTCATATCCGACCGTATCCAACAGGATGGCCAGCGGCATCCCGTCGCGTTCCAGGACGTAGGGCTCGACGTTCCTGGTGCAGGGGATGACATCGACGGCGGCGCGGGTCGCGCCGAACAGGGCGTTGATCGTGCTCGACTTGCCTGCCTTCACTTGCCCCGCAACCAGGATCCGCAGCGGCTCCTGGCCCGGAGGCACGTCGGCCGCAGCAGCTTGCCGCAGGTCGGCGAGCGAAGCGCGGCTCCGGAAGGCTTGCAGGGCGGCCACGTCCCATTCCTGCTGGCCGCTGTAGAGTTGGATCGCGTAGAACCCCGCACGGCGGATGCAGAACCCGACGGCCCATTGCTTCACGTCGCCGGTGGACGTGACCAGCATCTTGTCGGTGGCTGCGTCGCGGACTTCTCTCATAAGGGCCGACACGGGGTTGAACCCCGCCGCCACCACGCGATAGAGCAGGTAGAACCGCCGATACCAATGGGTCAACCGGGTAAGGCGCCAGAAGTCGCCGACGGTGAAGACATGCGACCCCGGCACGTTCTCCGAAAACGCCTCGCGCAAATCTCGCGCCACTTGCTCCACGGTCCACAGCACGTGCGGCACGGGCGTTTCCAGCTCCGGCTGCGAGGCCCCGGGATGGTACTGGCGGGCGACCGCCTGGAGCACCTCGTGGAAGATCTGCCACACGCGCTCCGGCTGATCGAGCGGCACGTCTTCCGTTCCGACCCGTTCGGCGATCGCCTGCACCCGGTCCCACGCCTGTTTGGCCAGGGGCGGCCAATGGGGATCGGCGTCGCCGCCGCTGGGCAGTCCGAGCGGGCCGGAAGGCGACTTCTCCTCCTTCGCACGGGCCGCCGCGTAGTTCCGCATCCAGTGCATCACGCCCGAACTGGCCAGCGACACGGCAACGCTAATCGCCAGGTACCACCAGAGCATCCCGTACTCGTAGAGCCAGAGCGATCCGGTCACGAACAGGATCGCGTAGGGCACCAAAAGCAGTGCGCCGAGGAACAGCCACCAGAACTTCCAACGAGTCATGGTTGCGGCCTCTGCCACCGGGTTGCACGATCCAGGTACTCCCGCAGGCGTCGCCGCCCTTCGGCGTACTGGTCGTTGTAGAGTTGACGGAGCACCGCGGGA
>CAYSGY010000530.1:0-3714 GCA_964430315.1 uncultured Planctomycetaceae bacterium
CCCTCGGCTGCGCCGAGTGACGGCATGCCACCCAAGCTGCCCTCACCCCCGGCCCCGCTCCCGAAAACGGGAGAGGGGAGAATGCCGCGCTTGCCCTACAGGGCCGAGGCGGCGACCGACTCGAGGAACACGCCGTGGGGGTCCGGGCCGGGGGCCTCGCTTTGGAGGTGGAGGTAGCTGATTCCGTTGCGCGTCGGGAAGACCAAGCGGAGGTCGTGCCACGGTTCGTTCCCGACGCGGAACTTCGCGGAATCCGTCTCCCAGCGGACCTCCAAGTCGTTCCAGGCATCGGGCTTCAGGCAGGCGACGCCGTTGATCGTGCCCTCGGCGCGGATTTGCAGCACGTGCTGCGCGAAGTGGGCGACGACCGGATCGACCGGGTTGAACCAGCGGTCCACGAGGCACATCTGCAATCCCTGCGACTCCTTCGGCACGCGAAGACGGAGCTTCAGCGAGCCGCGATTGCCGCAGGGGAAGTTCCACACGGCCCCTTCCGGCTCGTAGGCGAGGCGCGGGTCGGGGTGGCGGGCCACCTGGAGGACCTCGCGGGGCAGACCGTCCGGGTGCGGAACCAGCGAGGCGCCCGCACGCCGGTTGTAGGCGCAGTGACCGCTCACGCCGCGAAAATTCCCGGCAACGCTCTTCAGGTACTGCTGCACCGACCAGCCCCCGAGGCCCAGTGAGAAATCGTCTTCCCGGTGCGTTTCCAGGAGCCAGTTCGGATCGAAGACGATCAGCCGGCGGCAGAGCGCGTGCTGTCCGAAGGCCAGCAGGACCTTCCCCTCCGGCAGTTCCAGGGCCTGGGACTGATGGATGCTCTTGTCCAAGGAGCCGGCGTTGCCGCCGCTGCTGCGGAAGTCGGCGTCGTAGCGTCGCTCGTTCAGGTAGAGTTCGCGGAACCCTTGCCACGTCGCCCCGTCGTCGGCCGAGACCGCGGCGTGGAGCACGTCCCGGTTGGTGAAGAAGTCCTCCGAACTGCCCTCCTTTTCCGACCGATTCAGGCCAGGCTGCGCGTCGTGGTCCAACTCGGGCAGGGGCGTCGAGTTGTTCCACACGACCAGCAGCCGGCCGTCGCTCATGCGGAACAACAGGGGCATCGTGATCGTGGCGTAGAACCGCGAGGGGGCCGGCGTGGTCCAGGACTCGCCGCCGTCCTTGGAAAACGCCTCGTAGTGGCAGTCCTGCGAGGTGCGGATCAGCATCCACAGCCTGCCGTCGGAAAGCTCCGCGACGGTCGGCTCGCAGCCGTAGTTCTGCCAGCGGACCCCCTTGTGCGGCCACTCGACCCGGTGCGGCGGCGGACTCGGCAGCATCACCTCGCGCCAGGTGACACCGTCGTCGTCGGAGAGAAGGACGCCCGGGCAGTAGCGCCCTTCCACCTGGCGCTGCATCGGCTGCACCCAGCGACGGCGATGGCACAGGGGCATCGGCTGGCGTGCCAGGAATCCGGTGTGGCGGCTGACGAGCGTGCTGGTAAACGGCCCCTCGCAGCCTTGGGCCGAGCGATGGAGGAAGAAGCCCGTCCCCTGGCATGCCTCGTGGACGGTGTGCCATTCGTCGCTGTGGGCGTGGCCGGTCTTGCAGAGGATGGTGAGGAAATCGCCCGACCACGGACTGCGGACCATGGCCCCGGCGGTCGGACCCGTGACGAGGACCTCGCGCCAGCTCAGCCCGCAATCGCGGCTGGAGAGGTAGATCGGCTCGACCTTGGCCACCCCTTTGCCGTATCCGCCGCGGAATCCGTAGTGGCGGATCTCGCCGTCGGGCATCTGCATCAGGTCGCGGCTTGCGTTGGCCGGCGGGACGCCGACGACCTGGGGAGCGCGGATGCGCCGCAGGGCTGCCAGCGTGGCCTCCCGCTCCTTCGCATCGCACGGGCAGGGCACGGACTTCGGCAACGTCTTTTCGCCCCCGATCGTGGCGAGGTTGTCCGCGGCCAGCAAGCCGGCAAGGACGAGAAGACCCGTGACGGCGCGATTCATATCGATTCCTCCCAGGTGATTCAACGCATTTGGACTGGCATGTTCTCAAGAGAATACCGAGTTGGTCTGTGCGATGGAAGACGCGCCGGCCTCTCACGTCGTTCGGTCCGCCCTGCGACTTCTCCACCTCTTGAGTTGTGGGCCGCGGCGGGATACAACAGACTTCTCACGCCTCAGAACAGGAGTCCCGCCCATGTCGAAGCCTCTCTACCGCACGTGTACCCGACGACGCTTCCTGAAAAACGCCGCAGGGCTCGTTGCGGCCCCGCTCGCCCCGTGGGTCGTTCCGGCCTCGGCGATCGGCGCGGGCGGCGCAACGCCGCCCAGCAACCGCATCACGCTCAGGTTGATCGGGGTGGGAATGGTGGGGCGCGGGCACCACCGCGGATTCCTGGCCAACCCGAAGACCCAGGTACTCGCCGTCTGCGACGTGGACCGCTGGCGCCGCGAAGACGCCCGGGCCACGACCGAGAAGACCTACGCCGATCATCGGGCCAGCGGCGCGTATCGCGGATGCGCGGCCTACAACGACTTCCGCGACCTGCTCGCACGGAGCGACATCGACGCCACGTTCATCGCCACCGGCGACCGCTGGCACGGCGTGGCCACCGTGATGGCCGCCGCGGCAGGCAAGGATATCTACGTCGAGAAGCCGATCTCCCTGACGATTGCCGAGGGCCGGGCCATGGTCGAGGCGGTCCGCCGGCACGGACGGGTCTGCCAGGTCGGGCTTCAGCAGCGTTCGGCGCGGGAGTTCCGCCTCGCCTGCCAACTGGTCCGCGACGGGGCCCTGGGCAAGATCCGGTCCGTCTACGTGATTCATCCCGGCACGAGCGCCGACGTCCAACTCCCGGCCGAGCCGGTCCCCGAGAGCCTCGACTGGGACCTCTGGCTCGGCCCCTGCCCGTGGCGGCCGTTCAATCACCGGTTCGTCTACCTCGGTCCGCCGATCAACGTGGTGCCGTGGGATTTCTGCCGCGATTTCGGCGGCGGCGGGCTGACCAGCGGGTCGGTCCACGCCTTCGACGTCGTCCAGTGGGGATTGGGCATGGACGAGTCCGGTCCGACCGAGATCGTCCCGCTCGATCCCAGTCCCCATCCGGAGTTGGCCCTGCAATATCCCGGCGGCGTTGTGGCCAAGGTGGTGCGTGGCAGGCTCGATCGGCGGCGGCACGAGATTCCCAAGGGGTGGGACGAACGCACGGGGATCCAGGTGTTCGGGGCCCTCTTTGTCGGTGAGCGCGGATGGATTCACGTCGGGCGCGAGGGGTTTCTCCAGTCGTTCCCCGAGACGATCCTCAAGGACTACCCTTCGACCTACGGCCCCCTCATCGCCGGGCGGAGCCATCACGACGACTGGTTCGACGCCATCCTCGCGCGCCGCCGGCCCGCCTGCGACGTGGCGATCGGATGCCAATCGACGATCGTCTCGCTTCTCTGCTGCATCGCCTCGTGGACCGGCAGGACCCTGAAGTGGGACCCGGCCCGCGAAGAATTCCTCGGCGACGACGAAGCCAATCGCCTCCGTGGGCGTGCGATGCGAGCGCCGTGGCGAGTCTGACAGGCTATCCGAAAAGTCTCCCCTCTCCCTTTGGGAGAGGGGCCGGGGGTGGACTGCTATAAGCGGTGATTCGATGACCTGGATTGTGTATCCTCGATTTGTTCCGCCTTCAGCCGTTTTCTCTAGCCCAGGCGTTTACGCCTCGTCCTGCCCCACATTTTTCGCGGTTAG
>CAYSGY010000531.1:0-3707 GCA_964430315.1 uncultured Planctomycetaceae bacterium
CGGCGGTGCGGTAGTCGATCCCGAGCATCAGGAGACTCTTGGCGCCGTCGAGCACGCATCGGACGTTCTGATAGGCGTCCGCCCGATCCGAGAGATACCGCATTTCCCCAAGGAAGCCGGCCCCGAGCCAGCCGAGGAAGCGGTCCATCCCAGGAGGCGACACGGCCGGACAGGCACCAACCGGATCGAACCCCAGACGCCGGGCCTCCACCTTGAGTTCCGCCGTGAGCGTCTCGGGCGACCTCGGGAGCATCGGATCAAACCATCCTGAACGAAACTGCGTAGTATGGCTAGAATTCGGCGGAACCACTCCGAATTCTACCCGCCCCCCTCGTTCTTGTGGAGTTCCAAGCGATGCGGCAGCACCTGATCTGGGTCGTCGTGGCACTGGCGTTTGCGGTCTGGATCCCGGGCTGCGGCCCGAATGTCTCCAAGAGCGACATGGGGACCATCGTCTACGAGGTGCCGACGGTCGCCGGGGTGGAGGACCCCTACGAAGTTCCCAAACCGCCTTCGTCCTCGCACGACACGAAGTCCGCCTCCGAGACGCCCTCCGATAAAGTCACCCCTCCGTAGTGTTATTCGGAACGCGATCGTCCTGGGCCTACCGCAAGTTTCGAGTTTGAGGGTTGTATCGCCAACGGTTTGGATTAGCCTGGAAAGAGTAGGATCTCCGTACCTGCTTTGATTCAGGCGAATCGCCATGGCCATCCGGGGCAAAGCGTCTTCCTTCTTAAGGACTACGGTTCTGGTTCTCGCCGTTGTGTTTGCGGCCAAAGGGGTTTGCCGCGCGTGGTGGCCCTCGGATTGGGGGTATTCCGGCTGGGGTGGCTACGTGCCGTGGCTCTCCGACCTGGAGCGGCTCCCCTATTTCGCCCTTCACCCGCCGGTCCACTACAGCCGCCCGGTGCCACGGACCTACGGTAGCACTCCCTTTGCCAGCCTGCCCGATCTGAGCGTGTCCATTCAGACCCAGCCGCTAACGGTTCCCAATCCCTATGTTGCATCGGCGAACCCCACCACAGTCGGGCCGAGTGTCGGGCCAGTCCCACTGATCGTCCGGAATCCGTTCGTGGACCCTTCCGCCAAAGAGAAATCCGCCAAGAAGACGCGGGGCGGCAAGTAGCCGGGAGCGTCTCTCGGAAAACCGCTCTGGACAAACCCCGGGAATACGTTACCCTTGCGGCCCCCTCGGATTGTGCCTTCTCATCAAGGCCAAGAAGGAGTCGGGCCGATGTCGCGGCCGATGGCAATGCTGGTGGCGATCCTGGCGATAGCGGGCTGCAAAGGCCCCGGTACCACCGGTGGCGCCACAGACCCGTTCTTCGGTCGCACGCGGGTCGAACCACCCCGAACGGGCACCATTTCCGGGCAGACCCCCACGGGCGCAAGCCTTCCACCGAGTCCATCGACGGGCGGGATGACATCTGGCCTTCCGAGTGGTCAGGGAGGGATGTTGGCGTCGGGCGCAACGTCCTCTTCGGTGTTTCCCCCCTCGCAATTGGCCGCGACGCAGTCGGGCTGGTCACCTCCGGGGCCCAAAGTCAGCCCGTCACCGTCCGTCACCTCCACACAACCCAACGGAGGGTACCAGCCCCCTGACGGCAGCTTCGGTTTCCCGACTGCATCGGCCGGTGCCAAGTCTGCCAGCACGTTGGCAGGCACGGGCGACCGCATCAGCATTCCGGTGTCGGCTAGGGGCGCGTCGCCGTACCCCTCCGGCCCGGCCGGTCGTAGCGAGGCTGCTTCGCCCGGCGTCGTCGCGGGACCGACTGGCCCAAGCGACGCCATCGCCCCCGGACCCGCGGCGAACGTCTCGTCCGCCTCGCCTGGGAGCCGAAGCAGCGCCAGCCCCTACCTCGACAATCCCCCCGCGAACACGCTGGTCGGTCGGGAGCGGATTGTGCGGGTGATCGAGGGCGGACAGGGTGGCTCCCCCCCCCGCGCCGCCTGCCTCGCCAACCCAGGCCAGTCCGAGCACGGGATCGGGCGTCGCGCCTTCCTCGCCGACCGCCTCCGACAAGCCGGTCAACATCGCCGACCTGCCCGAGGCCCGGTCGTAGCCTGCGCCACACCAGCCCGAAGCGCAAGCGAGGGTAACTCGTTAGTAGTCCCTCGCTTGCGCTTCGGGCTAGTGTTTGGCCATGAATAATCCGGGCTGCCCCCCCCCTTAGAGAGGTCGCTCTTAGCTCGTTCACAACCGCGGGCCTGGAGTGCGGCGGCTTGGCGTATAATAGGAGGGGCCCCTGCACCAAGTGGCGACTCAACGCGTCCCAGAAACCCCCTGTTCGGGTGTATGCAATCACCGATCCATGAAGCTGAACTTCAAGAACATCTTGACCGGGCCCTCCCAATGGCGACTGGCCTATTGGTCGCGGCTGCTGCCGACGATCGGGGCTTTCGAGCCGGACCTCAAGAAGTTGGGGGACCACGACTTGCGGAAGCGGAGCCTTGCCCTTCGCTACCGTGCGCGGAGCGGGGAGCCACTGGTTCGGTTGCTGCCAGAAGCCTACGCCTTGGTCCGGGAGGCAGGGCGGCGGACGATGAATATGCGGCACTTCGACGTCCAACTCCTGGGCGGCATCGCCATGTTCAACCGCTCGATCGTGGAGATGCAGACCGGGGAGGGCAAGACGCTGACCGCGACCCTGCCGATGTACTTGAGGGCGTTGGCCGGTCGCGGCAGCCAACTGGCGACGGTCAACGACTACCTGGCCAAGCGGGATGCCGACTGGATGGCCCCGATCTACCGGGCCCTCGGGCTATCGGTCGGCGTGATTCAGACCCAGATGGGCCAGCCCGAGCGCCGCAAGGCCTACGAATGTGACCTGACCTACGGCACGGCCAAGGAGTTCGGCTTCGACTTTCTCCGCGACCGTCTCCTGCTGCGGAGGATCCGGGAGGGTCAGGGCGATCTCCTGGGCGGGATGCTGGGCAACCAGGGCGCGGCCGACGAGAAGCCCGTGCAAAGGGACCCGTACTTCGCCCTGGTCGACGAGGCCGACAGCATCCTGATCGACGAGGCCCGCACCCCGCTCATCATCGCCGCCTTGCCGAGCGACGAAGAAAAGCTCGCCGTGGAGTGCTACAAATGGAGCGCCGAGGTCGCCTCGCAGTTCGAGGATGACGTCGATTACGAGTTCGACCACGAGAAGAAGAAGGTGGAGTTGACGCGGGAGGGGCGTCAGAAGGTGCGGCAGCTTCCCAAGCCGCCGGCCTTGGATACGATCGGCATGTTCAACATCTACCAGTACGTGGAGCGGTCGATCAAGGTCAACCGGGAGTTCATTCGGGACCGGCAGTACGTCATCCGCGACGGCGAGGTGGTCATCGTCGACGAGTTCACCGGCCGGCTTTCGGAGGGGCGCAAGTGGCGCGACGGCATCCACCAGGCGGTCGAGGCCAAGGAAGGCGTCGAGGTGACCGTCGACACGGGCCAGGCGGCCCGCGTCACCGTGCAGGACTTCTTCCTCCGCTACGAGGAATTGGCCGGAATGACCGGCACCGCGAGCACCTCGTCCGGCGAGCTCCGCAAGATCTACCGCTGCCACGTGGTCCAGATTCCCACGAACCGCCCCTGCATCCGCCAGCAATTGCCGGACGCGGTTTTCGCCGGGGCGGAGGCCAAGTGGCTGGCGGTCGTCGAGGAGGTCTGCCACATGCACGCGCTGGGGCGGCCCGTGCTCATCGGCACCCGCTCGATCGAC
>CAYSGY010000532.1:0-3692 GCA_964430315.1 uncultured Planctomycetaceae bacterium
TTCCCTCACGCCTCGGCAAAGCTGCGGGGAAGCGCAGGACGGTTGTAGCCGCAGAAGCCGAGGTCGACGAAGCTGTCGCCCTCGCTCACGGCCTCGCCGACCGCGTCGAGATCGGCATAAAAGGACCCTTCCGGCTGGTCGAGCCAGTAGGGGCCGCTCGTCCAGTCGGGCCCCCACGATTGATCGATGAGGATCAGTTTGCGGCCCTTCTTCGTGGTGCGCCGCGCGGCGCCGAGGCACATCGAATGGCCCCAGGAGCCGCGCGGACGCAGGGCCCCGTCCTCGTCGCGGCCGCGGGGATCGTCCCATCCGACCGACGAGCATTGATTCACCGGCAGTCCGGCCCCGGCACAGAGCCAGGCCTTCTCCGCGGTATCGACGCGGAGGTACTGGCTGTATTTGTGCTGCCCGGCGACGGCCTTGATTTCCTTCGGGACGCCCCGCAGGCCGAACTGGCGGCAGGTCTGGACCGAGTAGTCCCGCAGATCGTACTTGCCGTAGACGGCCTGGGCTGCGGAACCGAACTCCGTGTTGGCCTGGGCCATGCCGTAGCCGGTCGAGCCGTCGCCGCGTCCGAGCATCCCGGCCATCTCGCGGCTCAGGCCGTAGGCGATCTCGGGACAGCCCATCCCGACGAACTCCTCCGGGTCGAGCCGGAGGTAGATGTCCAGCGCCGCCATGTAGGCCCAGCGCTTGGCGTCGGCGTTGCCCACGCACGAGCCGATGCTTCCTTGGTCGTAGCTGCGGATCCTGGCATAGTTGCCGTCGAGGACGAGCCAGCGGTCCAGCTTCGCGTCCTCCAGGCAGAGGCGGAGGGCCCGGTAGCTGTAGCGATCCGAGCCGTCGTCGCTGGCCCGGAGGTGATCCCAGAAGTCTTCGGCCGAGGGGAGCGTGGCGGCGTAAGCCGTGTAGCCCGCCGGGTCCTTGACCCAGCCGAAATGCCGCGGAGACCTTGTGGTGCTCATGGGGATTGCCTTTCGTGAATTGGCTGACAGCCCGCCGCCCTCTGCCCTCTGCCCTCTGCCTGCTGCCTACTGCCCGCCCGTGCCCTTGACCGCCGCGAGTCCGTCGGCGATGGCCGTCCAGACCGGTTTGCAGTCGTCCACCGTCTTGACGGCCCCGGCGGTCCGCTTGGCGTCGAGCCAGGCGCCCATCTCCTTGACCCAGGGTTCCCACGCTTGGGCCCGCTTGGGTTCCAGGGCGATCTCGCGGGCATAGCGGTTGGCGGTGATGAGCTTGTCGATCGAATCGATCGGCTTGGGGATCTGTCCGGCGAGCGTGCGGTAGACGGCCGAGAGCTTTTGAGCGTCTTCCTGTCGTCCTTCGGCCGGGATCTTCTGGGCGGCATCGGAGGCCGTCTTCTTCGCCTCTTCGGCCAGGGGCAACGAGGGGGTGGGCAACGGAGGGTCGGGCGTCGGAATCACCGACGCATCCAGGGGCGCGATCTGCCAAACCGCCGACCCGCCCACGACGACCACCCAGGAACCCGAGGAGGGGCCCGGGGTGAGCATCATCGCCACCGGTTTGCCGTCGGAGGCCGTCGCGGTGCATGCAACGAACGGTTTCCAAGGCGGCGCCACGTCGCGGGCCGGCTGGCCGAGTACAAGGTCCGAACCGGCGAACCAGGCTAAGGCCATCAGGGCAGGCAACAACATCCAACGCGATCGCATGGGATCACCTCAAAGGGGTTGAATAGGAAAGGACTCGCGATGCCCGGACCGCTCAGGCCGACTTCTCCGGAAGCATCTCGAGCAGGGCGAGCAGCAGGGGCATGATCTGCTGGATGAACTGCACCACTTTCTCCCAGTCGATCTTGCCCGCCTTGTCGCGGGCCGGGGCGAGGGCTTGCCACACGGCGAGCATCTGACGCAAACTGTCCACCTTGGCCGCTTCGGCCGCAGTGACGATGGTTTCACACGACATCGGGGGACTCCTGAGAACAGACCTATCGAACGGCCGAGTGACGCCGCGGCCGTAGGGTCCACGATAGAAAAGGAGTGGCCAATTCCCAAGGAGATCTTGCAGGCCGTGGCGACGGCCGACGAAAGGGGGCCGCTGTCCCATCGAGCGGCTGGCGTCGCCATCGCGATTCCCGCCGGGCCGACGCCGATGACCGGCCCTACATCGTTATCCGCAGGAATCATCGCACGCTGCGTAGACTTCCGAAGTCTCCAAGAATTCGGAAGTCTTGATTGCGGCTCGGCCGCGCTGGGAGGCAGCGGAACAGACGACCCAAGAGGACATGGCCACACACGACGCGATGCGTCGCACGGAGCGTCAAGGCCCTCTTTCCGCGTTCCATGCCGACCCTCGGCTTCGCCGAGTGACGGCATGCCACACGTGTCGCAAGAGGGGAGAAGAGCGATCAGGGCCGCTCAGGGCCCCGCGATGGCGGCCGGTTCCGTCACGGTGATCTTCCCCTTGGGCAGCGTGGCGAGCAGGTCGGGCAGGTCGTAGACCGTTAGCGCCCCGTGGACCACGTTGACGTATTGATTCTTGGCCAGCGGCGTGCGGACCACGTCGGACCACGAGCCCAGGCACTGGCGCAGCGTCACCGAGGCGAACGCCTGCGGCTCCAGGGCGGCCGCGTGCAGGGCTGCCGGACCGATCAAGCCGATCGCCACCAGGTGGACGCGCCGCGGCTCTTCGCCCTTCAAGTAGCCCGCCAGAAAGCGGGCACACACCAGCGCGTCCTCGGCCCGGCAGGCCAGGTACGACTTGCCTAACATGTACGCGAGGGAACTTTCCTGCCACTCCTCCCCAAGGTAGTTGGAATAGTGCGACTTCCCGGTCTTCTGCGTCTCTCCCAGACCGCGGAGGTCCACGGCCAGCACGACCTGCCCTTCTTTGACCCGCTTCTCGATCGGTCCGCCGGGCCCGGCATCGACCTGTTTGCCGGAGGCATGCAGGTAGAGCGTGGCTTCCACGCCGGGCTTCTCGGGCACGAAGGCCAGGGCCGGCAGCCAGATCCCCGGCTCGGGCCGCAGCACGAGCTTGTCGATGCAATAGCCCGGCCGCGCGATCGAACCGGCCCTCTCGCACGTCGGCTCCGGGATCGCGCTGAGCCGCCGGATGCCGGTCACGCGCCGGACCTCTTCGAGCATCTTCGCCGCTCCGTCGCGCTGCCACTGGCCCTTGCGCGCGGCGGCCAGTTGGGTCTCGAAGTCGCGGTTGATGTCGTACACGCTGCGGGCCCCGGGCAGGTGCATGACCTGGCCGTCCGGGGTGCAGAGGGCCTCCTTGTCGGAGAGGACGGGCCAGGAGGGCGACTCGGTGATCGCGTCGTCGATTCCCTGGAGCCACCGCCGCATCCAGCGGGCGGCGCCGGTCCGCAACGGGCCGGAGAACCCGTGCTCCGCCTCCGTCTCGATCAGGTCGACCCGCTCCGCGAAGCCGATCGCCGTGTAGCACCGCTTGGCCTGGCGGAAGGTGTCCCAGGCCCCGGAGATGTCGAAGAAATCTCGGGTGGCGGTGCAAAGCAACGTCGGACGCGGGGCCCGCATCAGGACGTAGTCGGCATGGTCCAGCCCCAAGGCCACCTGGCCGAAGATGTTCTGCTCGGCGTCCTGCGGCCCGATGGTGTGGAGCAGGCGGCCCAGCGTGGTGAGATAACAACTCGGGGCCGCGGCCAGGATCCGCTCATCCAGCGCCATCAAGTAGCTCGTGAGCGTCCCGCCGCCGGAATTGCCGGT
>CAYSGY010000533.1:0-3680 GCA_964430315.1 uncultured Planctomycetaceae bacterium
TCCGCACCCCGACGGCGCTCCTGCTGACCTGCGGCTTCACCGCGATCGTCTTCGTCAACAACGCGTTCGTGGTGTGGGCGCCGGCCTTCGTCGAGGAGAAGTTCGGCCTGTCGGTCACGGTCGCGGGCGGGTACTCCATGTTCTATCATCACCTGGCCGCGCTGATCGGCGTCTTGGTGGGCGGCCGCCTCTCCGACGCCGTCGCGGTGCGCCGCCGCCGGTTCCGCCTGCAACTCCAGACCACGGCCATGCTCTTCGGCGTCCCGGCGATCCTCTGGATGGGATTGGCCGGAAGCGTCGCCGCCACCTGGGTGGCCATGGCCTTGGTGGGTCTCTTCCGTGGGCTGTATGAATCCAATACGCACGCCGCCCTCTTCGACGTCATTCCTCCCCGCTACCGCGCCTCGGCTGTGGGGATGACCGTGATGATCGCATTCCTGATCGGGTCGGTGGCCCCGTGGTTCCTGGGACTTTGCCGGGAGATGTTCTCCGACGGCCGTGGGCTCTCCTACGGCTTTGCCTCGCTCGCCGCCACGTATCTCCTCGGCGGACTGGCCGTGGCCGCCGCCCTCAAGTGGACCTTTCACCGCGACTACTTTGAAGAGACTCCCCGCGACGACCTGGCGTAATCGCACTGCAACATTCCTGTAGGGCGGACGGAGCGAAGCGACGCCCGCCGCCATGTTTTCGCCTGCTTCCGGCGGGCCTCACTGCGTTCGGTCCGCCCTACGCGTTACAGGTTCGACGTTTCATTCCCCAAGGCATCTCTCCATGAAAATCACCGAGATTCGGACTTTCCTTTGCCATGTCTATCGCACCAACTGGGTCTTCGTGAAGGTGCTGACCGACGTGCCCGGGCTGTACGGCGTCGGCGAGGCCACCCTCGAACACCGCGAGCTGACGGTCGTGGAAGCGTGCAAGGAACTCCAACGCGACCTCAAGGGCCGGGATCCCCGCGACATCGAGGCCCTCTGGCACGACACCCACCGCGACGCCTACTGGCGAGGCGGGCCCGTGTTGATGAGCGCGATCTCGGCGATCGACATGGCCCTATGGGACATCCTGGGCAAGGAGCTGGGCGTGCCCGTCTACCGGCTCCTCGGCGGGCAGGTCCGCGACAAGGCGCCGTGCTATGCCAACGGCTGGTTCGTCGGGGCCAAGACGCCCGAGCAGTTCGCCGAGAAGGCCGTGGAGGCCTTCCGCCTCGGGTTCAAGGCGTTGAAATGGGACCCCTTCGGCTCCGCGTACCGGAGCATGGAGGCCGCGCCGTTCCATGCCGCGATCGAGTGCGTGGAAGCGGTCCGGGAAGCGACCCGCGGACGCGGCGACCTGATCATCGAAGGCCACGGACGCTTCGACCTGCCCACAGCCCTGCGCATCGCCCATGCCCTGGAGGACTTGGACATCCTCTGGTTCGAGGAGCCGATCATCCCCGAGAGCCTGGAGGCGCTGGCCGAATTGAAGCGTCGCGTGAAGGTGCCGATCGCCTTGGGCGAGCGGCTCTACAGCCGATGGCAATTCCGCAGCCTCCTGGAGCAACGCGCGGCCGACTACATCCAGCCCGACGTCTCCCACGCCGGCGGAATCACGGAGATCAAGAAGATCGCCGCCATGGCGGAAACGCACTACGTGCCGATCTGTCCGCACAATCCCAGCGGGCCGGTCGCCAACGCCGCCACGCTCCACCTGGCCGCCAACCTGCCGAGCTTCTATCTGCTGGAGACGATGAGCAGCGACGTACCCTGGCGGGCCGAGGTCTGTACCGAGGAAGTGCATCTCGTCGACGGCTTCATGCAAGTGCCCACCGGGCCGGGGCTCGGCGTCGACATCTGCGAAGACGCCATCGCCAAGCATCCGTACCAGCCGACCTCGTTGCGCCACTACCGCGGCACGCTCGTCGATATCCGCCCCGACGACGCCAAGGCGTACTTCAAGCCCTGAAACGCCTCGGCGAATCGCAGCAAGTGAGAGCACCGAGGGGGCACAGGAAGCTCCTTTCCTCCAGCCCAGGCGTTTACGCTTGGGACGCCGGTGGTTCGGATCGTATTGGAATGGTAGAATCAGGCTTCACCCGGGGGTGGCTGACGTTGGATCGTCCGGCGTCCGCCAGTCCCTCCGTTAACCAAGCAGGGCATCATTTGGATGAGAATGGCACTCCAGGAGCCGACTCCATGTCCGTAAACCGCATAGCTGTTTTGACACTCGTTTGCCTTCTGACGACGGCGTGGACGCTTGCCGCCGAGAACACGCAGGAGAGCCGCACCGGGTCCTTGTTGGCGGCCATTGAGAAGTCATGCCGGGCCCGAGGGATCTCGCCCGGTCACGGTCACAAGGTGTTGCCGGTCGCGCAAGCGATTCTCAAGATCAAGGACCGCATCTCCGAGATCAAGGGAGCGGACCCGATGCTCTCCCAAGTGGCGGCGCTATTGCACGACATCGGGGGCGGCGGTTTGCCCGGCGAGACCAAGGGACCGCCGATCGCCAAGGAGATCCTCACGGAGCAGAAGTGCGACCCGGCAATGATCGAGCGGGTTTGCCGCATCATCGCAACGCATCATCATCTGAAGGGCAACCTCGATATCTCGATCGGTGAGCGGCCGGAATGGTTGCTCGTGATTATCGCGGACCGCCCGGACGTAATCCGGCAGTACGAAGCTGCCCCGCAGGACGCCGAGTCGCTGGAAAGGGACGTGAATGCCTGGATCGTCAAGCTCAACCGGGACATTCGTTGGAAAGTCGAACCGACGGCGAGCCCTCAGCAACTCCTCTTGTGGCCCGGCCAGGCGCCGGTGGGTGACGGGAAGTCTGAGGCAGCCAATACCACGATCACGGTCCATTTGCCGCCTCCAGAGAAGGCCAATGGGGCGGCCCTCGTGATTTGTCCGGGCGGCGGCTACGGCGGATTGGTGGTCGGCCCCGAAGGACATGGCATCGCCAAGTGGCTCAATGGGTACGGCATTGCGGGCATTGTGCTGGAGTACCGGCTGCCGCACGGAAGGGCCTTCGTGCCGCTGCTCGATGCGCAGCGGGCCATCCGGACCACGCGATTCAACGCCAAGCGATGGGGCATCGATCCGGGCCGTATTGGCATCATCGGCTTTTCGGCGGGCGGGCACCTGGCGTCGACGGCGGGCACGCATTTCGACGACGGCGAGCCCAAGGCGACCGACCCGGTGAATCGCGTGAGTTGCCGCCCCGACTTCGCGATCCTGATCTACCCGGTCGTCACCCTGGAGGGAAAGGGCCATCGCGGCACGCGACAAAACCTCCTGGGCCCCGATCCGAAGCCCGACATGGTCGCGCTCTTCTCCAACGAGAAGCAGGTGACCCGCCGGACGCCGCCGATGTTCCTCGCCCATGCCAAGGATGACACGGTGGTCCCGCCGGAGAATAGCCGGATGCTCTTTGAGGCGTTGAAAGCGCACGGGGTGGCGGCGGAGTACCTGGAGTTGCCCCGCGGCGGACACGGTCTCAACGGCTACAAAGGCCCGATGTGGGACGCCTGGCAGACCAAATCCCTGGAGTGGTTGAAGGCCCAGAAGAAATAAGGCTCGTCCGACTGAAGGGTGCGCGGGCCTTCGGCCCGGGATTTTCAAGGCATAAGTCCGGTGTCCAATGGTAGTTGCTTCTGGCTTCTCCAAGGGGTTATACGACAACCGCCTGGAGAAACGGAGTCAGGC
>CAYSGY010000534.1:0-3662 GCA_964430315.1 uncultured Planctomycetaceae bacterium
TTTCCTCCCGGTCGGGTGGCTTTGGCTTTGGGTGGGCGGTCCCCACCCTACTCGACTGTCTGGCCGAAAAAGTCCTAACCCTTTCTTTCCGCCTGACACGTTTTCCTGTCCCTCATTTCGCGGGCGCGGCCCACTGGACGGCGTTGGCGAGGATCTTCCGGACATTGGCATCGAAGAAGACCGGGTTGGTCTCATGTCCTGCCTGGAAGTAGAACATCCGGCCTTTGCCGATCTGCCAGCAGAGGCCGACCTGCGAGTGGTCGCTCGAACCGTCTTTCAGCTTCGCGTCCCCCTCGAACACGACCGCTTGCGGCGTCGGCACGGCGTAGGGGTCGCAGTAGCGCTCGCTGTGACGGATGGTGAACTCCCGGAGCCCCTTGGCGATCGGGTGCGACGAGCTCTTCGGCGTGATCGTCAGCGTCACCGAGTCGTTGATGTAAGCGCCCCATGCGGCCACCCTGCCCTTCGGCTGCACCTTCTCGAGCAGGTCCTTGGGAGTTTCCGACAGGCTCATCAGCGCGATGTTCGGCTTGGCGAAGTGCGCCGAGTGGAGGCCGATGAATCCCATGCCTTCCTCCGTGACGCGGCGCACGATCTTCTTGACCAGCTCGTCCTTGACCTGCCCGTGCTTCTGATGGCCCCACCAGACCAGCACGTCGCAGTGGTTCAGCCGATCGTCGCTCAACCCCTGGTCGGGATCCCCCAGGCCCGCCCTGATGACCTGCCACCCGTCCAAGCACGCCAATCCCTCGGCCACCGCCCCGTTGATGTCGTTCGGGTAGACGTTCTTTGGCGCCGTCGCCTCCGACCAGACCACGACCCGACGCTGGGCCGGCGCCTCCGCCGTGCAGAGGAATCCGGCCACGACCGACGCCGCCAGCAACATAAGACTGAGCTTCATACGACTTGGATCCCTTCTTCGTTGCGTTGCCCGATAACCGATGTCGTTCCTGCCTGTGGGCAGGAGAAATCGCGTCCACCAGTCCTGAGGCTAGATTGCCGGCCTGCGGTTGTCAACGGCCGGCACGCCCTGAAGCTCTGGATCGACTCCAAGGAGAGCGTAGGGTGGGACAAGCGAAGCGCCGGCCCACCGGCAATTCCCTCGCGAAATGGTGGGCCGGCGCTTCGCTTGTCCCACCCTACAACCACTCTGGGCGTGCCACCCGACCGAGAATCCGCTTGCGCGATGGTGGGACATCGCTTCGCTTGTCCCACCCTACGCCTACTGCGTAGCCGGCAACACGATCCTACTTGCCGTTGTTTCCGTCGCCTTCGAGGAGGTCGCGGGCGGCGGAGGCCATGGTGGCGTAGAGGTCTTCGAGCTGGTCGAGGTCGACCGACGAGAAGGCGATGCGGATATCGCGGTCGCCGTCGGCGATCACGCCCACGCCGTATTTGTCCAGGAGATGTCTGCGGAAGGTCTCCGCGTCAAGCCCCTTGAGCTTCAGGCACATGAAGTAGCCGGCGTTGAACGGGTAGGGCTCCCACAGTCTGGCGTACTCCGGAGCGCGGAGGATTTCTTGGACCTTCCGGGCCCTCGCTTCGAGCACGGCCTTCTTTTCCCGGCGCTGGTCAATCAGTGCCGGATTGGCCATGGCCTTGGCGAGGATCGACTGCGAGACCTGAGAGCAGTTGGAGATGGCGCTTCGGATCGCGCCGGCGGCCTTCTTGGCCAAGGCCCCGTAGAGGGCCTCCTCGCTGAGCTGGGCCCGGGTGCTGAAGGTGAGCATGCCGGTGCGGAATCCCCAGACGAATTCCTCCTTGGTAGGCCCGTCGACCTTGATCGCAAGGATCCGCTCGTGGCGGCCCGCCAGGCGTGCGAAGAGGGATTCCTGGTAGACCTCCTCGTCGTAGAAGAGCCCGAAGTAAGCGTCGTCGGTCACGACGACGAGGTTGCGTCCCTCGTCGGCCGTCTCCAAGAGGAGCGAGACGACCTGGTCGGCCTCCGACTTGGTGATCGAGTAGCCGGTCGGGTTGTTCGGGAAATTGAGGACGAGGATCGTCTTCCAACTCCCGGCCCGGGTGGCCAATGCCTGGCGAAGGGCCTCGACGTTGAACCCGCCGCCGGCGCTGAAGAACGGGTAGATCCCGAGTTGGGCCTGGTAGCGCACGCCGTAGAGGAGTTCGTAGTTTTCCCAGAACTTGTCGGGCAGGAGGACCATGTCGCCCGGATCGACGAACAAGTCGCCCACCAGGCTCAGGGCGTGCGTGACCCCGCTGGTGACGATGGGCGTCGAGAAGCCCTTTCCGGCCAGGCCCGGGTTCTTGGCCGCCAGGTCGTCGCGCCATCGCTGGCGCAGATCGGGCCGCCCGGTGGCCGGCGCGTAGGTGAGCACGTCGGCCGGGCTGAGGTCCTTGAAGAACTCCATCACGGACCGGAGGTGCATGGGCTTGCCGCTCTCACGGGCAATCCCGATCGTGGCGTCGTAGCGATTGGCCTTCTCCTTGGCCTCCGCGCTCTGGGCGAGGATGCCCTTGGGGAAGTAGAGCCGCTTGGCGAGCCGCGACAGCATCGAATAGACGTTGGGGTTTTCGCGTTGGATGATCTCGTTGAGCTCCGCCGCGAGCGGGCGGATTTCCGTGCCCGGCGTCATCAGCGAGATCGGGGCCTTCAGACGCAGCCGCAAGAGCTCAAGCTGGTCCCAGAGCACCTTGGGCAGCCGGTTGCCGAACTGCTGGAAGAACGCGGCGATGCCGTCGGTCTCCGCATACCAGTCCGAACGGTTGACGGCGAAGAGGCTGTCCATCGCTTCGCCGCTGATGCTCAGGCCCGTCAGATCGACGCTCTCCGGCGCCGGGACGTAGCCGATGGGGGTCTTCGTGGCGTCGGCGTCGCCGCGGCAGCGGTCGAGGATCCACTCGATGATCCGCAAGTTCTCGCCGAAGCCGGGCCACAGGTAGTCGCCGTTCTCGTCGGTCCGGAACCAGTTCACGTGGAAGATCTTGGGCGGGTTGGTCATGCGCCGGCCCATGTCGAGCCAGTGCTGGAAGTAGTCGCCCATGTTGTAGCCGCAGAAGGGGAGCATGGCCATCGGGTCGCGTCGGACCTCGCCGAGCGTGCCGAACTGGGCGGCGGTCCGCTCCGAGGCCATGGTCGCCCCGACGAAGACACCGTGCTCCCAGTCGAAGGCCTCGTACACCAGCGGCGCCAGATGGGCCCGCCGCCCGCCGAACACGATCGCCGAGATCGGCACGCCGTGATGGTGCTCGACGCGGAACGAGGCCGACGGACACTGGGTCAGCGGGGCGGTGAAGCGGCTGTTGGGGTGCGCCCCCGCGACCGGCTGTCCCTTGTCGTCCTTGAGGCCGGGCTTCCAGGGACGGCCGAGCCAGTCGGTCCCTTCCGCCGGCGGTGTACCGTCGCCTCCCTCCCACCACACCGTGTTGTCCTTGGTCAGCACGACGTTCGTGTAGATGGTGTTCCGCTTGATCGTCTTGATCATGTTGGGGTTGGTCTTGGAGTTCGTCCCGGGAGCCACCCCGAAGAAGCCGGTCTCCGGGTTGATCGCCCACAGCCGGCCGTCCGTGTCGATCCGCATCCAGGAGATGTCGTCGCCGACGGTCCAGATGCGGTAGCCCTTGATCTTGAGCCCCTCCGGCGGGACGAGCATCGCGAGATTGGTCTTGCCGCAAGCGCTGGGAAAGGCAGCGGCGATGTACTC
>CAYSGY010000535.1:0-3662 GCA_964430315.1 uncultured Planctomycetaceae bacterium
TGCCTCGGCCTGACGTCTTCCCACGTACACGCCAGGCTCGGCAGGAGCCTCGCCCTCCCGGGATGACGCAAGGCCGTTCACCCCAAGGCATGAAGGGTCCGGGGCAAGGAGAGCCAGTGGCATGAAGTGCCCCCAGTGCGACGCGGAAATCGACTTCCAGGGAGCCTTCTGTCCGAAGTGCGGCGAGCGTCTGCACGGCTTGGAAGCGGAATGCTTCGCGGAGCTGCGGGAACCGACCGAGGCGGTGGGCGCCGCGTCGTCCGTCGGGCCCCAGGAACCGGCGGTGGCCCCAAGCCTTGTGCCCGCCGCGGCCACGCCCCCGACCGCCCGTCACGCCTCCTCAGGCAGAGGTCTTCGCCTATTCCTTGTCGTCTCGCTCACCCTTGCGATCCTATTCGCGATGGCCCGGTGGCCTTGGGCAGGGAGGGCGTGGCCGGTTGCGGCTGCGGCAGTCATCGTCCTCGGGACGTGCGCTCTCGGGGTGTACTTGGGGCATCGCCGACGCACGCGCGCCATTCCGAGCGAACGAACTCGGCACGGAAACTGAACGTGGGGCAGGCCAGCGGCCTGCCCCACGAGCGATCGGCTGGGTTATCGCTTCGCCCGGCTCTTCCGGTCGGGACGCCGTTCCCGGAGGCGAACCGCCTTGCCCACGCGGTCGCGGAGGAAGTAGAGCTTCGCGCGGCGGACCACGGCCGATCGCTGTACCACGACCTTCGCGATCCGAGGCGAATGGAGGGGGAACTTGCGTTCCACCCCTTCCCCTTGGACGATGCGGCGCACGGTGAACATCTCCCGGGTGCCGGAGCCGCTGCGGGCGATGACCACGCCGTTGAAAATCTGGATCCGCTCCTTGTCCCCCTCAAGGATACGACAGTGGACGTCGACGGTGTCGCCGATGTCGAACGCCGGGGCTTGCTCCTTCAGGGACGACTTCTCGACCACATGCATCAGGTTCTCGCTCATGGCTTGTCCTTTCTGGTCTCGATCGGCAGGCCGATCGCTTTCGGCAAGGGGTGCTCTGGGTCCAAAAGGTCGGCACGGCGCTCAAGCGTCCGCTGCCTGCCGCTTTGTTTTCTCCAATGGGCGATTTCCTCGTGGTTCCCGTTGAGGAGGACCTCCGGAACTTCCAGTCCGCGGAACACCCGGGGACGGGTGTACTGCGGATACTCCAGGAGCCGCTCCTCCCCCGAGAAGGAATCGCCCGCGCTACTATCTTCATCGCCCAACACACCGGGCACGAGCCGGATCAGGGCGTCGATCATCACCATGGCGGCTACTTCGCCGCCGTTGAGGACATAATCGCCGACGGAGACCTCGTCCGGTCGGAGGACCAGCCGGATCCGCTCATCGAACCCCTCGTAACGTCCGCACAACAGCAGGACCCGCCGGTGCGACGCCAGTTGCTCGACCGCCGCCTGGTCCAAGCGCCGCCCTTGGGGCGTGAGCATGACCAGGTGGCCGGGATCGTCGTCTTCCTTTCGGACCGCCTCGACGCACTCGACGACGGGTTCGGCCATGAGCACCATGCCCGGCCCGCCGCCAAAAGGGCGATCGTCGACTTTCTTGTGTTTGTTCGTGCTCCAATCGCGAAGGTTAAACAGTCGCACCTCGACCAGACCGCGGTCAATCGCCCGCTTCAGCAGGCTTTGCCCCACGTAGCCGGCGAACATCTCGGGAAACAGGGTCAGGACGTCGAAACGCATGTCGCCTCATCCCCCGCCCCTCTCCCGCGACCGGGCGAAGGAACCGCCGGAGAGATGCCAATCCCGGGAAAGGCGATTACTCCTCCGCCGCTTCCTCCTGGACCGGTTCGGGCTCGGGCTCGGCATGCTGCATCACCGGCGGAGGCGTCGGGCGCCGCCGCTCCTGCGCCAGCCGGTCCAAGGCCTCTTTCTGCTTCTCAAGGCGGCTGCCGTTGGGGCCGTACTTCTTGAGCAAGACCTTGACCTTCTCGGTGGGCTGGGCGCCCACGCCCAGCCAATACTGGACGCGATCGCCCTTGAGCACCGCCCGGGCGTCCTCGTAAGGGACCATCGGATCGTAGGTGCCGAGTTCCTCCAACACACGCCCGTCGCGCGCGGTCCGCGCGTCCATGGCACAGATGCGGAAGAACGGCCGATGTTTCCGGCCCATCATCTTCAAACGAATGCGAACTGCCACTTCGTACTCCTCGCTTTTCGACTACTGTCCTCGGTTCTTCTCATCGCGCTTGCGACGCCGGGCCTCGCGCTCACGCAACTTCTTGAACTTGGCCCGTTCCGCCGACGTCAAACGCTTGCCCGTCCCCTTCTTCTGCTTGGCGAGCGTGGCGCTGGGATTCTTCATCAGGGTCTGGCTGAGCTGCTGGGCGGCCTGGAGCCGTCCCCGCATCCCCATACCCGACATCCGCTTCATCAAGTCCGCCATCCCCTCGAACTCTTTGACGAGCTTGTTCACCTCGTGCGGTTCGACGCCGGCCCCGGCCGCGATCCGGCGACGCCGGCTCTGGTCGATCACCTTGTTGGGATTGCGGCGTTCCTCGGGCGTCATCGAGTCGACGATCCCTCGCAGCCGCGACATTTCCGCAGCCGCGTCGGCGTCGCCCATCAACTTGCTCACGTCGCCCATGCCGGGGATCATGCCCATGACCTTGTCCAGGGGTCCGAGCCGCTGGGTCTGGTCGAGCATCTTGCGGAAATCGTCGAGCGTGAACTCGCCCTTGCGCAGCCGCTCCTGCTGCTTGACCATCTCCTCCTGGTCGAACTTGCGCTGCGCCTGCTCGACCAGCGTGAGGATGTCGCCCATCCCCACGATCCGGCTCGCCATGCGGTCGGGATGGAACTCCTCGAGGGCGTCGAAGTGCTCGCCCGTGCCCACGAACTTGATCGGCACCCCCGTGACGGCCTTGACCGAAAGCGCGGCGCCGCCGCGGGCGTCGCCGTCGAGCTTGGTCATCACCACGCCGTCGAGCTCCAGGGCCTCGTTGAACGCCTTGGCGCTGTGGACGGCGTCCTGGCCGGTCATCGCGTCGACCACCAGGTACACCTGGTCCGGCGACACGCGGCGGTCGATCCGCGCAAGCTGCTCCATCAACTCCTGGTCGACGTGCAAGCGGCCCGCCGTGTCGAGAATCACCACGTCGCAGCCCTGCTCCCGGGCCTGCTTCACCGCATTGTGACACACGAGCACCGGGTCCTGGGCGCCCGGCTCCGTGTAGACCGGGATCTCCAACTGCCCGCCGATCACCTGCAATTGCTCGATGGCCGCCGGACGCTGCAAGTCGGCCGCCACCAGAAGCGGCTTGCGGCCCCGTTCGCGGATCACCCGTCCGAGCTTGCCGCACGTGGTCGTTTTGCCCGAGCCCTGCAGCCCGCAGAGCATCAGGATGCTCACGCCGGGCCGGAGATGGAGCGAATGGTCGACCGGGCCCATGAGCCCCACCAACTCATCATAGACGACCTTGACGAGCTGGTTGGTGGGGCTGAGCGACTTGAGCACCCGCTCGCCTACCGCCTGCTCGCCCACCCGAGCGATGAAGTCCTTCACCACGGGCAGGCTGACGTCGGCCTCCAGCAGGGCCTGCTCCACCAGGCCGAGCCCTTCGCGCATGTTCGACTCGCTCAGCTTGCCGCGCCCGCTGAGCGTCTTCAGAGCAGAACGGAGGCTATCTTGGAGCGTTT
>CAYSGY010000536.1:0-3637 GCA_964430315.1 uncultured Planctomycetaceae bacterium
AAAGGAGGCCAAAACAGCCTTCGACAGGGGCGTTACAGTTGCTATAATCCCTACAGTCCCAAGGGGGTGGCCCCGTGCCATGGATCCGGGGCCGCAGGTCGGAGTCACTTCCCCCCTAAGCGAACGGATGCGCCTGAATGGTGGCCGGTTGCGGCCCCTTCGGACCATCTTCCGGGACGGTTCCTCGCTGCATCAGGGAGTCAAGGGCTTGGCAAAGGCAATGCTGCAACAGTCGTCTCAGGCTGCCGGCGATGAGGAAGCCGCCGACAGCCAGGCCGAATCCGTGGTGGAAGGCAACGGCTCGCCGGAGCCCGGCGGGGCTGCCGGGAACGGTCAGGCCGAGCCCGGCGGCAGGCCGCGCCGACGCGCAACCGTGCAGTCCATGGCCGCCAGCCAGCGCGACATCTCCGTCAGCGAGTTTTTTGCCAAGAACCGCCACCTGCTCGGCTTCGACAACCCCCGCAAGGCCCTGCTGACCACCGTCAAGGAGGCCGTCGACAACGCCCTGGATGCCTGCGAAGAGGCGGGCATTCTGCCGGAGATCTGGGTCCGCATCCGATCGACCGGCGAGAACGGCGACAGCCGCTTCCAGGTCGATGTTCAGGACAACGGTCCCGGCATCCTCAAGAAGCAAATCCCCCTGATCTTCGGCAAACTCCTCTACGGCTCCAAGTTCCACCGGCTCCGCATGAGCCGCGGCCAGCAGGGGATCGGAATCAGCGCCGCGGGGATGTACGGCCTCTTGACCACCGGGAAGCCGGTGCGGATCCTCTCGAAGATCGCGCGGACCAAGCCCGGCCACTACTACGCCATCCAGATCGATACGAAGCGCAACCAGCCCGAGATCCTCAACGGCCGCGGCGAGGGGGATGAGATTCCCGCAGGCGAGCGGGGACGGCAGGCGATCGAGAAACTGGGTGTCCCCTGGGTGGACGTCGAGCACGGGACGCTCGTGACCATCGAGCTGGAGGCCCGCTACCAAAGGGGTCGCGGCAGCGTCGACGAATACCTCGAACAGACCGCGCTGGCCAATCCCCACGTGACCGTCCACTATACCGACCCGGAGGACAAGGAGACGACGTACCCCCGGGTCGCCGAGGTCCTGCCGCGGGAACCCAAGGAAATCAAGCCACACCCCTACGGCGTGGAACTCGGCACCCTGGTCGCCATGCTCAAGGACAGCAAGGCGACGACGATGATGCAGTTTTTGACCAGTTCCTTCTCCCGGGTCAGCGCGAACGTGGCGCGGCGGATCTGCGACGCGGCCAAGGTACGGCTCCGCTCCACGCCCCGCAAGGCCGGCCGGCACGAGGCCGACGAGCTTTTCAAGGCGATCCAGACGACCAGGATCCCCGCCCCAGCCACCGACTGCATTTCGCCGATTGGCGAGGAGTTGATCCTCCGCGGCCTCCACAAGCTGGTGCCCGGCGAGTTCTTCGCGGCCGCCACGCGCCCGCCGGCCGTCTACCGGGGCAATCCGTTCCAGATCGAGGTGGGCCTGGCCTACGGCGGCGGACCGGCCACGCACCGGGTGTCGCGCGAAGCGCTCGTCGAGTTCATCAGCCAGACCGATGCCCGGACGCTCCGCCAGTTCCTCACCGGCAGCTTCGACGGCGTCGGCGTGCCGGCCGCCGACAAGATCATCCAAGAGGCCGGCCTGCGGCGCCGCATGGCCCCGGCCCGGCTCAAGGACGCCGAAGTCACCCGGCTCCACGAGGCCATGCAGAACGTGAACCTCCACGACGGGCAGACGATGACCATCCTCCGCTACGCCAACCGCGTGCCGCTCTTGTTCCAGGCCGGGGCCTGCGCGGTCACGCAGACCATCACCTCGACGAACTGGCGGTCCTACGGGCTGTCGCAATCGCGTGGCTCGCTCCCCAGCGGGCCGGTGACGCTCATGGTCCACATGGCGAGCGTCTGGGTCCCGTTCACCAGCGAATCCAAGGAGGCGATCGCCGGGTATCCGGAGATCCAGAAGGAGCTGCGACTGGCCTTGCAGGCGGTGGGCCGGAAGCTCGGGATCTACCTCCGTCGCCGCGTGCGCGTGAAGCACGAGGGCGAGCGGAGGAGCCTGTTCCTCCGCTACCTGGGCGAGGTGGCCACTGCCGTGAGCCAGATCAACCGCGCCGACCGCGACGCCCTCTACGAGCGTTTGCTCAAGGTGGCAAAGCGCAAGACCATGCAGGCCGACATGCAGTTGGACGACCGCGGCCGCCCGATCGAAGCCGGCCAAGACGAGTTCGGCGACAACGTGCTGATCGTGCCGCAGACCGAGCCCGCCCCGGCCCCTGCCGGCGAAGAGGCCGAGTAGCGTTTTGGAGTGCGGCGACTTGTCGCCGCCTTGGATAGGCCCGGCCCACAACGCACACGGCCGTTGGGAGTCTTACCAAGAACAGAAAAGACAGAAAGCGGCGACGGGTCGCCGCACTCCAAAGGCATCCATCATGGCCAAGAAACCCGCCCGGAAGGGCCCCGACGAACCGATTCCCGACCGCCAGCTCAACGAGCGCGACCGGAAGACCCACGACCAACTGGTCGGCCTGGCCGACACGGTCGTGAAGTCGGCCGCGGGCGGCAGCGATCCGACCCTCAAGATCCCGACCCGCACCCTCTCGAACGTCAAGTACAACCGCGTCAAACGGATCATCGAGTTGGGCGGCGCCCGCAGCGACCGCCAACTCTTCAACCTGAACCAGGCCAAGAGCTACATGCAGACGCTTCTGGTGGCCAGCGGCGCCGAGAAGCTCATCGCCCAGGACAAGACCACCAGCCTCCGAGGGATGTACTACCTCTTGAAGCACACGATCGAGGGGACCCGCGAGGAGACGTTCGAGGACCAGGCCGAGTCCGACGGCGTGATCGAGGACCTCGAAGTGGCGATCAATTCGCTCCGCGAGGAACTCCACGTGTTCGCCAAGAACGCCGGCGCGATGGTCGGCGAGATCACCCTGATCGACAGCGGCGACACGATCGACTGCACGCGCATGGGATCCGGGGGCTACAGCATCCCGTCGATCGTCGAGCCCAACGTGATCCAGTTCGCCAAGTGCGGCGCGGAGTTCATCCTGCACGTCGAAAAGGACACGGTCTGGCGCCGCTTCAACGAAGACAAGTTCTGGCGTCAGCACAAGTGCATCCTCACCCACGGCGGCGGGCAGCCGCCCCGCGGGGTGCGCCGGCTCCTCTACCGGCTGCACAACGAGCTGAAGCTGCCCGTCTATTGCCTCCTCGATAACGACCCGTGGGGATATTACATCTACAGCGTCATCAAGCAGGGCTCGATCAACCTCGCTTACGAATCGCGGCGCATGGCGATCCCCGAGGCCCGGTTCCTCGGCCTGCGCTCCAAGGACTTCGCGGAGTGCGGCCTGTCGAACAGCGTGAAGATCAGCCTCAACGACACCGACCGCAAGCGGGCCAAGCAGATCGCCAAGTATCCCTGGTTCGCCCACAAGAAGGCGTGGCAGAAGGAGATCGAGACCCTCCTACAAAACGGCTTCAAGCTCGAAGTCGAAGCCCTCATCAGCAAGGACATCAGCTACGTGACCGAGGAGTACACCCCGGCGCGGCTGAAGAGCCAGGACTGGCTGGACTGACGTCACCGTAGGGTGGGACTAGCGAAGCGCCGGCCCAC
>CAYSGY010000537.1:0-3627 GCA_964430315.1 uncultured Planctomycetaceae bacterium
GTTCGCCCCAACGAGCAACACCCAAAACACCCTTTTCGCAACAGAAACTCATTAGAGTGGTTGGGAAACTAATCGTCAAGCGCGTTGATGCGAGCCAATTCCCGCTCGGCTTCCCTGGCAAATAGCTCGTAACCGGGCGGAACCGGGATGCCCGATAGGGCCATCGCCACATTCCGGAAGCACGGGTAATTCGGGTCCTTGAGGTCCAACTTGGTCGCCCAGCGGAACACTTGCGCGGCTTCGGCAAACCGCTTCGTTTCCTGTAAGCAGTGCCCGCGCATAGCGAGGAAACCGGCCAATTCTTCGCGTGGACTGAGGGAGCGAAGGTAGCAGCCTTCCGCAAGTTCCCATGCCTCGATCTTTCGCGGCCAGTTCTGGTAGTATTCATCGGCGTAGAAGCTCACGCCCCGCCCGCTCGCCTCGATATTGAAGCGGGCCGGCTCGCGCCAGTGTTTTCCGTCAGGATCATCCCACCTTGCCAAAACGTGGGCCTTCGCGTGCACGAGCTTGAGGGGATAGCCCAGTCGCCGCCCAATGGCAACGTACAGGACCGGCATTGACGAGCACGTACCGCCCGCGCTGAAGAGGATTCCGTGGATGAAGAGGTCCCGTGAGTCTCGAAAGTCAGGATCGTAGATGCGTTCCGGGTTGTAGCGGACGCCGAAATCCTGCTGCAACACGGTAATCATCATGCCCGCTCGCCATTGCGCCTCGTTTTCCCATTCATCGGGCCGTTCGTAGTACCGATGTAGATTGCGTTTGGTTTCGTGACGCACGTGCCGCACCATGCGGTCGATGTGGTCAAGGCATCGCGGGATACTGAGGTCTTCGGCGCGAGGGAGCGCGCATGCGCATTTCAGGTTTCGGATGGCGATGTCCAGTCCATCCAATTCCGGCTTGAGGTACATCTCCTCCAACATCTTCATCGCCGCCGGCCCATCGATGATCGTTCGCCGTTTCCTCGAATGTCTGTGGCTCACCATGAGCGTTCCCTCGTCACAATAAAAAAGAGCCCGTCGCCGAAGTGTCTCTTCAGCGACGGGCTCTTTGGATACCCAGTCCAGCCGGGCCCCGCTTGATTACCCGCGTTCTGACGGTCAGCTTAGCACGATGTCTGAGCCACGATCAAGCAGGAGAATTAGGCCACCTTTGGATATCGCCCTAACCTCTTCTGCCCTTCGGCCTTGCGCGGCAGTCAGACCCGCGGATTGTCGGCTCCGGGGCCTACGACGGCCAACGTACACCGGGCAGGGGGGTGGCGGGGGGCCCGTGGCCGCCCGGACGCTTCGTGCCATGCTTCGCCGGGGCGTTGCCGGCAGGTTGCCGCTGGCCGCCGATCATGGGGCCACCCAAATGATCGGCCAACTGATTCCCTCCGATTCCCCAACCGCCTCTCAGCCGGCCAGACGCGTGATCCGGTTGATGGGGAAGACGGCTTCCTGGGGTTCGGGCCGGTAGCGGTACTGCATCAGGTAGGCGTCTTCCGGTGTGTCGGCGTAGAACTGTCTGAGGACGGAGACGGCGCGGAAGCCGATCTCGCGGAAAAAGAGCTGGGCCGACAGGTTCGTCTCGCGGACCTCCAAGGTGATACGACTCCGCCGCTGGGAAGAGAGCTTCCCGATGAGCTTGGCCATCATCTGGGAACCGGCCCCGCGCCGCCGGAAACTCTCCGACACGGCGAAATTGAGCACGCGGATGCGGGTCTTGTTGAGCTCGTAGATCATGAACGCCACGACGCGGTCGTCGTGTTCGGCGACCATGCCGATGCAGTTCCGCTGCCGGAGGCAGTTGATGAAATCCTCTTCGGTCCAGGGGAACTCGAAGCTCTGAGATTCGATCGAGAGGACTTCCGGCATGTCCCGGCGGATCATCCAGCGGATGTGGACACGGACATCCTGTCTCTGGCCGGAGCTCATGGCGGCCTCCTTCCTTGTCGGCCTGGATCCTGAGAGTTGCCTTCCGGAACCGCGGGGGTGCCGGAAGCCTCAACGCGGCGGATAGGTTAGCACAAGTCCGCCGCAGTGCCAAGACGAATCGCGCGGCCCTAGGGCGACAAGGGGACGAGGGTCGAAGCGGCCCTCCGCCGCTGCTGCCACCGGGACCTGGCGGCCGCCGCGAGACCGGCCGCGGCAACAGCCCAGCCCAGCGCGCTCGGTTCGAGCCACCACCACCAAGCCAGACCGCCCAGAATCCCCGTGACGTAAGGCCAGCGGAGAAGCAAGGTTGGGAGGATTCCGCGTCGCAAACCCCAGACGACGGCGGCCCCAAGGACCGCCACGCCCAGCAGCGCCGCCAGCCGGGAGACGATGTCGGAGCGGTGGACCTCGTCGCGGCGTATCGTTACGGGGGACAGGGCACTGGAGGTCCCGAAGAGGACGGCGGGCCGTCGGTCGTCTTCGGCCAAACGCCAGAGGGCGGCAGCCCCCGCCGGCCCTTCCGTGTCGGCCACAAGCTGGGTGAAGAGGTCCGAGACTCCCAGCCGTTGGGCGGCGGTTGTCTCGCGTTTCTCCAGGGACTCCAAATCCGTGCGCATCGATGCCGTCTCGTGCGCCGCCTCCGCGCGGACCAGCAGACGCATCACGGCAAGCCGGGCATCCATCCAGCGTTGAGCCCAGTCGCGGTACCATCGCTCGAGCGGCTCCGGGGCGACGCCAGGGGTCTCCGCGACGCGCTCGAGGGACGCCGTCAGCATCCGCAGCTCGGCCAACGCATGCTGTAAGGGCGTGGTTTTCTCGTTTGCCTGCTCGTTGCGGAGACGGTACATGCAAGGCGCCGACACCATCCAAATGCTTTGACGCACGGGGATCGACCCGGGCGTTGCGACTGGGAAGGTCCACAGGCCGGCGGGGTCGGGCTCGGGGACTTGTCCGGTGTAGAGGACCTCGATCCGTTGGGGGAGGACGGTGGATCCCAGGGGAACGCCCCATCGATTCTCCCCGAGCGACGCCACCACGGTCGATTGTCCGCCCACCAGCACCTGCACCAGTCCGCAGTCCGCCGGCAAGACGATGGGGCAGGATGCCATGCCGGCCGGCTGCAGATCGAAGGCTGCCACAGCGTAGAACGTCCCCCCGTGCTGCCATGCGATCCGCAGATCGGCCAGATCGACCTGAGGTCGGCCGTGCTCTTGCTCGCCCAGCCGGAGCACGGCCTGATAGTCGCCGCCGACCGCTTGATAGGCGGTCAGCGCGCCACGGTCGGCAGGCGGCACAGGGAGGTTCTCGGGGAGTTTCGTCGGGACCAGTCCGTGCGTTTCCCAGGTTGCGGGCGGGACCTTCGGCGCGACGGGCAAGACGACCACGTGCCTCGTCACATCCACCTCCTCCGGGACGATCTTCACAGCCACCGGTCGCTCACTCGCTCCGAGCGTCAGCGGACCGGAGAGGCGCAGCCGATAGGCCCCCTCCACGGCGAACCGCGGCCGGACCCTCAGGTGCCGCAACGGTTTTCCGGGGACCTCGACCACCTTGAGACTGGCTGGCGGGTCGACCTTGTAGGGGCCGGTCCACTGCGGCGGCACCGCCAAACGGAACTGGTCCGCCACGCCGCCTGTGACGCGAAAATGGAACTCGACCTCCGTTTCCCACGAGTCCGCGACGCCGCGCAGCCAGGTCATCTGCTCGGCAT
>CAYSGY010000538.1:0-3584 GCA_964430315.1 uncultured Planctomycetaceae bacterium
CGATCCCCGCCATAGCAATGGCTCCTCGTCGTACGAGGCGTTGTGCGGCCCTCGTGGTGTATTCGCTGCTCGCGGGCGAGTCTTGTCCCACCCTACGCGATTGTTCTACTCCAGTTCCCACCCCTTGCGGTACTGACGGCGGACGTAGGCGTCGGCGGCCGCGTCGTTGGTCACTTGCATCTTCTCGCCGTTCCAGAGCAGCCTCCGGTTGGGGAAGCGGACGGCCAGGTTCCCCATGAGCACCATCTCCGACAAGGGGCCCGAGTAATCGAAATTCGAGCTGGCCGGCTTCCCGTCCTTGCACGAGCGGACCCAGTCCTTCTCGTGCCCGCCTTGCCCGCCGGGGATCCGCGGGATTGTATGGGCCGGCTGTTGATACTCTCGCATCCGCGTCTCGGGGATCAGACGCGGGCTGCTGCCGTGGCAGCCGCACATCAGGATGCCCTTGTCGCCGAAGAACAGCACGCCGCCGTCGCTATCGCCCATGCGGCGGCCTTCTTCAAGTTCCTCGGGCCGGGCGGGCATCATTCCGCCGTCCCACCAGGTGAGCTTCACTTCCGGCATTCCTTCGCGGGCCGGAAACTTGTAGCGGACGATCGTCGAGCGGGGGTATTGCTCGTTCTTCGGGTCGGTCTTCTGCCACAGTCCTTCCCAGTACGTGGAGATGCAGCCCTCCACACTCACCGGGTACTTCAGATTCAACGCCCAAAACGGGGCGCTGAGGATGTGACAGCCCAGGTCGCCCAGCGATCCGGTGCCGAAGTCCCACCACGCCCGCCACGTGCCGGGATGGTACGAGGGGTGATAAGGCCGATAGGCGGCCGGGCCGATCCAGCGGTCCCAGTCGAGCGACGCCGGCACGGGAGGCGTCTCCTTCGGCCGCTCGACTTCCACGCTCTGCGACCACACCGGCCGGTTGGTCCAGGCGTGGACTTCGCGGACCGCCCCGATCGCCCCGTCGGCGATCCATTCGCGAATCAGGCGGACCCCGTCGCCCGACTGCCCCTGGTTGCCCATCTGGGTCATCACCTTGTGCTTGCGCGCGGCCTCGGTCAGCACCCGGGCCTCGTGGACGGAGTGGGTCATCGGCTTCTGCACGTAGACGTGCTTGCCGTGCCGGATGGCGGTCAGGGCGATCACGGCGTGGGAGTGATCGGGCGTGGCGACGATCACCGCGTCGATATCCTTCTGCTGATCGAGCATGACGCGGAAATCGCGGTACTGCTTGGCCCGCGGAACCTTGGCGAACGTCTTCCCTGCATAGTCGGAGTCGATGTCGCACAGGGCCACGATATTCTCGGCCGAGCAGGCGGCGAGGTTGCTGGCGCCCATCCCGCCCACGCCGATGCCGGCGATATGCAACTTCTCGTTCGGCGACGTCTTCCCGCTGCCCGCCACCGCATGACGCGGCACGATCGAAATCGCTGCGGCCGCCCCGGCAAGACTCACGAAACCTCGACGCGAAATCGCCGCCTTCTTCTCCATGACAGTCTCCTCATAAGATGACACCGGACCCACGCAGGTTATCCGTGGCCGGTCCGCAAGTCAAGCAAACCCTCTCAGACCTTCCAACCGTCGCGGTAGTTCTTGCGGAGGAACCGATCGGCTTCGGGGCATCCGACGGCCTTGAGGTTCGCCGCGTCCCACTTAAGCTTCTTGCCCGCGCGGTGGGCCACCACGCCCAGGAGCACCGTTTCGGCCAGCGTCCCCGAGTAGTCGAAGTTGCACGTAGTCGGCTCGCCGGTCTTGCAGGCGCGAATCCATTCGGCGTGATGGCCGATCGAGTTGGGGATCGTCGGCTCGGGCGGCTTGAAGCCGTCGTACTGGGCCTCGGGCAGGAGTTGATGCCTGCCGTAGTCGGCGATCAGCATCCCCTTCTGGCCGAGGAACAGCACGGCCGCGCCCCAATCGGGGATCTTGCGATCGGCAAGGAATGGCGGGCGTTTGCCGCCGTCGTACCAGGTCATCTGGACCGGGGGCAGATCGCCGCGGGCCGGGAATGCGTAGCGGATCACCAGGCCCGGCGAAGTCCGCTCGGGATGGACCGGCGGCCCTTCCGCCTCGATCGTCGTGGGATGACGGAGCTTGAGGGCCCAGTAGGGCAAATCCATGTAGTGGCAGCCGAAATCTCCCAGCCCGCCGGTCCCAAAGTCCCACCAGCTCCGCCACGTACCCGGGCAGTAGCAAGGGTGATAGGGACGGACCGGGGCCGCGCCGAGCCAGAGGTCCCAGTCCAACTCGGGCGGGACGGGCGGCGTTTCCTTGGGCCGGTCGCCCCCGCCGTACGCCACCGGGTGCCAGACGTGGACCTCGCCGACCGGCCCGATCGCCCCCGACTGCACCAGTTCCACCACGCGGCGGTAGTTCGTGCCCGCGTGGATCTGTGTGCCCATCTGCGTGGCCACCTTCTTGGCCTTGGACACGTCGATCATCTTGCGGACTTCGTCGACGCAATGGGCCAGCGGCTTCTCGCAGTAGCAGTGTTTCCCCAGGTTCATGGCCGTGATCGCCGGCAGGGCGTGGGAGTGGTCGGGCGTGCCCACCACCACTGCGTCGATCTCGCCGTGGATCTGGTCGAGCATCTTGCGGTAATCGCGGAACCGCTTCGCCTTCGGGAACCGCTTGTAGCTGCCCGCGGCTCGGCGCTCGTCGACGTCGCACAGGGCCACAATGTTCTGGCTGGCGCACTCGCCCACGTCCCAGCCCCCTTGCCCGCCCACGCCGATCCCCGCGATGTTGAGCTTCTCGTTCGGCGAGGCGGGCGCTTCGCCTCCCCAACTCTTGGCGGTCGTCCACACGGCCGCGGCGCCCACGGCAGTCGTCCGAAGCAGTTGGCGGCGCGTCAACGCTTGTCCGCAAACAGAGCGATATTTCGGCATGGCGGCTCTCCTTCAGGTGAGACGTTCGGGTGGTGGCAGACGGTATTGTCGGCCCGGCCTGAGGCCGCTGTCAACGGCCTGCCTATCGAATGTGGGGTGTGGGGTGTAGGGTGGGACAAGCGAAGCGCCGGCCCACCGGGACAACGGGAAGCTGCCGGGAGTGAAAGGGCGGGTTGCGTGTTCCCACGTTTGGTGTCCGACATTGTTCGGAAGTGGGATGGAACGATCGCACACAGAAAGCATTGGCAAAGCGCCTCGCGCTCTCAGCTCCGAAGGAGCGTAAGAGCGTAGCCCATGGCGCCAGCCATGGGACGATTCGGCCTCCCACGGCCAACCAAGCCCCGCAAGGGGCGAAAGAAGGCGGCGGGGCCCGTTCTATCGCCCCTGACGGGGCTTCCGGGGGCCATGTGGAACCGCTTCCCATGGCTCGCGCCATGGGCTACGATCTGCCGCCGCTAACGCGGCTCCGGAAGAGACCAACGTCAGAGGAACAAAACCGGACTCCCGGTCGCCCCTCCAGTTCAACCGGCCTTTCATCTCTCCAACTCGAAACTCCTGGTGGGCCGGCGCTTCGCTTGTCCCACCCTACGACTGCTGTCCCTATCGAATGTAGGGTGGGACAAGCGAAGCGCCGGCCCACCGGGACAACTGGAAGCTGCCGGGAGTGAAAGGGCGGGTTGCGTGTTCCCACGTTTGGTGTCCGAC
>CAYSGY010000539.1:0-3577 GCA_964430315.1 uncultured Planctomycetaceae bacterium
CTCATGTCCCAGCCGGTAGCCATCGGGATACGCCGGCCCAACTCCGACCCATTCGGCCTCGAAGTACCCCACGGTAATCCACACCGCGTAGACATTCGACCGCGTGGTCACAAGGTTCGCCAGGCGCGAGAGCGACTGGTAGCGGAAGAACGGATTGCGATTCGTGTCGTTGAAATTGCTTGTCGATGCCACCTGGAACAGCGAAAGCGCGTCGTTGTCCGGATGGGCCCGGAGTAGGGTCGAGGCGATTTCCCCTTCCCTCTTCCCACTGTTGGGCGGCGACTCCATCGAACTCAGGGGCACCAGCGAAGAACCGCTGAACGCCCGGAACGGTCTGGCGTACCGAGTGGGATGGTTCACGGTGGCGTCGTTCCTCGCCGCGAACGGATTGACACTCGTTTCGCCCGTGATGTCGTACCCGCGGCGGCTCAGGAGGAACATCTCCCAAATCGTCTTGGTCGCGTCGTTGACGTCGACCCCCGAACCCAGGTTCGGACGGTTCAGCAGCGCCCGGAACACGTCCTCGCTGAACACGGTGTTCAGGTTGATCTTGCCGGGGTCGCGGTACGTGGGAATGAAATTGAACGGCGGGTGGAACGCCTGGTAGAGGTTACTGTCGTCGTAGAAGGAGTCGGGCTTCCCTTGAAGTTCCGTGCCCACGAACGGCGAAGGGACCCGGAGGAACTCCAACGCCCGGTAGAACATGGGCGAAGGAACGCCGTCGCTGATCGCCTCACCGGAATGGAAGAAGTTCAACAGGTGGGGGAAGGGAACGTCGGGTCCCAGGTACTGGTTCCCACCCGCCGTCACCAGCGCCGGGGCGTAGGGCTTCGGGGCCGGGTCGCTGGCGTTAAGGACGCGGAAATACTGGTAGTAGAGATCCTTGTTGTACGCCAGGAGTCTTGAGGCCGGGAGGGCCGGCACCAGGAGGAGGTCCGTCGGGCTGGTGCACGGGCGGTTGAACCACGTGAGCCACGGGAAGGGCTTGCTCGCATCGGCCTGGTAGAGGCCGTCGGTCGTGGGCCGCGGCGTGCCGAAATACTCGTTCAAATAACCCAGCGTGTTCTTGAGTTGGCGTTTGAACACGTCGCTGGAGCTCGCCACCTCCGTGGTATCGGCGTCGAATGGTTTCTCAAACGGCTCCTGCTTCCACAAGCCCCAGTAGTGGGTCCAGTTGACCGGGGACTTCTCCGTCAGATCGAGCGTTTCATTGCGCTCGCCGCGCTGGCGGGCGTGGAACATCACGTCGCCGTCCGGCAACGACGTTCCTGTGCGATCCTTCCTCTTGTCCTGGCCGTTCGAAAGCCCGTTGAACGAGGTGAGATCGACCGCCATCGAGTCGATCGTGCGATAGGGGTTCGTGGTCGCGTTGAACGGTTGGGTCGGGTCGGCCAATCGCTGCAAGTGGATCATGCGGAAGGCCGTCTTCGTCTGGTTCTTTCCCAGTAAGGCGTCCCAGTCCTCGTCCGTGTCGAGGTCGGTGCGTTGAGCGTCCAGGGGCTGATCGAAGACGAACGCGTTCCCCCCGTCGTCTTTGTACGCCCCTGTGGCGGAGTCGTAGCTGACGGTTACGCCCACGCGCCCCGCGGCCGCGGCCTCGGTCGCCCCGTATCCGGTCGTCGGCTCCGACACGCTCAACCGCCGCGGAGCGTCGATGGCGACGACCCTCGGCGCGTAGACCTGCGAGGGGGCGGTGGTGTCGTTGTGGGTGATGGAGAACGCGCCGGTCGCGCCGCTCTTCGAGTCGTCGAGCACGAGGCACCTCGTGCTGTCCTGTGTGCCGTCGGTCCCGAAGCCGACGTAGGTCTTCGCGCCGTTCGGGCTCCCGTTGGACCCGATCATCGCGTATTGGCCGGGCAGGACCACCGCGTTGCTGGGGGCTGCCGCCGGGTAGTACCGCGTGCCGCCGCCGGTCGGCCACGACGCGGTATCGGTGAAGTAGACCGATCGCTCGATGGTTTGCTTGTCGGGATCGGGCTCCGAGTCGACCTGAGAGGGCTTGACGATCGCCAAGCGCCAGATCGGTGAGTTGCCGGTGGCGGTCTTCTTGTCGAGTCGAACCCCGTTGCTCTCGTAGAATTCGCCGGGCGCGGGCTCTAACCGCGAAGCCGGGTCGTGAGTCCCCCACGGGTTGTAGATCTCGACAAACAGAGACCCTTGGGGGCGGTACGGCTGGTCGAAGTCAGGGTCCTTCTTGTCCTCGTCGGTGTCGGTGGTCAAGCCCGGCTGCGTGCGCGTGCCGGTCGGGTCGTCGACGGTCTCCTGGCTGGCGTCCTCGGTCCGCCGGTCGTGGAACGCCAGCGTCTCGCTGAGCAGCAATTCCGGACGCTCGCAGCCCCAGACCACCTCCGTCGCATTCCAGGCCGACGACGCGAACGGATCGGGGTCGTACTCGAACCGGGTCATGATCGAATCCCGGTCGCAAAAATCGGCCACGTTGACCGCCCACTGGGCAATGTACTGCGCCCGACCCGGAGCGTCCTGCCAGTAGCCGGGAAGCGACGCCGTCTCGTTGCTCAGCGCCATCATCAGGACGTACAGATGGCGCGCCAGTCGCTGCTGCGGGCTTTCCTGGCTCGTGTTCGTGGGGCTGCCGGAATTGTCGTGGTCGAAATAGCCTGTCCACGTATCCCCCGACTTGCGTAGCAGACTGAACTGCTCCGTGCCCACCTTGCCCGTGCCCAGCCGCCGGCTGATGTCCATGCGGAGGCCGGCCACGAGTTCCGGGGCCAGCATGACCTGGAGCTTCGTGCGGACCACGGAGTCGCTCGCGCCGTTGGCGTAGAGCTTCTGCGCGATCAGCGCGGCGATGTGGCGTGAGGGAGTCCCGGTCCCCACATTCGGCCCGGCGGGGGTCGGCACGTCCCAACTCTCGGTCGTCAGATTGTGCCGCTGGACCAGGGCCCTGGAGGTGCTGCTGCTCGAGTCGTAGGTTGTGCGGATCAGCCGGTCCGGCAGGCGGGCCGTATCGGCGTCGAAGGGCCGCAGGATCCGTTCCAGTTCGGCCGGGCTGTACGGATTGTCGGGGCTCGCCGGACTCGGCATGCCCAGGCCGGACCGTTGCGACAGGTTGAGCTCGTAGGCGCAATTCACCGGCTGGTTCGCCCAGGCGCTCCCGTCGAACACCGTATAGATCGGCTGGCCGCGCAGGTCGAGGCCGATCGAAAGATACCCGCGGAGATCGGGCGGAGTGGCATACGCGGTGAACGTGCCGAAATTGGTGTAGTCGGCCGGGTAGTCGAAGAATTTGTTCTGGCACAGGAGGCCCTGGGTGCCCGAGGTCCCCGGGGCCCGGGAATCGAGGGCCAGGCCCGACTCCCCGTAACGGCCGTCGAGGTTCGGGCTCTCCGTGCCGGAGAGCAAGGCCTGGTAGACGTAGAAGCGGTTGGTCGAACTGTTGTACTGCGGGAAGAGGGCGGCGAGGTTGATATCCGCGGGGCCGATCCCGAGGCCGCGGAACCCGACCTGATTGAACGCGGTGCTGTCGGGCTGAGCCAGGGCGGTGGGGGAAGCGGGCGTGTCCCCGCCGGCGAAACGCCGGTTCAAGAAAGGGTATGATTTTATGAGTTCTCAAAAC
>CAYSGY010000540.1:0-3554 GCA_964430315.1 uncultured Planctomycetaceae bacterium
CGGCCCCCCCAACGCAGGCCGAAGGAGGGCCTGCGCGTTGCATCCGACGGACTCCAGACAGGACCGCGACCATGACCCGAAATGGAACGGAGGAGGTCACCCACGACTCGGATCGCCCGTTTGAGCTGGGATGCGGACAGATTGTGCTGGGCATTCTGGTCGTGTTGGTGCTGTTGGGGATTCGCCTGGGTCAGCTCGACCGCGAGAGCGCAGCCGTCGAGACGATTCGGGAGTTGGGGGGCACCGTCATCTTCGGCGCGGAGACGAACACGGTCGAGTGGCTCCAGCCGCTCGTGCCTCCCCGCGTCGTGTTGGCCAAGCTCGAAGACACTCAGGCCGGCAACGAGGAGGTGCGCTGCCTCCGGGCGCTGGGGCACCTGGAGTGGCTGCATCTCAGCCGAACGCGCATTACCGGCGGCAGCTTGGCGCCCCTGGCGGGGCTGAGCAAGCTGCGACTGTTGTCCCTCGAAGAAACGGCGATCGGCGACGAGGATCTGCGGTACGTTGCCGGGTTGGAGAACCTGAGGACCCTGCGTCTGTCCGGCACCCGGGTCACGGACGCCGGGCTGAGCCGTCTGGAAGGTCTTGTCAGGCTCGAGGTCCTGTCTCTCGGAGATACCGGCGTTACGGCCGAGGGACTGGCCACGCTTCCGGAGTTCGAGTCGCTTTTCGACCTGGAAATCGACGAAAGCCAGGTCACGGCGGCAAGCGTGGAGCATCTTCGACGCATCCGAGGCCTCCAACGGGTCGCCGTTCGCGTGCGGCATGGGACGGGGAGGCATGTGAGGGACCTTCTGGCAACGCTGAAGGGCGTGCAGGCGCGCGGGTTTCGTCGAGTCCGTCCGGGGGAGGCCGACACCTGGCTCCGCCCGTGCGACGGGATCCTGTGGAACGTGGATGCGCCGTGGGAGTCCACGACCGGCGGAATCGCGGAGACCGTCTTGGCCAAGGTCCGCCTGGAGCCCGAGGCATTGGAGCGGCTCCTCGACGTGTTCGCCGTGATGCGGCCCGGCGGCGGCTGGCAAACGTCGGGCAAACCTCCCGCTCGGGCCAAACACGCGGCCCGGAAACTCCCGCGCGGGCCCGTCCGGGGACCCACAGAGTTCCTCCAGGTTCTGAGGACCGGGACGGACCAGGACTTCGCGCAGGCCCTCGCCTACGCCACGACCCGCGAAGGCCGGTCGGCGCTCCCGACGCTTCTCCCCCTGCTCAAGGCGAGGGACGCCCGGCTGCGGCACCGCGCGGCGACGATCCTGATCCGCCTCGGGTTGGGCGACAAGCAGGTCGCCGCGGCGATCCGCGAAATGCTCAAGGCCCGCGACGTGCACGAGCGTGCCCGGATCGTGCGCGCGTTCGACGTGAGCGGTTGGCGAGGGGGATACGGGGACGTCGTCCCGCCAATCGACCCCGCCGACGCCAAGGCGGCGACTGCCCTGCTGTTGGAAGTCAGCCACGACAAATCCTGGGAAGTCCGAAAGGAAGTCACGGGGACGCTGGCCGAAGTGTTTCGGGAGCGTCCCCAGGAGGCGGAGCGGGTCGTCCCGGCCGTGCTGCGCGCGCTGAACGACGCAGACCACCGTGTGAGAATGAGCGCGCCCTCGGCCCTTGGCCAGATCGCCGAGGCCAGCCCTCAACAGGGAAAGGCGGTGGCCTTGCGGCTGCTCAAGATGGTCCAAGAGAACCGTGGAGACGCCAAGAAGGAAGTGGCGCTGGCCTTGGACCGGGTCGGACGGAAGTGTACGCAGGCGTCGACGTTTGTGGTCCCTGCTCTCCTCGAACTGCTCCAGGACAAGGACGCGAAACTCAAGACCTTTGCCTCCGACTCCCTGACCCATGTCGCGCCCGGCCTCTATGAAGTCAGCCTGGCGAACCGCCATGCCACGCCGTGAGATGCACGCGGCAGATTCGATAGGATGCGCGCTCTGCACGCACGCGGAGCCCCCGTAAGGCGGGTGGAACGGAAAGACGCCCCACGGTCGATGGGGTTCCGGCGGGCGTTGTTACGCTCCGTCCGCCCCTTCAACTTCGTCCTCCACGGTCCTCGTCGCTTTACCGCACGGTCGAGGACAGTACAATCAGACTCCAGCTTGACGTGCGACCCCGAGGCCGAACCCACGCACTGCACGCGGAGGCATGCCATGGCTCTCTGCCGGACGATCTCTCGAAGGAAGCTCCTGACCATCGCCGCGACGGGCGTGGCTGTTCCCCTGGTCGTGCCGGCCGGAGTGTTGGCCGGCGGGGCGGAGCCCGGCCCCAACGACCGCATCGGCGTGGGCTACGTCGGCGTGGGCCGCCGCGGACTCCAACTCATGGGCCTGCCCAAGGAAGGGCGGATCGTGGCGGTCTGCGACGTCCACCCGTTGCGGGCCGAATCGGTCGCGGCCGCCAGGAAATGCCGCGCCTACTCCGATTACCGCAAAATGTTGGAAGCCAAGGACATCGACGCGGTGATCGTCGCCACGCCCGACCACTGGCACGCGCTGCCGAGCATCCACGCCTGCCAGGCGGGCAAGGACGTCTACGGCGAGAAGCCGCTTGGACTGACGATCCGCGAAGGCCGTGCCATGGTCGAGGCGGCTCGAAAGCACGGGCGCGTGTTCCAGACCGGGAGCCAGCGGCGCTCGATGAAGCACCACCGGCTGGGCTGCCAACTGGTGCGTGCGGGGATGATCGGCAAAGTCCACACCGTGATCGCCTGCAACTACCCCAGCCCTTGGGAGGGCGATCTCCCTTCCCAGCCGATGCCGAAGGGGTTGTTGTGGGACGTCTGGTGCGGCCAGACGGAGCCGCGGCCCTACCACGCCGACCTCTACGCCCCGCGTGGCAACCCGGGCTGGATCTCCTTCACCCCCTATTCCGGCGGCGAGATGACGGGGACCGGCGCCCACGGGCTGGACCAGGTCCAATGGGCCTTGGGGACGGACGACACCGGCCCGGTGGAAATCTGGCCCGAACGCGACGAGCCGCTCAAGCCGCCCGTCTACGCCGCCCCGGAGAGCCGCGGGCGGGGTGATACCGAGTGCAGCGCCAACCGGGTCTTCTTCCGTTATGCCAACGGCGTGATCGTGAAGTTCGACAACGGGCCCGGGGCGGGCGCGGTGTTCCTCGGCGACAAGGGCAAAGTGACGGTCGACCACAACCGCTTCACCTGCGAGCCGGCCGGACTTGCCGAACAGCCCCTGCCCGAAGGCTCGCCACGACTTGAAGTGAGCGACAACCATTTCCAGAACTGGTTCGACGCGATCAAATCGCGCAGGCGTCCGATCGCCGACGTGGAGATCGGCCACCGTTCGGCGGTCCTTTGCCACCTAGGCAACATCGCCCGCTGGACCGGCCGCAAGCTCCGCTGGGACCCGGCAAAGGAGGTCTTCGTCGGCGACGACCAGGCCAACCAGTACCTCCAACGGCCGCAACGCAAACCGTACGGACTACCCGACGTGCTTTGAGAATATCGGGAGCAAGAGCCTCGACCCGAACGGAATACCGACGCGCGCTCCCCTTTTCTCTAGCCCAGGCGTTTACGCCTCGTCCTGCCCCACATTTTTCGCGGTTAG
>CAYSGY010000541.1:0-3553 GCA_964430315.1 uncultured Planctomycetaceae bacterium
CTGTTCGGCCCTGACGCCCATGAGTAACCCTAAACTTGTGTGCAACAACGAGGGCCGACCCCTGGGAGAATCCCATCCCGATCGCCCAAATGATCGCGCAGACCGCAAGAAACGCGAAGATCCCCCCGGACGGCAGAAAGACGTCCAGCAGCACCAAGAGCATGCCGACCAGCAGCAACAGAACTGCCCAAACCCAAACGTCCATAACTCAACCCGGTCTCCGTGGTAAGGATGAAGGGTGAAGGATGAAGGATGAAGTGGGAGCGATGATGGTCGGACGAGTGAGCCGTGATGCACCGAGGGTTTCGCGCCCTTCATCCTTCATCCTTCATCCTTCATCCTTCATCCTTCATCCTTCATCCCGTCTCCTTCGCCGCCCGAACGACAATGTGGTTCCCGCGGACCGAGACGACGACGATCTCGGCGCCGAGGGGGACGAAGTCGCCGTCGGTCATCACGTCGAACAGTTGATCGCCGAAACGGGCCTTGCCGCTTGGCAACAGCGGCGTGGTGGTGCGGCCCGTCGCTCCCTTCAGGCCCTCGAAATGGGCGAACGATTCGCTCTGGCTGATCGCCGCGGATTCCTCTTCCGACGGCGGCTGGAGCACCATCTGCCCGAGGATCGGGGCGCGCGGGAGCCAGCGGTTGATCGCGCCGATCGTCACCAGGATCCCCACCAGGGCCGACGCCACCACGAGAAGCGAGTTCTGGAACTCGGCCATCTGGTAGGAATTCCGCGGCAGGAAGAAGGTCTGGCTGGCCAGGACGAGCGACGCGAGGACCATGGCCCCGCCCCCCAGTCCGAAGATCCCGAACCCCGGGAGGACGAACAGTTCCAAGGCCACGCAACTCAATCCGGCGACGAACAAAATCACCTGGAGCCAGCCGGCCGTCCCACCGAGGAAGCGGCTCCAGAAGAAGAGAGCAAAACAGAGCAACGCCATGAAGGCTGCCACGCCGACCCCCGGCGTGTGCAACTCGATATACAGGGCCACGCCGCCGAGGATCAACAGCAGCACGGCCATACCGGGCGAAGCCAGGGCGTCGACCAGCACGTCGGACCAGCGGGCCTCGATCAGCGCCGGATCGTTCTCCAGCCCGTACAACTCCTTGAACTGCGAGAAATCCTCGACCACGTGGTTCGCCAGCCGGTAGGCGACCGCCTCGTCGCCGGTTGCCGCGAAGACCTTGCTCGGTTTCGTCACCGGTTCGCCGGCCGTCCACTCGTCGGGCTTGGGCTGCGCGGCCAACTCCTCCGCCGAGAAGTAGGCCGTCTCGCCTTTGCGGGTGTATCGCGACACCGTAAGCGCCGGATCGAACATGGCCGCCGGAAGCGACCAGGAGCGGGGCTGGTGGACCGCGATCTCGTCGCGGATCGTGCCCTGCACCTGCCGGATCTCCTCCGGACGGAACACGTAGTCGCCTTCGCCTCCCAGCACGGCCTTCGGACGCATGACGATCTGATCGCACGCCAGGGCGATCAGGGCCGCGTCGCAACGGGCCTCGTTCGGGATGTAGGCCACCAGGCGGACCTTGGCCGGATCGCGGTCCAAGAGATAGCCCGCCAGACGCATGCTGTCGGCCGGCGAGCCGCCGGCGCTGTCGATCCAAAGGCAGACAAAATCGGCGTCCTGCCGGCTCAGGGCATCGCGGATGATCCCCAGGGTCTTGGTGATCAGGTCGGCACGGACGGGCCCCTTCAGGTCGACGCGAACCGCGCGGAACACCCCCTCCAAGGCCACATCTTCCTGCACGGTTTCGGGCGGGACCTCCAAGGCGCGGGCCAGTTCGACCCGGTCGGAAGCCAACGCGGCGGCAAACCCCTTGCGCCGGGCCTCCGAACCGGAGAACCGCCCGGGCTGGCCGGCCGCCGACATGACCGTCTTGGACGCGATCGTCCGACGCTTGCCGAGTTCCGCCAGACCTTCGGGCGTGGTGTACTCGGTGCCGACGTCGGTCGCCACTTCGAGCAGCTCGCGCGAGGAATCGACGAGCTTGAGGGCCATCTCCACCGGGACATTCTTGCGGCGTCCGGCAATCTCGCGGTAGAAGGCGCGGATCGAGTCGCTGATGTGCTCCTCGTCGCCCCCGGCCGGGCCGAGCTCGGCGCGGGGCGCCATGACGATCCTATCGCAGGCCAGCACGCCGAGGACCGCGTGGCCCTGCACGGTCTGCGGCACGAAGGCGACCGTCGTGGCGGCATTCAGGCTTCCCCCGGAGATGAAATCGGCCAGGTCGTAGGCATTCCCGACCTTCGTCCCACGGCCATATTCGCTCTGCCCCTTGGGGACCGAGAACTCGAAGATAAGCACGGGGTGGACGCGCTCGCGCTCGGCCTCCTCGATGGCCTTAAGCACCGGCTGACGAAGCCGCTCGGTCGTGCGTCCGGTGATCGGCAACTCGATCTTGAAGAGCCGGCCGGTTCGCTTGACGACCGCCTCCTCCCCGCCCGCGGGCTTCGTGGCAGGCTTCTCCTCCTTCGCTTCCGCCCGGCCGGCTCCGTTGGGAACGACCTTGGAACCCGTCTGGGCAGGAGCGACGCTCACGGCCACCCCGAGGAGCAGAAACGCCAGGACGCCTCCAGCGCCCCGTCGCCTTGCGTATTCACGAAGCGTACGTCTCATGGCCGCACCCCGATCCCTCCGATCGCTCCAGGGACCCTCTAACCTTCCATTCGCCATGAATCGCCGTCTCTTGGTCGTAGATATAGGAAGGAACCTCCGGCCTCCCCAGAATCCCAAGGCTTCGCAGGCTGCGGCGAATGCCGGGGCCTCCCCGACAACCGGGTGATTCCCCTCAAGAATCGCCGCGCTCGATCCGACCTCCGCGGGGCCTTGATCTTCCGGCACGAATTATAAGCGTCCGGACGAACTTTCGTCAATTTTCGCCCCCCGTCGCGCATACTTGGGCGAAATACGGACGAACCACGACTTGCGTCACATTAGCCCGAAGCGCAAGCAAGGGCAACTTGCTGCCTTTCCCTCGCTTGCGCTTCGGGCTAGTGTCTGGCCACGAATAATCTGGGGCTAGATCTCCGTGCATGCGCCCGGTATTGGGGGGGCATAGCGTCCCTGGGCGTCGGCCCGGACAGGCGGGGGGCTGTTCTCGTTCAGGGTGTCGATGTACGGGCAGAACTGGAAGTTCGATTGCATGGCTTCGTCCCACGTGATCACCTTGCCCGAGTGGACCGCCGCCCGGCCCATGATCGAAGCCAGGTCCGAGTAAGCGGCCCGCTTCGCCTCGTTGTGGGGCTTATCGCCGCGGATCGCGGCGAGCAGGACGTTCCACTCTTCCTGCCAGGGGCTCTCGCTCCCACGGAACCGCGTGGACCAGGAACGGTCGGCCTTGTAGCCGTAGTTCCAGTCGATGTTGTCGGGGGCGACCCGCTGGTCCTTGTAGGTGTGGACCGTGGGCGCGTGGATGTCGCCCGAGAACTGGGCGGCGCACTTCGTGCCGTGTACGAACGTGGCGAACTGGTTGAAGCAGTTGGGAAGGTAGCGGCCCACGACCATGGCCTTCGTGCCGTCGGCGAACGTGTACTCGATCGAGTAGG
>CAYSGY010000542.1:0-3552 GCA_964430315.1 uncultured Planctomycetaceae bacterium
GCTTGTCAGTTGGACCGGACCCAGCACACGTCGCAGCCGGTGCTCGCCGGCCATTTCCGCCAGAACGGTCTCCAGGGATTTCTTCGCGAACAACTGCCTGCGTAGCATCGTGTCCCTCCGGGCCAGGTCCGTTTGGGGATATTGTGGCACGGAAGGGGACGCAGGGCAACGCCGGGCCGACAGGGCCCGCCTCAGAAATGGCGATTTCCGTCCATGCTCTTGGGGCGCAACGAAGCGGCCGAGCGCTGGGAAGCCGCTCGGCCGCTGTTGGAGGATGAACTCAACGGAATCGCCCGGGGCGATCAGTCCCACCACCAGTGGGTGTGGCCCGCGCCCGACGCCTTCCCCCGCACCTCGGTGAGCTGGACGCCCTTTTCGGCCTTGTCGATCATCGTCCACGGGTTCATTTGCACGCCGCCGGCGGCAATCACGGTCTTCCTCCCCTTCTTCGTCAAGCCCGCCATGCTGGCCACTTGCCGGGGGGCGCCGAAGTTCGCCGTGGTCAGGATCTCCGGCGCGCCGGTCAGGAGAGGGAACTCCTCGCCCGCCTTCAGCATCAGCCGCTGCTTGACCAACAGCGCCGAGACCACGGCCAGGTCCATGCAGCCCTGCAACTGGGCGAAGATCGGGTCGGCCTGGGCGAGGTCCGCATAGCGGCTCGTCATCAGGTCGGCCCAACGCTGCGTGATCGGGTCGGATCGGCCGCTGGGGCGGGTCACCCCGTTGGCGTCGCAGAAATCGTTCTCCGTCATGCACCGCACCGACGCCCCGCGGATCTCCCACGCCAATCCTTCGTCGTCGCGAAGAAGCGGCTGGTAATCGGGCTGGAGCCACCAGCGCGGGAGCATGTTCGACATCCCCGCACTGCCCGCCTTTGTCATCTCCATATAGCTCGGCAAACCGCGGATCGGCGCCGGCTCCAGGCCCATCGAAATCCGCTTCATCCGATAGTCGGCGCCCACCATCACCTGGGCGAAGTGGCTCGTGTCGGGCACGCCGCTGACGGTGATCCGCTGCGGCCCCAGATGCTCCTGGATTGCCAGGGCCGCGGCCTGCGGGTCGAGGCCGGGCTTGAATTGCCGCGCGAGGGTCTCCACACGGCGGAGTCCCTCCGGCGTCGGATTGATCGAGCAACTCAGCACACTCGGACTCATGACCGCTGCACGCAGGGCCACGAGCAGATCATCGAGCAACAGCACCGGCCGGCCGTTCTTGGCTCCCACGAAGTAGCCGCGGGGATCCAGGACCCAACCTTCCGCCGGCCCGACCAACACAATGTCCTTCGCTTCCGGATAGACCAGCACGTAGCGGATCTGCTGCAAACCCGCCAGAAGGCCGACGGCGTCGGGGAAGGGCTGGTTGGCCCGCGCGGCCCTCCGGATCTCCGCCTCCAACCGTCGCAGCGACACCTTGCGCAGCCCCGCGGTCTGGTCCATCCCTTCCGGGATCGGCTGGAGGGCATTGCGGCGGATCTGGCAGAGCCGCCCGAGCGCGTCGCGATCGACGTCGGTCACCATGCCCGAGGCATCGATCGACACGCCCCCGACGATGTTGACGACGTTCGTCGTCCCGTTGTTATTGTTATTGTTGTTATTGTTGTTGTTCTGGGCGTTGGCCAGAGAACTCCAGCCAAGCACCGTCAGGCATACGACCAGCAAGCGGACGCCCCAGCGCGCCGAGCGAAAGCAGTGCGTGCCAATCGACATAACGGATCTCCTCTGAGACATTGTGGGCAGCGCGGAAGGCGATCCTCGGGCCTCTCGTCTCCCAAGGCGGCCGTCGCTCCTCGGAAAAGCACCTGGACAAGGCGGTCCACGCCGCCCCCTAGCGATCATTCTATCCTGTATTCAGATTAATTCGCGCGGCTGAGATTTGCAACAAGATTGACCGTTGCGGATCCCGGGGGGAGAACCCATCGTCCGAAGGAGTCGGCGCTTCACGCGTCGTAATGGCTCCGTAGGGTGGGCAGCGCCCACCTTGAAGTAGTGTCTCTTGGTGGGCGTTGCCCACCCTACACGCTTCCCGGAGCCCAGGTCCCGCCCGGCAGGCGGGACCTACCACCAGGGAATCCCGCCGCGTCCCTTCCATCCCGGTCAGTTGCCCGTGCGGAACCCTCGGATTAGACTGAGCCCCGTCGCAGGCCCTCCGGCGGACGCCGGGACCGCATCGAAGAACCGTAAGTCTCAACCGGGAGTCTGAAGCATGAACCGCCGCAAGTTCCTGAAGTGTGCCGCCGTCTCCGGCGCCGCCTCGACGATCGTCCCCAGGCACGTGTTGGGAGGGGCTGACCACGTTGCCCCGAGTGAGAAGATCCGTTTCGGCTACATCGGCTGCGGCACGCAGGGACTCCGAGAAATGCTCGGCATGTTCCCGATGCCGGAAGTGCAGATCATCGCCGTGTGCGACCCGGTCCAGGACGGCAACGACTACGTCGACTGGTCGAAAGACGGCATGCGTGCGATGATCGCCCGCGCGCTCGGAAAGCCCGATTGGCGGCGAGGCGTGCCGGGCATCCCGGGCGGGCGCGAGGTGGCCCGCGAACTGGTCGAGGCCCATGCCGCCAAGCAGAGGGCGTCGGGCCAGTTCAAAGGCTGCGCGACTTACGCCGATTTCCGCGAACTGCTCGACAAGGAAAAGGACCTCGACGCGGTCCGGATCATGACACCGGACCACCTCCACGCGACCATTGCGATTGCGGCCATGAGGAAGGGCAAGCGGGTGATCGTGCACAAGCCGCTGGCCAATCGGGTCGTCGAGGCGAGGCTGGTCGTCGAGACCGCGCGCAAGACCAAAGTGGCCACGCATTTCCTCCCGGCCAGCCCGGGCGACGACGTGCACCGGGCGGCGGGTTGGATCCGGGAGGGCGCCATCGGCACGCTGCGGCAGATTCACAACTGGTCGAATCGTCCGGTCTGGCCGCAGTACGCGACGATCCCCACCGACACCCCTCCGGTTCCGAAGGGTTTTGACTGGGATCTCTGGCTCGGCCCCTCGCTCGACCGGCCGTACCACCCGCACTACACCCATGCGGTGTTCCGCGGCTGGTACGAGTTCGGCGGGGGCCCGGTAGCCGACATGGGCCACTATAGCCTCTGGCCGGTCTTCCAGGAGTTCGGCCTGGAAGCCCCGACCCTCGTGGAATCGACGCCGAGCCACGTCTGCACCGTAGTGGATCATGTGAGCCGGAAGATCCACAACGATTACTCGTTCCCGGTCGCCTGCACGATCCGGTTCAAGTTTGCGGCCAAGGGCGACCGGCCGGTCCTCGACCTGCTCTGGTACGACGGGGGCATCCGGCCGCAGACGCCGGAAGAACTGGAGGCCGGCGGCGGAGAACTCCCGGCCGAGGGGATGATGTACGTGGGCGACAAGGGAAAGATCCTGGCGGGCTTCCGCGGCGAAAACCCGCGGATCCTCTCGGGGAAGTCCGGCGGCGCCGGCAGCGCCCAGGCCGCGGCGACGCAAGGGAAGGACCGTGCAAGGCGCGTCCGCGACGCCGCCTGGGTCCGGGCCTTCCGGGGCGGAGAGCCCACCTGCGGCGATTTCCTCCTC
>CAYSGY010000543.1:0-3550 GCA_964430315.1 uncultured Planctomycetaceae bacterium
TTTCAACCGATCGAGGTAAACCGTGCTGGCGGCAGCGGTCAAGCAGTGCCACACACGGCGCTTGGGACATGCGTCGGGCTACCCGCCGCGGCGGGCCTCCTCAAGGGCCTCGCGGATCCGCTCAAAGGGCTCCCCAAGATCGAACGACTCCGCCAGTTCGCCGAACCGGGTCGTGACCTCGTGGCGGTCGTCGGCCGCCCAAGAGGGAACGGCCAAACGGTTCCGGCCCAAATGAAATGCCGCCACTTGGCATCCGCTGGGATGTGAGGGATCTATGCGATAGGAGTTCTGCATAATCTCGGGGCTTTGCGAATGATGGGACGTGTCCTCGATGCCCGTCTCGGCCTGCCGTGGGGCGAGCACGAAGACCACCGGCCGCTCGACGAATTCACGCAAGGCGAGGGCGGACTCGCGGTCGGTGAAGATGGCCTGCGGGTCGGTTTTCGCGCTGGCGACCAAGGTCCGGCCGATCTGCTCGCCAAAGAGATACGGCTCCAAGGTCGCGCCGTAAAGAATCTGCTGGGCACGACTTGGCTTGATCGGCGCAGTGCAATGGAACTCCAGGGGACGGCCGAGGTGGTTCAACACCAGGTAGCCCCCAAATAGCCCGCATTCGGGGTACTCAACGACCGTCAAGAAACCCATGGTAAGACAGGACTTAGCGTCGCCGATCTTCATGCAGACTAACTAGCCTATCTACGTTATGCAGGTTGCGTATTTATCCCACGATTCGGGACTGTAGCCGGTGTCTGCACCTGGATCGGGTTGCCGATGTTCGGGACTTTAGCCCACGTCGCGACGGAAGCAATCTGACAGACACTCGACGTACCCGCAGATTCGTGTTTATACTGGAGCTTGTCGTGGAGTAAGGAACCGGGTCAAGGAACACTCCCCATGAGTCAGGATCAGCGCTCGCGGCCTTCCCTATACTCACAGATCGATGTAGCTCACGGTGCGTTGGCGGCGGGCGGGACTTCGGGGACCGGAGGGGCCGGCGAAGGCGTCAGCCTCTTGCGGGAGATCCTGGCGGCGCAGGATCGCCAGAATGATTTGCTCGAAGAATTGGTGAACCACTTCTGTTCGGCCCAGCGTCAGCGGGCCAGCGAATTGGGCAACTGGAAGCAAGCCAACCCCGGACTGGCCCGCAGTTGCCGCATGGCCGCCGAGGCCCTGAGCAAGGTCCAGACCGAGTACCTGATGGGCCTGACCCAAGAGATCGGTGAGAACTACGAGTCGCTGCGCGACGGCGAGTTCATGCTCAACGAGTTCATCGATCGTTTCGGCCCGCGCCTGGCGCACCTCAACGGGCTGCTGCAAGTCCTCTCGCAGTTGAGCAGCACCCCGAGTCCTACCAACACTCCGAACACGCCTTGAGCCGGCGCATGGTTGGGTTGCGAATGCATGGCGGTTGCTGCCGGCTGGCGCTCTGCGCTCTCCTGTTGATTGTCGGGTGCCGTCGAGCCGAGGAGCGGTTGGAGCAACCGGCCTCGTTCCCCCAAGCGCCGCAGGACCCGGTCGGCTGGCCGGGGTGGCGGGGGCCGAACGCGTCGGGGGTGGCCCCGGGCGGATGCCGTGCGGTGCATTTCAACCCGGAGGCCGGGGTCCGCTGGAGGGTCGAGGTGCCGGGGCAAGGGTACAGTTCGCCCGTCGTCTGGGACGACCTCGTCTTCCTCACCTCGGCACTCCCGGGCGACGATCCGCCGGTGCTGGCCGTGCTCTGCTTCCGCCGGACCGATGGGCGGCTCCTCTGGAGGGCCGAGGTCGGCCGCGCCTTCGGACGCACCCATGCCAAGAACGGCTATGCCTCGGCCACCGTGGCCACCGACGGCAAGCGCATCTACTCGTTCTTCGGGTCCACGGGTCTGTTTTGCCACGATGTTTCCGGCAGGGAACTCTGGCGCGCGGACCTGGGCAACCTCGATCACCTGTGGGGCACGGCCGCATCGCCCGTCCTCTATGGCGACTTCGTCATCCAGTTGTGCGACTGCGAGCACGACTCGTCGATCGTGGCGCTGGACAAGCTCTCGGGACGCCGGGTGTGGCGCACGCCCCGGCCCAGCTACGGCTGTTGGACGACCCCGGTCCTCGTGCAAGCCAAGGTCGGCGACCGGGAACGTCCGGAGTTGATCGTCAACGGCACCGGCAGCAAGGTGCCCGAAGAGCGTCTGGTGATCGCCTACGATCCGGACCGCGGGCGCGCGTTGTGGCAGGTGCGGGGGACGACCGAGCTGGTCACGCCGACGACGCTGGTCGGCGACGGGCTCGTCTATTGCGCCAGCGGGCGCAACGGTCCCATCCTCGCCATCCGGCCCGGCGGCTCCGGCGACGTCACCGATTCCCGCGTCGCCTGGAAGCGGGACCGCGGCGGGTCGTACATCCCGACGGGCGTGCTCTGCGGTGGGCGGCTCTACGTGCTCAACGACGCCGGTGTGATGACCTGCTACGACCCTTCCACGGGCGCGACGCTCTGGAGCGGCCGGCTTCACGGCACGTTCACGGCGAGCCTGGTGGCCGCCGACGACCATATCTACGCCGTCGACGAGCGGGGGACCGTCTACGTGCTGGCCGCGGGCGACCGTTTTGAAATCGTGGCCGAGAATGCGATGAAGGCCCGCGTGTTCGCCACGCCCGCCATCGCCGGCGGAGAGCTTTTCCTCCGCACCGAGTCCCACCTATACTGTATCCCAGGGGCCAAGGTGGCCTCCGAACGGTGATTCTTAGTTGGCACATCGCGATTCAGGAATCGGGATGGATCGCATCATGAGGAAGTACCCTTCTCTCGTTCCCACGCTCTGCGTGGGAACGCACGCCCCCGCCGCTCCGCGGCGCGAACGAGCAAGGACGCGGAGCGTCCCCAGACGGCCGTTCCCACGCAGAGCGTGGGAACGAGGGAGGGGAGCGTGGGAACGAGAACCACGGAAGTACCGGTGCCTCTCCTCTGTTCGCTCTCTGCACGGACGCGGAAGAGAGAAGAGGCACCGGTACTTCCGAGTCGCACGCCTGCAACTCCCTGGAATTCCGGGAAGAACCTCCTTTTCTTGGGCGGCGTTTGCGTTCATGTTGATCGTCCTCGCAGGATGCTCGGCGGGCAACGTCGCCGTCGAGGCCCGTGGGGCTTCGGATGCGCCCCGGGCGGCCGCCGCTCCGGGTGGCGACTGGTGGCCCCTGTTCCGCGGCGACAGGCACGCCAGCGGAGTGGCCGCGTCCCCGTTGCCCGAGAAGCTCGAACTGCTCTGGACCTTCTCCGTCAAGAAGGGCGGGTTCGAGGCCAGCGCCGTGATCGCCGACGGCGTGGTTTATCTCGGGAGCGTGAGCGGCAAGTTCTATGCGCTCGATCTGGCCTCCGGCCGGGCCCTCTGGGAGTATCCGACCGAACTGGGGTTCACCGCCTCGGCCGCGGTGCGGGGGGGCCGCGTGTTCGTCGGCGATTCCAACGGCCGTTTCCACTGCCTCGACGCCAAGAACGGTAAGCCCGTTTGGCACTACGACACCGACGGGGAGATCAACTCCGGCGCGAACTTCCACGGCGATCACGTGCTGGTGGGATCGC
>CAYSGY010000544.1:0-3537 GCA_964430315.1 uncultured Planctomycetaceae bacterium
CGTGCTAAGCGTAGGCACGTGTTCCATCGCGTGCCAAAACCCTACCAGTTGGTGGCGAGGGTGATTCCCTCGTAGGCTCGATACCGACTATCCCCCTCTCTCGGCTGGGTGCGTTTCAGTGTGGGCACTGCGGCCCAGAGGTCGCGGCCAAACGTGGCGGCCGTACCCGGTTCGCGTCGCCCGTTTTTGCTGCACCAGCTTTGCCATTCCCTGAATAGATCATCTACCGCCACTTGGCAGCCGGCCCCCACTCGGCAACAGTCGCGGATAAAGGCCGCAACGGGGCTCGACAGGTCCGCCAACTGCCCGAGGAGTTCCAGGGCCGAATCGGGTTGCGAGAAGTGCCGCCGCCGCCGCAAGCGGTCCCATCCCTCGATTGCCCACCCCAGGACGCCCGGTAGCTCCGTCAGTAGCCGGTCGGTCAGTTCGTGGTCTTCCCGACCGTAAAACGATTCCCGCAACTGTAGGACCACCAGCCGCGACGAGAACGCCCCGGATGAATCCAGGAGTCGCGGGAGTTCGTTGGTCAACAGCATGATGCGAGTCTTGAGCTTGCACGTGACGGGCTCCAGGTTCTTGCGGTCAACAGTAAGAGGGTCTTCGCCGCTGATGGAGAGCAGCCGCTCCACAATCGCGGCCTGGTCCGCACGTCCGCCAAGCCGGGCATCGGAGATAATGGCGAGGGACTTCCCCAGAAAGGGCCACAGCCCGAAGTTTGTCGAGAGACTGGCCAGCGTCGGGCCGCAGACGTTGCTCTCGCCGACGAGCCCCCGCAGCACCCGGGCGATGGTTCCTTTGCCGCTTCGCTTCGGTCCCACGAGAAGTGCTATCTTCTGTTGGCGGGTGTCGGGCGTCAGACAATAGCCGAACCACTCTTGCAACGTTGCCACGCTCTGGGGGTCGTCGGGCCATAGTTGCCCCAAAAACCGATACCAATTCTCCGGGCTTGGGGCGTCAGAGAAACGGAAATCGAAGTCGAGTGCCGACGTGGAGAAGAACCGCGGCGTCGCTGGTACGGTGCTGCGAGGCTTGCCGGCGGCAAGGGACGGAAGGTGAATCAGACTGCTTTTCGTGACAAGAATCTCGTCCTCCGGCCATGGTTTGGCGTCGGGCCCCTCCCCCACCCACGCATCGGCCGGCGGCTCAGCAATCCACGCCGGAGGCTCGTTGCGACCGTCAAGGATGGATTGGGCCTTCACCTGGTCCACCAGGTTGTTGACGACCGAAGACGAAAGTCTGGATGCAAAATTGTTGACGTAACGGATGAGCGAAGCCCGCACTTCCGCCCCAGACTTCTCGCGGTACGCCCCGGCCTGCCAATACCACGGTGTGCCACGCCACCATCGCAAGCGGGATTGCCCATCTTTCTTGGCCCGCGTCAGGAAGTCATCCGCGACGGTCGCGGGGTCCAACTTACCGGCATCCACCTTCAGGGCGGACGGGGCCGGTTTCTCGGGTTCGGTTGCGGTGGTCAACAGCTTGCGTAGGGCATCTGCCCCATGGGCCACAAGATAATCATCCAACCCGACCTTTGCGGCCTTGCCGTCGCCGTTTTGCGGGCCGGGCGGAAGGCGAACCACTCGCACCTTTGCTCCATGGGCCCCAAGGGTAGCCCCGAGTAGAGACTCATTCTCCCTGACCCTCGGGTTGTCGGCCGCATCGCTGTCGAAAACGATGAAGACTTCGCGGCCCTTCCATGCCACGTGTTCGAGGTCGGGGATGAGTGCCGTCGATTTCTTCACGTGCCAGCAATCCACGCCGGACAGCCCGATGGTTGGGAAACCGGCTTGCGTCGCCGTGAGGGTCTTCTTCTCGCCCTCAGTGACGATGATGGGCTGGGCGGGATTCCCCAGGAACGGCCGCACGGCCTCGGGGATGTAGGCTCGCACGATGGAGCCCGCGGGCGCGAGATACTTCCCACCGTCGCCGGGCCGGTCGGGCTTCACGCGGTTCAAGACCACGGCCCCGGTCGCATCGCGGTACGGGAATACCATCGCCGGCCCCATCTTCCGGTCCCACTTCTTGCGGTTCGTGACGAGTGCCAGCTTGATGTGGTCGGTCTCGCTGAAGATTCCCGCGGCCCGGATTGTCTCGTCCGAGAGCCCGCTGCCCACGTGCAACTCGCGGTAGTGATGAGGCAGCAATCCGGGGATGGGAGAGAGTCCCAATTCTGCGGGCGGGGTAGGGGTCGCGGGGGAAGTCGCGGTGGTCATGCGTCGGCCTCCTCCCGCCGTTCCGTCAGTCGTCGCCGGTGGAAGGCAATCAGCAGCCGGGCCAGTGCCTTTTCCAACTGGCCCGGCTCGGGTTCGGCCCCGGAGGCGAGGCGGTAGACGACGGTGGGCTCGGCCACATCGGCGGGCAGGGGGATGCAGGGGGATGGAGTCATTGCTGGCCCCCTTTCGCCGGTGCCTTGTCGGCGTGGCGACGTACCGTCACGTGGTACCCCAGGGCCTCCAGTTCCCGCCGGGCCATCGCCTCTAGGCCACGGTCGCCAGACTCCCGGGCGGCCCGGAGCACGGCGAACCACGTGTTCGGCTCGTTAGAGTGATTTTCGCTCATCAGCCAGTCTCCAAACGATTGCGGGGCGTTTGGAGTCTTGGCGCAAAAGCGGAAAATCTGCCGACGTGGCGAAACGACGCTAAAGATAGGCGGGGTTACGGTTTGCAAGACGAAAGCGGAAATCCGAAAGCGGAAAAGTCGATGGACTTTACTTCCGCTTTTCCGCTTTTGCGTGGTGCTTGCATCGTCGGCTATTCCGTTCGAGTTTCCATGCCTTGTGAAACGCCTTGTAGGCTGGCCCCCGAAGTGTCCTATCGGAGACTTCCAGCAGTCCGGCGATTGCCTTCAGTGTTGGCAGCCTCTTGGTTGTCGTCAACAGGTCGTGCATGATGCCAATCGCCCGGGCTGCCGGTTCCATGCCGTCGCGCTGCCTTTGCCTTTCGGACGGCTGGCCTGATGCCGGCTCGGGGGCTTCCTGCAATTCGCCAGCGGTCGGGTCGTCGGGTGTCGCCGGCTTGCCCTCCAGTTCCGCCGCCACCCACTCCAGCACGGAAATTGCCTCGGGGGCAACCTCGGGGACTTTGCTCGGCTCGGTGATAATCCGCCGCCCATCCAGCCCGAAGGTTCCACGCAACGACAGCACAGCCCGCCGCAGGCAGTCTATCGCGTCGGCGGCCTCCAGGGTGGAGGCTTCGGAGTCACATGGCAAGACCCACTCAAGGGCCTTGACGTGACTCACGAGCATTGCCAGCCGGCGGCCGAATGACCTTCCCCGCGGCGGGCCGGCGGGCGTCACGGACTGCCCCTGAATCGGCCAGCATTTGCGGAGGTGTTGGGCTAAGGCGAGTGCCGCCCGGGAGACTTCTCGGATGTCCGTCGCCATGAGAATCCGTCCTTTCTCCCGGCCGGCGGGGTGGGCCCGTGGAAGGACGGGACCACGGCACCCACCCGGCCGCTTGTGCCGACGCGGTAGCTATCCACGCCGGCCCACCGGGCTGAAAACCATCATACCGCTTGTGACAAATCCGCCAAGTCGAA
>CAYSGY010000545.1:0-3530 GCA_964430315.1 uncultured Planctomycetaceae bacterium
ACGGTACCCGCCACGTGCTGGAACTCTGCCGCCGCACGGGCATCCGGGAGTACCACCACGTTTCGACGGCCTACGTGTGCGGGCTCCGCGAGGGGCGGGTCCTGGAGACCGAGTTGGACGAGGGCCAGTCGTTCGCCAACGACTACGAACGGAGCAAGGCGGAGGCCGAGAAGATCGTCCGCAGCGCCGAGTTCCTCGATCCTCCGACCATTTACCGTCCGGCCATCATCGTGGGCGACTCCCGCACCGGCCACACCACCACCTTCCACGGCTTCTACACCCCGCTGAAGATCATGCACGCCATGGTCCACCAGTTCGACACCGCGGAAGCTTCCAGCGCGAGTTACCTCGAGGCGCTCGGGCTCTCGGGCCGGGAGAAGAAGAATTTTGTTCCGGTGGACTGGGTGGCGCGGGTCATCTCGCACATCGTCGACCGGCCGGAACACCATGGGCGGACCTACCACCTCGCGCCGGAGCAGCGGGTCGATACGTCGCTGGTGGGAGAGGTGGTGGAGACGTCGCTGCGGCAGGATGTGGTCGAGAAGGGACGAAGGGACGTTCCCTCCGGCGGCGACGTTCCGCTCGAATTCCTGTTTCGCAGCCAGATGGACGTCTACCGCTCCTACTGGCGGAGCGATCCGGAGTTCGATCGCACCAACACGATGGCGGCGGCACCGACGCTCCCCTGCCCCACGGTCGACCGCGCCATGCTGATGCGTATGGCGAGGTTCGCGTTGCGCACCAATTTCGGCTGGCCCCGTCCCCGGCTGCCCGAACTCGGACCGGGCGCTTGCGCCGATCTCCGGCCGTGGCTGGAAGCCGCCGACAAGGAGCCGGTCAACGGCCGGGTCCGGACCAGCGTCGGGCTTCAGGTGAACGGTCCGGGAGGCGGACAGTGGGAACTCTTGTTGGCCGATCAGTCGGTGGCAGGCGCCGTGCACGGACTGCCCGCCCACCCCACGGCGACGCTTTACATGAACGCCAAGACGTTCGAGCGCCTGGCGACGAGGGTGTGTTCGGGCCGAGAGGCCGTCGAGGAGGGAAGTGTCCTTGTGGAAGGGAACGGAGTCCCCCCGGAAATGGTCCAGAACGCACTGAAGGCCCTGGGGGAGTTGCGCCGGTCGCAGTGAAACGCATGGGATCGGCGTAGGGTACGGTCGGGAGACCGGCCACGGCATGCCGCAGAGGCCGGCCCCCGCAGCGCGAGTCAACCGAAGGGATCGGACTACCGTATGAGTTTTCCCTCACGATCGGACATCCCGATAGCAATCCTCGGCATGGCATGCCGCCTGCCGGGAGGCCCCGATCTGGAGGCCTTCTGGGACCTCGTGCGCACCGGGCGGTCGGCATGGGGAGAAGTGCCCCCCGAGCGGTTCGACGCCGATCTCTCCTTCCATCCGGACCGCGGCGTGCGGAACAAGTCGTATACGAAGCTCGGCGGACTGGTCGAGTATCCGCCGGTGGACCGCCGCGTCTGCCCGTTGTCCGATGCGGCGATTGCGTCCTACGATCGCGCGCACCTCGCCCTGTGCGAGGTCGCCGCGGCCGCCTGCCTCGACGCGCGGCTCAACCCCGCCAACCTGCCGCACCGGAACGCCGGCGTCTACGTCGGCCATACCCGCGCCAGCGGGCTGGCCGGCGAGATGACCTACGGACTCTACGCGCCGCAGATCGCCCAGTACCTCCGCGAGGTCGCCGGATGGGAGCAATTGGCCGGCCGGTTGGGCGACGCGGTTCTTGCCGAGATTGTCGAGAGGATCCGCTGCCGCTGTCCGCAGCGACATCCCGACGGCGGTCCCTTCCTCACGCCCAATCATGCCGCAGCCCTGATCGCCAAGACGTTCGGCCTGAACGGACCGCAGATGGTGTTCAATGCCGCGTGCGCTTCGTCGTCGCAGGCGGTAGCGCAAGCCGTTCGGGCGCTTCAACTCGGGCGGATCGACATGGCCGTCGTCGGCGGAGCCTCGCACTTCCACTGCGATACGCTCGTGACGTTCTCCCAGGCCCAATCGGTCAGCAACCGCGGCTCGCGCCCCTTCGACGCCGACGCCGACGGACTCGTCGTGGCCGAAGGCTACGCGGCCGTGGTGCTCAAGCGGCTCGATCGGGCCGAGGCCGACGGCAATCGCATCCGCGCCACGATCCCCGGCGTGGGCGTCTCGTCCGACGGACGCGGCAAGAGCCTCTGGGCACCGCGCAAGGAAGGGCAGATCGAGGCCGTTCGCCGGGCCTACGGGCCCGGGGTCCGCATCGACCGGCTGCAATACATCGAGGCCCACGCCACCTCCACGCAACTTGGCGACGCGACCGAAGTGCAGGCCCTCACCGAGGTGCTCCGCGACGCGATTCCCGACGGGCGCAAGATCCCGCTCGGCAGCGTGAAGGCCAACATCGGGCACGCCCTGGAGACGGCCGGCCTGGCGGGCCTGGTCAAGACGGTCCTGGCCATGGAGCACGGGATCATCCCGCCGCTGGCCAACTGCCGCCGATTGAATCCCGAGATCGACTGGGACCGGGTGCCGCTTTTGGTACCGTTCAAGGAGACGGCGTGGGAGCCCTGGCCCGACGGCTCGCCGCGCCGAGCGTGTGTGAACGCCTTCGGCATCGGCGGCCTGAACGTTCACCTTGTGGTCGATGAGTATCAAGCCGTCTCGCGGGCCCAAGTCACCGGGTTTGCCGGGAGACCTGCGCCGAGCGCGGTCGCCGGATTCGAGCCTGTGGCCATCATTGGGATTGGAGTGGTGCTGCCGGGAGCGCTGTCGCTGGAGGCCTACTGGGACCTGCTGACGTCGGGCCGCGACGCCCGCAGCGAGGTGCCGCCCGACCGCTGGAACGCCGATCTCTACTTGCGGCCCGGGGTCCGTCAACCGGGGACCACGCCTACCAAGCTCGGCGGGTTCGTCCGCGATTTCCATTACGACTGGCGCCGACACACGATCCCGCCCAAGACCATTGCCCAGGCAAGCCCCTTGCATTTCATGGTCCTCCAGGCGGTCGATGAAGCCTTCGAGCAGGCCAAGCTCGATCTTCGTACGAGCGATCGGGGCCGCATCGGCGTGATCGTGGGGAGTTCGTTTGTCGGCGACTTCTCGACCCAGATGGTCCTCGGGCTCCAGCTTCCGCGATTCCAGCGGACGCTGGCGGAGACGCTTCGCGGCCGCGGCGTGCCGGAAGCGGAGATCGACCGCATCGCACGCGACTACGAAAAGGTCTTCTTGGAGCACAACCCGGCCTTGCTCGACGAGACCGGGAGCTTCACGTCGAGTTCGCTCGCGTCGCGGATCACGAAGGTCTTCGACCTGGGAGGCGGGGGCGTGGCGGTCGACTCCGGGGAGGCCTCGTCGCTGGCCGCCTTGGACTGCTGCGTGGACCTCCTGGCCAGCGGCTCGTGCGACGCGATGGTCTGCGTCGGCGCCCAGCAGGACATGGGCATGACGAAGTACGAGGCGTGGTCGCTCGCCGGCCGGCTGGCCCCGGGCATGGATCTCGCCCCGGCGGAGGCCGAAATCCACGTGGTCCAACGCCGTGAT
>CAYSGY010000546.1:0-3484 GCA_964430315.1 uncultured Planctomycetaceae bacterium
CGCCGCCCGGGGGGCCGGCGGGGGCCAACGCAGGGGGGGGGGCGGGATCAGGGGCGGCCCGGGGGGAGGCGGAATGGGAGGTAGGGGAGGCGGAATGGGAGGTATGGGAGGCGGTATGTTCAATGTCGCCCCCGAGAAGATCGCCCAAGTCAAAGCCGCTACCGTCTGCCTGGAACACGGAAAACCCGATCCCCGACCGAGCATGAAGTACGAAATCAAGCCGATCGAGGCGGCCACCGATAAGCCGGCCGTCGCTGAAATATGCCGCATGCTCGGCAGTGGAGAGCTTGATCAGCGCGTGGCCCAGGTGGCCGCTTGGCACCTGAACAACGACATGAGCTGGGAAGAGTTGGCCAAGAAACAGTACAAGTACGCCAACGGGATGACCAAGCCGTATTTCACGCGCGAAGAGATCCAGGCGGCGATGCGGCTGGTGACCGTCGCCACGCTGGCGGTGGGACAACCGAAGCCCAAGGCCCAACCTGTGTCGTCTTCGTCCTCCGGCAGCGAGAATCGCGCCGCCCGCTGAGCCGTTCTAGTCCCGATGTTGGGCGGATCGCAGAGTTCCGAAGTCTCCAAGACTTCGGAACTCTTGGCTGTTCTGCTCCTTCCGTTCACTCGCGGAGCAGCTTCTCGCTCAGGATCTTGGCGATGATCGGGTTGTACTCGCCCGACACGGTCCGCGGCGGGATCCAGTTCTGGTAGTCGAAGTCGGGATACGCCAGCGGCTCGTGGAGCCTCCGGTGGACGACGTAGAAGTCGTGCACCTTGGCGGCCGTTTCGGCGTTCTCGTAGTGTCCCAAGTCGATCCTCGGCTCGGGGACCTCGCCCACAAACTGCTCCAGCCCGCAGCCGACGAAAACGTAGAACTGCCTGAAATCGCGGGCGGTGCAAATCTGGGGGCCGCCGCCGTAATCGCCGACCCAGACCTTCTCGTGCGTCTCAATGACGCGGTCGGGCATCGTCACCGAAAGCCGGACCTGGGAGTCAGGATCGAACCGCTCCAAGAGTTGGATCAATTCGCGGACCTTCATGGGAAGAAAACTCCGCGTTCCGCGTTAGCGGTAGACGAACCGCCGGAAAAAACCTAAGATCGAAGGAATGCCTGTGCGCATTGCCGAGATGCGTTCCCTTCCATTATGCTAACGCGACGGAGTTCCAGGAAGGGAGAGGCCAGTCTCCCCGCATGCAGGAAGCACGACCTCCACGTTGGTAGTATAGCATGGAGGTCTATTCTGGGCGGCCTCCCCTTGGACACGAAGACAGAAGCAGGAGGCGCGCCATCGGCCCAGTTCGCACAGCGCATGGCGGCCGCTTCGGTCTTCTCGCCGGCCGAAACGGTCGTCGCCCAGAGGACCCACAAGAGAGGGGATAAATGAACGCGAAACAGGCCGAGTGCGACGCCTGCCAGGAGGCCTCCGAAGAGCAGTTGCTCGTGCAACTGGAGGATGTCCTGGAGGACTACCGGGAGGTGCCGGGGGCCCTGATCCCCGTCCTCCAGATCGCCCAGGCGATGTTCGGCTACCTGCCGGAGACAGCGCTGAAGAGAATCAGCCTGGCGCTGAACAAACCTTATAGTGAGGTGGCGGGAGTCGTAGGGTTCTATTCCTTTTTTACCACGGTGCCGCGCGGCAAACACCTGGTGCGCGTGTGCCTCGGCACGGCGTGCTACGTGCGCGGCGGCAAACCGGTGCTCCAGGCCCTCAAGGATGCCTTGGGGGTCGAAGTCGGCGAGACGACTTCCGATCGGATGTTCTCGCTCGACGTGGGCCGTTGCTTCGGCGCATGCGGTTTGGCCCCGGTGATCATGATCGACCAGGACGTGTATCAGCGCGTCAAGCCGTCGAAGGTGGGGAAGATCCTCGACCGTTACCGTCAAGAGGGTGACGCGGGGGGCAACGGGTCCCATGGAGGCAAGGGATGAGCGAAGTCATCGGCAGCATCGAGCAGCTCAACGCCGTTCGCGACGCCGCGCGTGCCGAGCAGGCCGCGCGCGACGAAGCCAACCACCGCCGGATCCTGCTGTGCGCCGGCGCCGGCTGCATCGCCTCCGGGGCAACCCAGGTGAAGGAGGCCCTCCAGAAGGAGCTTGAGCTCCGCTCCATCGCCCATAAGGTGATGATCGTCGAGACCGGCTGCCTCGGGCCGTGCTCGGCCGGACCGGTCCTGAAGATCGACGACGTCTTGTACGAGAAGGTCCGGCCGCAAGACGCGCCGGAGATCGTCGCCGAGCACCTCATTCGGCACCGCGTGGTCCACCGCCTCACGCACAAGCGGGCCGACGGAAGGCCGGTGGCGAGCACCCAGGACATCGATTTCTTCAAGCGGCAAGTGAAGATCGTGCTGCGCAACTGCGGCTCGATCGACCCCCAGCGGATCGAGGAGTACATCGCCTGCGACGGCTACCAGGCCCTGGCCAAAGTGCTCGCGGTCCGGGATCCGGAGGCGGTGATCGAGACGCTCCGGTCCAGTGGGCTACGCGGTCGCGGCGGGGCGGGCTTCCCGACCGCCTTGAAATGGCGATTCACCCGCCAGGCCGCCGGCGACATGAAATACGTCGTCTGCAACGCCGACGAGGGCGATCCCGGCGCGTTCATGGACCGGAGCGTGCTCGAAGGCGACCCGCACAGTGTCCTCGAAGGGATGATCATCGCCGGCGCCACGGTCGGCGCTTCGCAGGGGTTCCTCTACGTCCGGGCCGAGTACCCGCTGGCAGTGCAGCGGCTCACCGTGGCGCTGCGGCAGGCGGAAGAGCGGGGCCTGCTGGGGAAGAACATTTTCAACTCCGGCTTCGATTTCAAGCTGGAGATCCGGATGGGTTCCGGGGCGTTCGTCTGTGGCGAGGAGACCGCGCTGTTGACGTCGATCGAGGGGAACCGCGGGGAGCCTCGGCCCCGTCCGCCCTTCCCGGCCCAGAAGGGCCTCTGGGGCAAGCCCACCCTGTTGAACAACGTCGAGACCTACGCCAACGTCCCGCCCATCCTGCTCCACGGCGGGGCGTGGTACGCTGCCTACGGCACTCCGAAGAGCAAAGGCACGAAGGTCTTCGCCCTGGCCGGCGCGATCAACAACGCCGGGCTGGTGGAAGTGCCCGTGGGCATGCCGCTGGGCGACCTCATCTACGACATCGGCGGCGGCATCCCCGGCGGCAAGGAGTTCAAGGCCGCGCAGATCGGCGGACCTTCGGGCGGCTGCATCCCCAAGCACTTCCTGAACGTCCCCCTGGATTATGAGTCGCTGGCCGAGTTGGGCGCGATCATGGGCTCCGGCGGCCTCATCGTGATGGATGAGGATAGCTGCATGGTCGACGTGGCCCGCTTCTTCCTCGAATTCGTCCAGGAAGAATCGTGCGGCAAGTGCGTGCCGTGCCGCGTCGGGACCAAGCGGATGCTAGAGATCGTGCAGCGGATCTGCGACGGGCCGGGGGACGAGGCCGACGTCGACCGGCTCGTGGAACTCGGCGAGATGATCAAGGACACCTCGC
>CAYSGY010000547.1:0-3484 GCA_964430315.1 uncultured Planctomycetaceae bacterium
TCCTGCCCGAGCACCAGGTGCAGGTCGCCCAACGGCACGGCCTGATCGTCATGCTCCATTTGGCCAAACGCGACGGAATCGCCGATCCGGAGAACCTGGAGGACCTGGTACGGCTTGCCATCGACTATCCACGGATCAAGTGGGTGCTGGCCCACTGTGCCCGAAGCTATTCGGCCTGGGCGATCGAGCGGGCGGCCAGCCGGCTGCTCGGTCTGCCCAATGTGTGGTACGACACCTCCTCGGTGTGCGAGTCCGATGCCGTCGAAGCGTTGATGAGCGGCGTGGGGCCCGATCGGGTCATGTACGGCAGCGACGATCTTCCGGTCGGCGTGGTCCGAGGGAAATACGTCACCTTCGGCCACGCCTGGGCCTTCCTCTCCGAGACGAACCACTCGCTGAACCTCTCCCACTGCGACCCGCGCATGACCTTCGTCCGTTACGAGCAGCTTCGGGCCATGCGCCGCGCTGCGCTGCGGTTGGGGTTGGGACCGGGGCAGATCGAGGACCTCTTCCACAACACGGCGGCACGGCTGGTCGAGTCGGTTCGGGCAGAGGGCCGGGACGGCGACCGAGTTGACGTCGGGTGACGCGCCGTAAGGAACGCCCTGCAGGCGGCCGTCCGTAAGGGACTCTGCGCGCTCTTGGGAGGGCGAGGCTCCTGCCGAGCCGTCGTGCAATCGCCAAAACGTGCGATTGTCGCAGGCTCGGCAGGAGCTTCGCCCTCCCGGGATTGTGAAACCCCGCTTAGTCGTCGGCCACCGGCACGCTGGAGACGAGATCCGCGCCGTCGGTCGCCTGGCAGACGTACACGGCCGGGGCGTGGCCGGTCTTTGCCTGGTAGTCGGCAGCCACGCGCCGGGCGAAATCGTCGGCAGACGCCGCATCGAGCAGGGCGACGGCGCAGCCGCCGAAGCCGGCGCCGGTCATCCGGGCGCCGTAGCAGGCAGGATGGACCCGGGCCGATTCGACCATGGCGTTGAGCGCCGAACTGGACACCTGGTAATCGTCGTCCAGGCTGCGATGGCTTTCGTTCATCAGCCGGCCGAGCGTCGGGGCGTCGCCGCACCGCATGGCCTCGGCGGCCGCCAGCGTCCGCTCGTTCTCGCTGATGACGTGCCGTGCCCGGCGCTGCGTCCCCTCGTCGAGCAGGGCCGCGTCGCGATGGAATCGAGCGAGGTCTACGTCGCGGAGGGCTCGCACGCCGAATGCCTTGGCCGCCGCCTCACAGCAGGCCCTGCGCTCGTTGTACTCGGAATCGACCAGGCCGCGGCGCGTGGCCGTGTCGAGGATGGCGACCGCGATGCCCGGGGGAAAGGGGACCGGCGAGAGTTCCAGGGAGCGGCAGTCGATCAGCACGGCGTGCCCCGCCCGGCCCGTCGCCGAAATCAACTGGTCCATGATGCCGCAGTTCACGCCGACCCAGCGGTTCTCGGCCCGTTGGCCCAGTTTGGCCATTTTGACCGGTTCCCAATCCCATCCGGCGACGGCGGCGAAGGCCCGGGCCGTGGCCACCTCCAGAGCGGCGGAAGAGGAGAGGCCGGCCCCTCGCGGGACGTCCCCTTTCACCACGCCCCGCCAACCCGCCAAGGCATATCCCGCATCGCGGAGGCTCCAGGCGACGCCCTTGAGGTATTCGAGCCATCCGGCCTGCGCGTGCTCGAACTGCTCCAGGGAGAACTCCCCCGCCTGCTCGAAGTCGGCCGAGTGGACCGCGACGCGGCCGTCTTCCCAGGGCTCCAGGGCGATCCAGATCGCACGGTCGATTGCCAGGGGCAGCACGAAGCCGTCGTTGTAGTCGGTATGCTCGCCGATCAGGTTGACCCGGCCCGGGGCACGCACGACCCAACGTGGGGCACGCTGGAAGTGCTTTTCAAAGACCGCAGCAACATCGCCCTGTTCAAGAGGCATGGAAGGCTCCGAGTACCAAAGGACGCGATGGGCGGCTGAAAGCCGACCCCTTCCATCGTGCCCGGTGGACGGCTCCGGGTCAAGACGCTCAGGGAGACTGCCGGCAATGGAAGGGGGCCTCGCGCTGCCGTGCGAGGCCCCAAGGTGCGAACCGACTTGCCCGGGAGACCGGTTGCGGGCCCCCGGCCCGCTACTCCTGCAATTCGTGGAGCAACTCGGCCGAGATGCGGCGTACTGCCGCCTGGCCGAGTTCGTCCTGCGTGCGTCGGCGGCCGACGGCGTGCCACGGACTCACGTCGCCCAACTCCGGCATGATTTCGCAGAGTTGTTCGACCATCATTTCGGCCATCCGGCGGATCGAAGGCTGCTGACTGCGCTCGAGGATCGCGGCGGCGGTCTTCATGATCCGAACCAGTTGGGCCCGTTTCAGCACGGGCGTCGAGAGTGGCTCCTCCGTCTCGACGAGGAGTTCGGAGACGGGGACATCGAGCACCTCTTGCCATGCGTAGAGGATGCTCAGCCGCAGATCGGCATCGGGCTGTTCCTGCGACTTGATCGTGCCGATGTCGGTGTTCAGCCGCCGCGCGATGGTGCGGCGGGTAACGCCTTGGCGCCGGCGGATTTCCGCCAGACGGTGGAGAGGCCGATCATGGATGGGCATGCCGATCGGCTCCTCCGGGACGACCCCGGAATCGGGAAAACTGAGATGTGCCAGACTCATCCTCGATGCCTCCTCTGTTGCCCTTCGCTTCCACGGTAGACGAGGCGAACGACGGAAATGACTGGGAAGGGATCACTTCTGCGCAGAGGATCGCTTCAACCGCCGGGATGGCCTCGCGTCAGAAAAGTGCGCAGCCGCCGGCGCGACAGACAGGACGTCGGCGATCCGCCACGAAACGGGACCGACGCGCAGTCGATCAGACGTCGGGAGGAGACCGAAGCCGCGCCCAGCTTAGCTGCACGAGAAGCCCTGGCATTCCGCGGCGAAAGCGATTGCCTCTTCTACCTTCTGTTCCGAATTCGATGCCCTGGTATAGCTGGCCCAGTCTTAAGTTTGCCGCCACGCGATGCCTCTTCCGCGCGTGCGACAATGCACCGACGATCCCATTCTAGTCATTCTCCCGGTGGAAACAAGAGTAGGCCCCATTTATCGCAATTATTTTCGACGACCGCGAACGCAAGCGGCGAAAAGGGCGGTCTGGAGAGGGGGCCCGATCAGCGACGCACCTGGAAGACGGGGCGAAGTGCGGTCACTCGTCCGCGATCACGTGCCGGAACCGGCCCAGGTACTTCGGCGGACGCTTCTTGCCGGACTCGGGCTCGGGCCGATCGGTACGCACGGATCGAAGGCCGGGTTCTGCGGCGTGGGAAACCGCGGTTGCCGGGATTTCGGTCTCCAGCCCCTGACTGCGGCGCGACGCGGTGCCCCGGAGTCGCACCTCCCGCCACGGGATGCCGTAGCGGACCAACTTTGCGGTCAGCATGCCCTGGTCGCCCAAAGCGTCCGCGACCCGTCGAAACACGCGGCGGAATCCCATCTGGTACCCGCCGCCCGCACACGCCGACGAAGGAATCC
>CAYSGY010000548.1:0-3456 GCA_964430315.1 uncultured Planctomycetaceae bacterium
CGGCAGCGGGAGAAGAACCTATGGTACTCTTCGGACCGGTAGTCGGGGAACGTCCACTGATGGTGCTGCCACGCCCGTCCCTTGTAGTATAAGGTGATCTCCGCGAAGATGCCGCGTCCGAGGTAGATCCGGTGGGCGAAATCCTTGGTTGAGGCCAGCACGAGCTTGCCGAGGGCGACGTAGCCCGGGTCGAGATTCAGAGGTCGGGATTCCGCGTGGCCGGCGAGGGCGGCGTATTCGGCCTCCCACGCATTGGTCGCGAGCTTCCAGTCGACCAGGGCACCCGGATCGGCCGGACGAGCAAAGCCGAAAAAGACCTTGCGGAGCCCGGGCCCCATGGTGGCATCATAATAGTGGGTCTGCTCGAACGGGAAGGCGGGGCTTTCGAGGGCCACCGGTCCCCACGCCGCCTCCGCCCGTCCTCGCGCCCACGCCAACGCCGCCTCGTGCCGGCTGAACGCCGCCAAGAGCAGGAGCACCGGAGCAGGATCGGTCGGTTGGCCCATGGAAGAACCTTCCCCCCATTCTACCACCGTGCCGCCGCATGCGGCAGGGTGCCTGTGTGGATTGCCCCCCGAATGAGCAACGTAGCGGTCGTCCGAGAACTACTTGTGGCACAGCCGCCCTCGGCTGTGCGAAATCACGGACAGCCGAGGGCGGCTGTCCCACATATGCCGAAGTTGTTTTTGAACGCCCACTTCGCTTCGGCTTGCGATGGCCGCGGAGTGTCCGTATCGTGGTGGCCGGAGGAAATCATGGAAAACCAACCGGGGACTGCGTTTGCGTTGGTGGTCGTGGGGATGTGCGGGTCGGGGAAATCCTCGGTTGCCGCGCACTTGAAGGCTCAAGGGTGGCCGGTCGTCCGATTCGGCGAGGTGACGATGCGTGAACTGCAGCGTCGCGGGCTGCCGGTTTCGGAGGCCAACGAACGCCGGGTCCGCGAAGAACTCCGGGCCCGGCACGGCATGGACGCCTACGCCCAGATGCTTCTGCCGGGGATCCGCGAGCACCTGGCACGCGGTCCGTTGGTGCTCGACGGCCTCTACAGTTGGTCGGAGTACAAGTACCTCCTGGCCCACCTCAAGGAGCGTTTGGTGGTGTTGGCGGTTACGGCCCCGCGTCCGCTCCGATACGCCCGGCTTGCGGCCCGGCCCGAACGCCCTCTCTCCCAGGAAGAGGCCCTTTCTCGCGACATCGCCGAAATCGAGACCCTGGAAAAGGGGGGGCCGATCGCCATGGCCGACTATACGATCGTCAACACAGGGGCCCTGGAGGCCCTCGAAGCGGCGGTCGACGCCCTGATCGCGGCGCTCGGCACCGCAAGTCTTGCGTTCCCGGAGACGGCCGGGTAATCTCGATAGCTGCATCCCCATCCCGCGGTCCGAGCGGTACCGCGACAGCGCGCCGATTTCCCCCCCGCATCGAGGAGTTCCAATCATGGGCACTTGGTCACGCAGAGACTTTTTGGTTCGATCGGCGGCGGGCGTCTCGGCCGCGGCTGCCAGCCCGCTGTTCGCCCTCGGGGCCGACCCGGCGAAGCCGGCCGACATGGCGATTGCCCGGTGGACCGGCGTCAAGGAATTGCCTGCGAGTGAACTCCAGAAGGCCGCCACCCGGCTCACGGAGCAGGCATTGGCGGGCGTCGGGGGCCTTGGACGCTTCGTAGGCAGGGGCTCGAAAGTCTGGGTGAAGCCGAACATCGGCTGGGACCGCGCCCCGGAATTGGCTGCCAACTGCAATCCCGACGTGGTCGCCACCGTGGTCCGCCTCTGCTTCGAGGCCGGGGCCAAGGTGGTCAAAGTGGGCGACAACACCTGCGATTTGGCCGCGAAGACCTATGTCTCCAGCGGCATCCCGGACGCGGTCCGGCCGCTCGGGGCCGAGGTCCTCTTCCTCGACCGCAGCCGTTTCCGTGAGGCGGCGATCGGGGGCGAGCGGGTCAAGACCCTTCCCGTCTATCCGGAAATCCTCGACTGCGACCTGGTCATCAACATCGCCGTGGCGAAACACCATGGCCTGGCGAACGCCACGCTCTGCATGAAGAACTACATGGGCGTGATCGAGAACCGCAGGTCGTTCCATCAGGCCATCCCGACGTGCGTGGCCGACCTCACGCGGTTCATGAAACCGAAGATCGCCATTCTCGACGCGGTGCGGATTCTCAAGGCCCACGGTCCCAAGGGTGGCAACCCGGCCGACGTCGAAGTGAAGACCACCGTGGCCGCCGGTACCGACCTGGTGGCGCTGGATGCCCTCGGGGCGGAGATCCTCGGCAAAAAGCCGACCGACATCGGCACCATCGTCAAGGGACAAGAGGTGGGCCTGGGCAAGATGGACTACCGCTCCCTGGCCCTGAAAGAGATCGCGGTCTCATGACGCGGAAGAGACGTCTCTGGACCGCGGCGCGGACGCGTCGTCTCTTCCAGATCGCTTTCCTGGTCCTGTTTGCCGGGCTGGTGCTGGCCGCGCGCCCGCAGCCCGGCGGCGAGACCAGCCATCTGGTCGAGGTCTTCTTCCACTTCGACCCCTTGATCCTCATCGCCACCTGGCTCTCCTCGCATGCCCTGTACGCCGGGGCCTTGTTGGCGCTGGCCACGATTTTGCTGACGATCCTCGCGGGCCGCGTCTTCTGCGGATGGATCTGCCCGCTGGGCACGATCCACGCCGCAGCCGGTCGGTTCTTGCGATGGGTCTGGCCTGAGAAGAATCGCGTCGAGCATTGGTCGCCGTGGCAGCGGGCGAAGTACTACGTCTTGATCGCCATGCTGGTCCTGGCCGCGCTGGGCACGCACTGGGTCTGCCTGTTCGATCCCCTGGTCCTCCTGTACCGCACGACGACCACGGCCCTCCTGCCCGCCGCCCAATGGGCCGTGGAATCCGGCTCGACCGCGGTTTTCCAAGCCGATCCGGCGGTGGGACCGCTTCACGTGACGGCCGTCACGGAGCCGGTCTACGGGTTCTTGCGCGACCATGTGTTTGTGATCCCCAAGCAGGGGTTCCTGGGCGGGGGGCTGATTTTCGGGCTGTTCTTCGTCACGCTCCTCCTGAACCGCTGGCGGCCACGGTTCTGGTGCCGGTACCTCTGTCCGCTCGGCGCCCTGCTCGGGTTCTTCGCGTGGCGGCCGCTAATGCGACGCGCCTTGCGGGAAGAAGCCTGCAACGGCTGCGGTCTCTGCGGCATGACGTGCCATGGTGCGGCCGGCGAGGCCCGCGTAGGACGGGTTTCCAACCCGTCCGGCCCCTCCGCCGAACCCCAAACGCCAGGACGGGATGAGACCCCGTCCTCCTGGATTCCCTCCGAATGCCTCGGCTGCTTCAACTGCTCCGACGCATGCCGTCGCGACGCCCTCGGCTTCACGGTGTCGTTGCCCGGGCAGGCGGCCCCTCCGGCGCGCAGCGTGGACCTGACGAGGCGTGGGACGCTCGGGGCGATCGTCGGCGGATTGGCCGCACTGG
>CAYSGY010000549.1:0-3448 GCA_964430315.1 uncultured Planctomycetaceae bacterium
GGGCAGTTCCAGGATATGGATTCTTGGGAACCGCAAACAAGTACCCTTGGACACCGGACTGATGCCTCCGAAAATCCCGGGGGTCTGGGGGCAGCGCCCGCAAGGTACGCTTCAGCCGGATGAACCGGTTTTCCTTCGTTCTGCTGAGTTTTCGGCCAATAGTAGACGATCCCCTCCCGGAATTCGTTCAAGGGCTCGTCGCTCTCGGTGTAGAAGGTCGCGTTGGAGGCCATGCGAATGAGAAAGCAAACGCCGGCCGAGATCATCGTTGCGACCACCTCGTAGCCCACGTAACCCGCGTCGGCCACGATCAACGCCGCGGCAGGAAGCCAACGCAGCATGTGGAGGAGGTGGCTTCGTTCGCTGGCCTTGCCCCCCTTGCCCAACCGCCAACAAAAGGGAATCCCCAACGTCAGGTGGACAATCGAGGTGTTCCAGATCATCGGCGGCGATCCCGCCTTGCCGAAGGTCCCGAGGCGTCGCTCCAGTTCCTCGGTGCGCGGGCACGCCTGTCGTGTGCCATCGCAGCCGAGGGGAATGAAGTCCCCCACCTTCCACCGCTGGCCAAAGATCGCAAGTGTGCCACTGGCTGTGCCAGTGCTCTTGAACCCATCCCTGTAACGAGAGAATAATCACGCACCCATCGAAAGGACACTGGCATAGCCAGTGCCACCCAGCCCGCAAGACGGGCATCGGGAGCTTGGCGACCGCCTTCTCGAAGCCCGCAAACGACACGCCCGGGCGTTTTCGCTTGGGACAACAGACCACGTAGCGTTGGCCATTTGCCGTTCCTCCGTGATGGGTCTGGCTGCAAAAAACCCATCATCGCCGGAACGGCTTTTTCACACACGGCCACTTTGCAGGCCCCGTTTCCCGAGGCAGATCCGCGACCCAAACCCTTGACTGTCCAATAACTTCCGCTCAACGCCGTCGCCGACTGGCGACGGCGTTGAGTGGCACCCGGCGATCGGGGCCACCCGCCGTTTCCCGATCTCCTGCATCGGTCTTGCCGTTACCACGAACCGGCGGTTGCACCGTCCTGCATGGCGTTCAATCGCAGCCATGTGGTGGTGTCGATGGTCACCGAGGCGGCGCGGACCGAACCGTCACCCAGGAGGCACTGGGTCACGCCCGGGTGGATTTCCGTGGGGGAGCCCCACTCCCAATTCAGGTAGCCATGGGCCATCAGGGTCCAGGGGGCCATCACATAGGGCCCGGTGGCAACCCATCCCGACGCCTGTGCCCCGCCGTCCGGTCTCTGGCACGTGACTCCAGCGCCGGTCTCGAAGCAGACGCCGTACGGGCCCATGTGGACAAACGCGGAACAGACGATCGGATCGGTTCTCGGGCCTGGTCTCCCGCCATTGCCCGTCGGCGACCAGCCGATCGAGAGTCGCTCGTTGACCACCACGGTGTTCGACGAGCCGTCCGTAATGTCAGCGAACGAGAAGGGACCGAACGGGGTGAACAGGTTGATGTTGTTTCCTGGGACAGCGCCCGGCACGCTCGAAGGGCACCCATTGCAGCTCTCCCACCAGTGCCAGCCCATCTGGCCGACGTAGTTCGTGATCGCCAACCCATGCGTCTTGCCGGTATCCCTCCCCAGGTACGAGTCGCTGGGGCACAAGAGGGTATTGACCACGGTCCCGATCACCGCCTGACCGGTGAAGAGGGGTGCGGTGTAGGTGGCCGTGAGTGCCGGCTGCCGGAAGTCGATGCTCTGGTAAAGAGGCATCTGCTCCATGCCGGGCAAAAGCGCGGTCAGCCAGGTGTGATGGTACGCGGGCCAGGGATTGGTCGACTTGGGCCCGCGCCCAAAAACCGCCACCGGCGGGAAGCACTTGGCCCGGTCGTGGTAATTCTGCAGCGCCAGGCCGACCTGCTTCATGTTGTTGGTGCACTGCGAGCGCCGGGCGGCCTCGCGGGCAGCCTGCACGGCGGGCAACAAGAGCGCGATGAGGATGCCGATGATGGCGATGACCACCAGCAATTCCACAAGGGTAAACGCGGGCCGCATCCCGCGCCGCACACGGCGGTTCACACTCGAACGGTCCATATTAACCTCCAAAGCAGAAATGAGAACGCATAGCCTCTCTTCACTCCACACGCGCGAAAGACTTCCGAAGTCTTCGAGACTTCGGAAGTCTCCGGATCCACCGCGGTATCGACTACTTCTTGGCTTCGTGCGGGTTCGGCAGCTTGCCGCCCGTCTTCTCGAGTTCGGCGGCGTTCGGCGGCACCGAGGTCTTCTTACTGCTCGTGCTGCCACCGCACCCGCAAACGAGGACGATCGTTCCCAGGAACAGCCCCAAAGCAAACGCCGCAAACACTCGCTGCATGACAGTCTCTCCAAACAGGAAGGAACGTTCACTTGAAGTTGATGTCAAAGGTGTTCGAGCCCGACTTCACCTCGAACTCCAGTTTCTGGTCGCTATACTTCTTGGGCAAGACCTTTTCGGCGTTGAAGGTGAGGTCGGTCTTGTTGGGATCGGGCTCGAAGAAGGCGCTGACCGTGACCTTGTGCTTTCCCACAATGGCCCCGGCGGCGTCACCGGTATAATAGAGTTTGTACTGGCCGCTCGCATCGGTCTTCCCCGACGAAGGACGGCCCCCTTGCTCCGGCGTGAACTGAACGATCAGATCCGCCGTGGGTTTGCCGTCCACCGTCACGGTACCCGCGACCTTTCCAAGATCCGGGAAGCCGGCCGGCCGGCCAGAACAGCCGGCCGCCACGAGGAACGGGACCAGAAGGACGAACACAACAAGAAGTCGTTTCATGTCGAGTCCTCTGCAAACCGAAGAGTTTCCTAGAAATTCCCCAAAGCTTGTCCGTCGTTGCGCGAGATGAACCGCTCAAACGTACTCCGGTAGTTGGGTACCGTTGCGCCGGCGGCGGTCGTGGCATCGAGGACCACGTCGATGGTCTCGCTCACGAAGCGGACCGAGGCGTCGACCAGGACAAACTGGGCCCCACCGGGGTGCATGCTGGAGTAGCCGTACGCGCAGCCATAGGTCGGGTTCAGATTGATCGGCTGGGCCCCGCTCCCGAGGTTGTAACGGATGCTCAACTGCTCATTGTTGTTCTCGGTCCCGAAGACCAGACCCGCGGAGCACGTGTAGGTCCCTGCCTCCGTCCTGATGAGAGAACATCGCTCCCCGACGAACAGAACGTTGCTGGTGCCGTCTCTCACGTCTCGCATATCAACCTTGGAGTTGCGCCAGAACATGCCGTCGGGAGCGTAATTGGCGGGCAGCGTTCCCCACTGGCCGCACTCATTCCCGTCGGGGCTTACCATGCGGCCGCCCGAGTGCCACTTGTGGCTCGTGTTGCTGCCGATGTAGTTCGACATCGCCGTCGCCCTGCCCGTCTGAGCGGAGTCCACAAGGTTGTAGTAAGTTTCTGTTGCGAAAAGGGTGTTTTGGGTGTTGCTCGTTGGGGCGAACGGGT
>CAYSGY010000550.1:0-3438 GCA_964430315.1 uncultured Planctomycetaceae bacterium
GCACGCCGTGCCGCGAAGGGACCACGCGGATGCTCGAAATCCTCAATCGCATCACCGGCGGCCAGGCAGCGCTCGCCGACTTGGAGAAGCTGGAACGCCTGGCCCGGCTGGTGAAGAAATCGTCGCTCTGCGGCCTCGGGCGTGCGGCGCCGAACCCTGTTTTGAGTTCCCTGGTCCATTTCCGCGACGAGTACGTGGCCCACGTCACCGAGAAACGGTGCCCGGCCAAGCGTTGCGTGGCGTTGATCCGCTTTGAGATCAACCCCGCGAAGTGCATCGGCTGCACGGCCTGTGCGAGGAACTGTCCCGTGCAGTGCATCTCCGGCACGCGGCGTCAGCCCCACGAGATCGACCAGGCCCGCTGCATCAAGTGCGGCCGCTGCTTCCAGGTCTGCCGCTTCGAGGCCGTCTCCCGGCTTTGAGGAGAGGAGGAAGGAAAAAGGGAAAGGGAAGCGGGGAAAAAGGGAAGCGGGGAAAAAGGGAAACGGGGAAAGGAAGAGGGGGTACGTGAGGTTGAGCTATGGACCAGGCGGAACTGGAGAAGCTGATTACGCGGGTCATCGGATGCCTCATTGCGGTTCATCGAAGCCTTGGACCTGGGTTCCTCGAAAGCGTCTACCATCGGGCCGTAGAAGTCGAACTTGGCTGCGAGGGGATCCCCTTTGAAACGCAGAAAGAAATCAACTTGCGCTATCGCGGCGAGTCCATCGGAACGCATCGGCTGGGCTTGCTCGTGGCGGATGCACTGGTGGTTGAACTGAAGACGGTGGAGAGACTGGCTGCAATCCCACTATTCGCAGGTGAGGTCGTATTTGAAGGCCGTTGATGCTTGGGTCGGGCTCCTGGCGAACTTCGCAGTGACTCCACTCGATTGCCGACGCGTCGTCCGCAAAGAATAACTCTATCTCTTTCCCGTTTCCCCCTTTTCCCATTTCCCCTTTCCTTACACTCTGCATCTTGTAAGACCATGGCCAAGAAGAAGAAAGTCAACCTGACGATCGATGGCACGACGCTCGCCGTGCCTGAGGGGACGACCGTCATGCACGCGGCCGAGAAGCTCGGGATCCACATCCCGCGGCTCTGCTACCATCCCGACCTGAGCCTGGCAGGGTCGTGCCGGGTGTGCATCGTCGACGTGAAGGGCATGGGCCACTTCATGGCGTCGTGTAGCGTCAACGTGTGGGAAGGGATGGAGGTCCAGACCAACTCGCCGGAGATCCGCCAGGCCCGGCGCGACATCGTCGAGCTGTTGGTCGACAATCACCCCATGGACTGCCAGACCTGCGAGCGCGACGGCAACTGCGAGCTTCAGAATCTGGCCTATTCCCTGGGCGTGCGGGAGCGGATTTGGGAGGGCCGGCGCAAGCGTTTTCCGCTCGAAGACTCCAGCCACTCCGTGGTCCGCAACGCGGAGAAGTGCATTCTCTGCGGGCGGTGCGTGCGGGTGTGCGCGGAGATCCAGGGGGTGTACAACCTGAGCCAGCACGGGCGGGGGTTCACCACGGTGGTCGCGCCGGCCCACGGGGCCGCCATGGACGACTCGGTCTGCATCCAGTGCGGGCAGTGCATCAACGTCTGCCCGACCGCCGCGTTCCTCGAGAAGTCGAGCACCGAGGACGTCTGGAAGGCCCTCGCCGACCCGAACAAACATGTGGTCGTCCAGACCGCCCCATCGATCCGCGCCGCGATCGGCGAGGGTTTCGGCCTGTCGCCGGGCACGCCGATGACGGGCAAGATGGTTGCGGCCCTGCGCGTGCTCGGGTTCGACGCCGTGTTCGACACCGACTTCGGCGCCGACCTCACGATCGTCGAGGAGGCCCACGAGTTCCTCTCCCGGCTCCAGGGCCACGAGCCGCTGCCGATGATCACCTCGTGTTCGCCCGGCTGGATCAGCTTCATGGAAAAATTCTATCCGGAGTTGATCCCCCACGCCTCGACCTGCAAGTCGCCGATGAGCATGCTCTCGGTGCTGGCCAAGACCTACTACGCGCAGAAGAAGGGGATCGATCCCTCGCAGGTCTACGTGGTGGCGGTCATGCCGTGTGTGGCCAAGAAGTACGAATCGCGCCGGCCCGAACACTTCATGGCCGACGGCGTCCCGTATACCGACGCCGTGCTCACCACCCGCGAGCTGATCTGGATGATCAAGTGCTACGGCATCACGATCGCCACGCTGCCCGACGGCCAGTTCGACGACCCGCTGGGCACCGCGAGCGGGGCGGGCGACATCTTCGGCACGACCGGCGGCGTGATGGAAGCGACGCTCCGTGCGGCCAGCGAATTGGTCACCGGCAAGCCGGCCGACCGGCTCGAATTCACCGAGGTTCGCGCGGTCGAAGGGCTCCGCGAGACCTACGTGGCCATCGGCGACCAGAACATCCATGTCGGCGTCGCCAACGGGCTCCAGAACGCCAAGATTCTCCTGGACAAGGTGGTGTCGGGCCAGGAGAAGTTCCACGTCATCGAGGTCATGGCCTGTCCCGGCGGCTGCATCGGCGGCGGCGGCCAGCCGTATCCACCGGAAGGCGTCAAGGTGCTCGATCCCGGCCTGCTGCGCAAGCGGGCCTCGGCGCTCTACGCGATCGACAGCGGCAAGGCGCTCCGCAAGTCCTACGAGAACCCGGCCATCGACGAGCTTTACGACACGTTCCTCGGCGGGCCCGGCTCGGAAACGGCCCATCAACTCCTCCATACCCATTACCACGCCAAGACGCCACGAGGCATCCGATGAGCACCACGACCGACAACTGGACCGAAGTCGAAGCGACCGCGAAGCGGGTGCTGGGCGAGAAGGTCGTCGCCTTCATCGACCGGTGCCGGGGTCGGGTGGCACGCCCAGAGCGGAGCGATGGGCGTGGTGAGTCTGGCGGCGATCCGGCCACGCCCTTCGCAGAGCCTCAGGGCGTGCCACCCCGTCCCGAATCCGTGGGGTCGGAGACCCGCGCCGAGCGCGAGAGCCAGCTCATCGCCGTGCTGCACAAGGTCCAGGCCGAGTTCGGCTACCTGGCCGAGGCCCATTTGGACGCGGTGGCGCAGCTCCTTCGGGTCCCGGCGGCCAAGGTGGCCGGCGTGGCCAGCTTCTACCACTACTTCCGTCTCAGCCCGCGGGGCAAGTTCGTCATCAACGTCTGCCTCGGCACCGCCTGCTACGTGAAGGGGGCCGATCGCGTGGCCCAGAAGCTCATGGATGAACTGGGCATCGCCTTCGGCGAGACGAGCGCCGACGGGGTCTTCACCCTAGAAGCCGCACGATGCCTCGGCACCTGCGGACTGGCCCCGGTCCTCATGGTCGGCGACGACGTTCACCCCCAAGTCACCCCCGACCAGGTCCCGCTCATCCTCGAAAAGTACCTCACCAAGGCTCGCGCGGGTGCCACTGCCGGCTTGTCCAGCAGTGCCGATCGTGGAGAGGATTTCCCGTGACATGTGATTTTTTGG
>CAYSGY010000551.1:0-3438 GCA_964430315.1 uncultured Planctomycetaceae bacterium
CGCCCTCGGCGGTGCTTGAGGGTTCTGCTTGGCAGCCCTCGACGGTGTTCGAGGGTCCTGCACAGCCGAGGGCGGCTGTGCCACATCCTGGGAAAGGCCGTTGACCTCGGTCTTCCCCCACCCGGAGTCCGCAGTGACCGTCAGTTCTTCGTTCGTCTCCGCATTGCGGAGCGACATCGTGAAGAGCGGCAGGGGATGGCTTGTCACCAGCCGCTGGCCGGCCTCGGAGTCGAACAGGTTGGCCACGCGAATGCCGCCTTCGGCGCGCTCGAGGACCATCGTCAGCGGGCCCGCGGGGAGGAGGGTCCATTCCGGCGGGACTTTGCCTTCGGCCACCTGGACCGCCTCGTCCAAGCGTCCCTGGGCCTCGAGCTGCCGGGCGCCCTCGATCCGCCACCACTCCTGCGCACGCCGGTCGGGCCCCTCCGATTCGATCTGCCTGACGGCCGCTTCGATCTTCGCCCGGACCGAATCCGTCGAAACAAGCACCCGGGCGGCCGTCGAGGCGGCCTTTGCGGCGGTCTGAACCGCCCGGGCCGGGTCATCGGCCGTGCCGAGCCAAAGCCAAGCGGAGAATTCTCTGCGCGTATCGCTCCAGGGGCTCCACGCGGCGTCGCCGTGGGCCTGAATATACGTGCCCGGCCCCGCGTCGTAGAAAAGCACCTGGCCGCACCGGAACATGCCGATCCCGGCCTTCCCGTCGTGAACCACGCCCCACTGCGGGCAAGAATGGGTCTTCTTGGTATCCTTGAATTCGCCTTGCTGGAGCGGCTCGCCGCCGGCCCAGCGAGGGAAATCCCCGCGGGGATAGTCCATCTCCAGGAAGTGGACCTCGTTCCAGGGGAAGGACTGTTTCTGTTGGATCGTGGCCGTCACGAATACCAAAGGCTGATCGCGGAAGTAGTACCAGTCGTACACAGCCGAGGGCTCGGACTTCGGACGCTTGTCCCCATGCACGTAATGCCCGCGGACGCGGACGACGCTGCACAGCGGACCCTTGGCGATCAACTCAACACTCGCCTTCGGGTCGTCGCAAACACAAAAACTCCCCACCTCCTTGTGGTGGAGGCGGTTGTTCCAGCGGGGCGTTTGAAATGCCTTGCCGCTGCCCGGGAAGGTGATCTTCCACGGCAGGCCGCCCATCCGCTTCGGATCGTGCGTGACGGTGTACGCCGGCGTGATGACGACCCCATTCCAGACGCCGAGATTCTCGATCTGAGGGCCAAACTGGAGTCGCAGCCGCGCCGGTTCCGGTTTCGGCAACCGCAGCACCACCGTTCCGGCGATCCGCGTGGCCGCATCGAAGTCGGCATCGGGCACGAACAGAAACGGCACGTCCCGGCCATCGGCCGCCAGGGCCCGGATGCTGCATGGATTCACCGACGAGATCTTGCACCGCCGGACCGCGGCGGTCAGATCGACCCGGGCCGTCACCAGGCCGTCGCGCGAGGCGTCGTCGATCAGGAGTACGGCATCGTCGCAGCGGCCGGCTGAGGAGATCGCGACGACGATGAACAGAAGGATTGCCTGCACCTTGTTCGACATGTTGCTCCTCCTTCGCACGGTCTTAATTCCCAAATCCTGGTGGGACTGCGTTTGTGCTTGTCCCACCCTACGCCCGAAACGGCCTCGCCCTCCCGGGATTGTGAAACCTCGTCTAGCGCCGAATGTGGGTGAATCGCTCGGTCTGTTCGCGGATGGCCCGTTCCGTGGGAAGGCGTTCCATCGAGCTGGCGCCGTAGAAGCCGTCGACCGCGGGGCAGTGCTTGAGGATGTACGCAGCGTCGTCGGGCTCGGCGATCGGGCCGCCGTGGCAGAGGATGATGATCTCGCTGCGGACCTTTCGGGCCGCCTCCACGATGCCGGTGATGATCGGGATCGACTGGTCGAGCGTCTTGGCGGTCTTCGCGCCGATCGTGCCCGAGGTCGTCAGGCCCATGTGGGCCACGAGGATGTCGGCTCCCGCCTCGGCCATCTGCGCGGCCTCGTCCGGGTTGAAGACGTAGGGGGTTGTGAGCAGGTCCATTTCCCGGGCCAGGCGGATCATCTCCACTTCCCGGCCGTAGCCCATGCCCGTCTCTTCGAGATTCACGCGCATCACGCCGTCGAACAGGCCCACCGTGGGGAAGTTCTGCACGCCGGCGAAGCCGATCTCCTTGACTTCGATAAGGAACCGCTCCATGCGCCGCATGGGGTCCGTGCCGCAGACGCCGGCCAACACGGGCGTATGCTTCACCACCGGGAGCACCTCGTTGGCCATTTCCATGACGATCGCATTGGCGTCGCCGTAGGGCAACAGCCCCGCCAGCGAACCGTGACCGGCCATGCGGACGCGGCCGGAATTGTAGATCACGATCAAGTCGATCCCGCCGGCCTCCTCGAACTTGGCGCTGATGCCGGTCCCGGCGCCCCCGCCGATGATCGGCTTGCCTTGGGCTATCTTGTGATTGAACCGCTGCAAGATTTGAGTGCGTGTCTCAGCCATGGAAACTCCTTGGGGCAGTGGTCAGTGGTTAGTGGTTAGTGGTCGGGGATTGGTGGTCGGGGAAACGGTGCACGCCGCGCTCGGCGCGGGTCTCCTGACCCCGCCGAGGCACGTGGGCAGGTCGTCGCCCCGCCCGGACGCACTGGCAGGTCGGCGACCTGCCCCACAAGACTCGCCCCGCGTCTCCCCCTCTCCCCCTCTCCGCGCCTCATCCCTCATCCCTCATCCCTCATCCCTTCCAGCAGCGTCTCCGCACAGCGTCGGGCGAACTCGGCGTCGTTCACGTTGGCGTCGATCTCGAGGACGGGGATGTCGGGTCGGAGTCTCGCCTTGAGGGCGATGGTGAAGGCTTGGTCGGCCTCGGGCCACCAGAACGGTTCGCCCGGCGCGTCGATCATGCTCCAGCCGCGCAAAGGGATCAGCACACTCACCGGGCCGCGGCTCAAGTTGAGCTTCTCGGCGACGATTTCGCCCAACCGGCGGCACTCCTCGGGCGTGGTGCGCATGAGGGTAATGTTCGGATTGTGCGGATAGAACCGCCGGCCTTGGAACCTCTGCGGCACGGTCGGCGGGGCCCAGAAGTTGACCATGTCGAGACAGGCGGGCGTGACGATGGCGGGCACGCCGCGACGGGCCGCAGCTTCCAGTCGCGTCGGCCCGGCCGCCAGCACGCCGCCGATCAGTTCGTCGGCCCATTCCGTGGTGGTGACGTCGAGCACGCCGGCAATCATTCCCGCCTCGATGAGGCTCTCCATGGCGCGCCCCCCGGTCCCGGTGGCATGGAACACGAGGACCTCGTAGCCGGCCGCTTCCAGGATCGGCTTGGCCGCCTCGACGCAGGGGGTGCTGTTGCCGAACATGGAGGCGGCCACGAGCGGCCTGTCATCGCCCGGGGGAATCTCGGTCTGGAGCATCCCGCAAATCGCCCCCGCCGCCCGGGCGAAGACCTCGCG
>CAYSGY010000552.1:0-1689 GCA_964430315.1 uncultured Planctomycetaceae bacterium
CCGTCTACAAGCGGGCCTGCGATCTGGACGCCTTCGATCTGGTGATCGTCGACGAAGTGCATTTGGTGCCCCCAGACGGCGAGGGAATGTACCGCCAATTCCTGGCCGACGCCAAGGTCATCAACCCGCACCTGCGGGTGATCGGGCTGACGGCCACGCCATTTCGACTGAAGTCCGGCATGATCTGCGGTCCGGAGAACATTCTCAACCGCGTCTGTTTTGAGGTGGGCGTGCGGGAGTTGATCCGCGACGGCTACCTTTGCCCCCTGGTGACTAAGGCCGGCATCAACAAGGCCGACTTCGACCGGCTCCACGTCCGAGGCGGCGAGTTCGTGGCCGACGAGGTGGAAGACCTCATGGACCAGGACGCGCTGGTCGAGGCGGCCTGCGGTGAGACGGTCGCGTACTCCAAGGACCGCAGCGCCGTGCTGATCTTCGCCTCGGGGATCAAACACGCGCGGCACATTCAGCGCGTGCTTCAGGACAAGCACGGGGTCGAGTGCGGACTAGTGTGTGGCGAGACGCCTGCCGACGAGCGCCGCCGGCTCTTGGCCCGCTTCCGCAGCGAGCCGGTGGACGCGGACCTCTTCGGGCAGACGCAGGCACGGCTGAAGTACCTGGTCAACGTGAATGTGTTGACCACCGGTTTCGATGCCCCAAACATCGATTGCGTGGCGATCCTTCGGCCGACCATGTCGCCGGGCCTCTGGTATCAGATGGTTGGGAGAGGTTTCCGGCTGCATCCGGGCAAACAGAACTGCCTCGTGCTCGACTTCGGCGGCAACGCCATCCGCCACGGGCCCGTGGACCAGATGCGCGTGCGCGAAACCGTTAGCGGTGGTAAGGGTGATGCACCGGCGAAGGAGTGCCCCGAGTGCCAGGCGGTGATCGCCGCCGGCTACGCCCATTGCCCGGGCTGCGGTTACGAGTTCCCCAGGCCCGAGCGGGCCAACCACGACGCCCAGGCCTCGACCGAGAGCGTGCTCTCCGGCCAGGTCAGCGAGTCGGTCTATACGGTCAGGGACGTGCTCTACAGTGTCCACGTGAAGCAAGGCGCCGACGAAAACGCGCCCAAGACGATGCGCGTCGACTACAAGGTCGGCTTCTACCAGTTCAAGTCGGAGTGGGTCTGCTTCGAGCACAGCGGTTACGCCCGTTGGAAGGCAGAGATGTGGTGGCGGGCACGGTCGTTCGATCCCGTGCCGGCCACGGCGGAGGAGGCGGTCGCCCTGGCCAACTGCGGCGCGTTGGCGCAGACGAAGTCGATCACGGTCCGCTCGGTCGCTGGCGAGCGGTTCGACCGCATTGTGGACTACGAATTGGGCGAGAAGCCCGAGCCGCTGCCCCGCGAGATGACGAGCCATTACGACCCGAAGGAGACTCCCTTCTAAGCGAGGAGCACGATGAATCCCACGATGTTGCAACTACCGACGATTGACGAGGAGTTCCGCTCGCTGATTCCGCCGCTGACGCCGGAAGAGCGGGCGGGGCTGGAAGAGAACCTGCTGCGCGACGGCTGCCTCGAACCGCTGATCGTGTGGGCCGAGCGGCAGATTCTGCTGGACGGCCACCACCGCAAGGAGATCTGCGACGCGCACGGCATCGATTACAGCATCCGAGAGATCAGCCTGCCTGATCGGGAGGCGGCCGCGGATTGGATCGACGCCCACCAACTGGGGCGGCGGAACC
>CAYSGY010000552.1:1789-3409 GCA_964430315.1 uncultured Planctomycetaceae bacterium
GATCGGGAGGCGGCCGCGGATTGGATCGACGCCCACCAACTGGGGCGGCGGAACCTGACGCCGCAGCAGATGAGCTTGCTGCGCGGGCGCAGATACAACCGGCTGAAGCGGCAGGGAGCAAGGACGGATCGGACTTCTGCTCAAAATGAGCAGAAGTTAGAGGCATCTGAGGAAATCGCCAAGGAGTATGGCGTCAGCCGCGCTACCGTCGTGCGCGACGGCCAATTTGCCGCGGCGGTCGACAAACTCGGCCTGCAGCGCGAAGTGGCGGCAGGCGAGATTACGGCCACGCGGCCCGAGGTGGTCGAGACCGCCCGCGTCCTCGGCGACAACCCGACGCCCGCGCAACTGGCGCAAGTGCGGCGGACGCTCACCAAGCCCCACGTCGCCCACAACTCCGGCGACAACGAATGGTACACGCCGTCGGAGTACATCGAGCGGGCCGTCGTGGTCATGGGAGGCATCGACCTCGATCCCGCCTCCAGCGATGAGGCCAATCGGGTCGTCGGCGCGACGCGTTACTACACGGCCGCCGAGGATGGTTTGGCCCAGGACTGGCGGGGTCGCGTCTTTCTCAATCCTCCCTACGCCCAGCCGCTGGTGGGGCAATTCAGCGACAAGCTGGTCGAGCACGTTCGCCGCGGCGATGTCCCGCAGGCCGTGGTGCTGGTCAACAACGCCACCGAAACCCGGTGGTTCCAAACGCTTCTGGCCGCCGCCTGCGCCGTCTGCTTCCCCGCCGGGCGGGTCAAGTTCTGGCATCCCGACAAGACGTCCGCGCCGTTGCAGGGACAAGCGGTGCTCTACTTCGGCGCGGCAGGGGAAGTGTTCGCCCAAGCGTTCGCGGACCTCGGGAGGGTCTGTCATGTCACTCGATAACGGGTACAACCCCATGCGTTGGGATTGTGCCACTTCGGGATGCTTCAACCTCAAGAAGCGCCCGAAGATCGAGCGGTTCGCCGATTGCCTGCCCGGCCGGATCGCCTTCTCGGATATCGACGGCATCGCCGAAATCAACGGCAACCTGCTTCTGCTGGAGTGGAAGGACCATCTATGCCTCAACACGGGCCAACGCATCCTGTTCGAGCGTCTCACACGGTTGTGCCCGGCGACGGTGTTGATCGTTGAGGGGGACGCCGAGCAGATGACGGTCGACGCGATCCGCACAGTGTGGCGGGGCCAGATCTCGCCTGCCGAGGCGGACGACATCGACGGCCTGCGATTACGCATTCAGCAGTGGAGCCGCTGGGCGATGAGCAATTCGGCCATCTTGCAGTCGCAGCAGCCTTTGGAAGACATCCCCGTTCCGACAAGGAGTCCCGCTTGATGAACGCCAAAACCAATCTCACGCAGTTCCCCTCGGGCGCAGTGCGCGGCAGCGACGCCGAGGGCGTGCGCTTCGATCTGATCACGCCGATCGGCCTGCGGCGCCTCGCCGAGACCTGCGCCGAGGGCGCCCGCAAGTACGGCGACCACAACTGGCAAAAGGGCATGCCCGCCAGCAGCTTGATCAACCACGCTGTTCGGCACATCTATCTCTACCTTTCCGGCGACGCCACCGAGGACCACCTCGCGCATGCCGCATGGAACCTGCTGGCCGTGTGCCACTTCGAGGAGGCG
>CAYSGY010000553.1:0-3406 GCA_964430315.1 uncultured Planctomycetaceae bacterium
GTACCGCGTGACGGCATGCCACCCATCTGCGGAGTACCGCGTGACGGCATGCCACACGGTGACGGCATGCCACCCCTCGATACGCTTCCGCGCGGTGGTTCCTGTTCCAAGAACCTTCTGATCGCCTCGGCGAGGTCGCGGCCGAGCGTGCGGGCGGCGTCGGAGGTGACGGGCGTCTGGCCGATCTGCGCGTAGGGCATCTCAATGGCCGTCGCCACGCGGATGTCTGGAAGTCCACTCGCCCAGGCGCTGAAACTGGCCGCCTTCAGGCCGGTCCCCTTGTTCCAGCTAGTCCCAAACGGGATGTTGCGTTTGGGGTCGTGGCGAAGGGGGCCTGTCTGGCACGACGCCAGATGCTGTGAGAGCTTGAGGGTCTGCGGCCAGATCGCTTCGTTCGGACCCCCGATGAACTGGAAGAGGCTGTCGTGCATGTAGGGGCAGTGGAGGTCGAGGGCCATGTCCAGCCGGCCTCCGGACCACTCGGGCAGGAGCTCTTTGATGGCTGCCACGGTCGGGTAGATGCTCTTGCCCGCGTAGTCGCGGTTATGGTCGTGCGGCTTGCGGTTCTTGCCCTGGTCGCCCGCTTCGACGCCGTCCTTGTCCACAAAGGGAATCACCACGACGGCCGCGTGGCGGCGGAACCACCGGCCGGTCTCGTCTTCGGCAAGGACCGCATCCATCAGGCCTTCCAGCACGAAGCTGGCCAGGCTCTCGCAGGCGTGATGCCGGCACGTGAAGGCGAGGCGGTGGTCGGCCCGCCCCTCCAGACGCCCGAGATAGAGCACCTCGGCCGATCGTCCCTTGGCGGTCTTGCAGAGCACGCCGGTCTTGAGGGCGGGATTGGCTTGATGCCGCTTGAGGAACTGCCGGAGGTTCGACTCGACGTAGGGAATCGCGAAGCAGAACCGCGCGTCTGCGGCATCGGCAGGAAAGCGGAATAGGAAACCCTCCTTCGGCGGAGGATCGCCCGTGTTGGAGCGCTTCGCACCAAGCCAGGACCACGTGGCCCCGCCGTCGAGCGAGAAGGCCGGACCCTGCGGGCCGAAGGCCGGCTTGTTGGTGAAATGGAATTGGAGCGTGCGCCCGGCAGCCCCACGCACGCGGAACTGCCAATAAAACCACCAGCCCGCCGTGTCCCGCAAATCCTGGCGCAGAAACACGTCGTCCCCCTCGACCCGATCGACCAGGACGTTCCCGCCCGGGAAGTCGGCGTCGATGTTCAGCGACGAAGGAGCAGACGCCGGCTGCGCGAGCCCCACGTTGACCAAGAGCGAAGTCGCAGCAACCAGCAGAACCACCAGAAGGCGTGCAGACCCACGACAGGCGTAGGGTGGGACAAGCGAAGCGCGGGCCCACCAACCAACGGCCAACCGACCTTGCGTGTCTCCGGGAGGGCGAGGCTCCCGCCGCGCCGCCGTGCCATCGGCAGAACGTGTGCCCGCTACAGGCTCGGCAGGAGCCTCGCCCTCCCGGGATTGTGGAACCCTGTCCAGGATGCTGGTGGGACTGCGCTGCGCTTGTCCCACCCTACGGTCTTCGCGAAGGGACTCCAGTACAAGGGGGAGTGCATGGGTCATTCGTGGTTCTTTCAGAACAATGGTGAGATCGCGTCAAAGTTGCGAGATTCGCCTTAGAAGCGTTTTCACGCGGGCGGGATCGACCGGGGCGGTGACGGAGCCGTCGCGTTTCAGCCAGGTGCCCACGAGGAAGCCGTCGGCCCACGGGAGGTACTCGCCCACGTTCTCGGCCGAAATGCCGCTGCCGACGAAGACCGGGGCACCCCGGGCCGCCTTGCGCACGGCGCGAAGCTTCCTGGGATCGGCCGGCTTGCCCGTGCCCGGCCCGGAGACCACCAGGCCGTCCGCCCCGCCGCGCTGGAGCGTTTCTTCCGCCTCCTCCTCGAGGGGCCGCGAGGCGAGCGGGGCGGAGTGCTTCACGTCGACATCGGCGAGGATTTTTATATCGGCCCTGAGGCGGGCACGGTCGCGGAGCAATTTGGCCGCAATTCCCTCGAGAATCCCCTGGTCGGTGAGGCGAGCCCCGCAGAGCACGTTGACACGAACGAACCGGGCGCCCGCCGCTTGGGCCACGGCCAGGGCGCTGCGCCCGTCGTTGCGCAACACGTTGATTCCCAGCGGCACGGGAAACCGCCGGCCGATCTCCACGGCCAGGGCCGTCATCTGGGCGACCACCTCGGCAGGCACTCGCCGCGGCCAGAACGGGGCGTCGCCAAAGTTCTCCAGTACCAGGCCATGAATGCCGGACTCCACCATCGCCTCGGCGTCGCGCAACACCGCCTCGCGCACGGCCCGAAGGTCGCCGCCGTAGCCCGGCGACCCGGGCAGCGGCGGCGCATGGAGCATTCCCACCACCGGCTTGGACGTCGGGAAGATCTCGCTCAACCAAGTGGTGCTCATCCTGTCCTCGCCCTGCTCCGCAACGGAATACCTCGTGTCCTCGCTACTGGAGCGCCTTGCGGTGCGGGGCCGAGGCCCGCTCCACTTGTTCGGGCGACTCGTACGGCAGGTACATCGCCCGCATCACGAGTTGATAACGTTTGCCCACCTCGTAGCCCGGGATCAGGTACTGGAAATCCCAGGCCGGATTGCCGGGCCCGCCGCCGGAGGGCGACTGGGAGAACCGCACCTCGTCCTTCGGCCGGAACATGAGTATTAGCGCCATGCCGTGGCTCACGCCATAGTACCACGGCTCGGCATAGCGGTGTTTGGAGAGATTGAAGACGAGCGTCATCGGGAAGTTGGGATCGTGGGGAAACTCGCGGCGGTCGCCGGTCGCCAGGTGGGTGGAAAGCGTTCCGTGGGCCGGCGTCACGCCGCGAATCCACCCGGCGGCGGCCGGGCCGTCGGAAGGATGGCCTTTGAAATGGATGTCGAGCGACTCGGGCCGGTGGATGTAGGAGGCCCAGAAGAGTCCCACGTATCCGTTCTTGAAGTCGGCCCGGCGCGGGATGCACTCCACCGACATCTCGATCGTGCCGTCGTCCAGAAGGCGGTAACGCGTGCAGCTTTCGAGGCCGTAGTGGGGCGTCGGCTTCTGATAGAGTTCGGCGGTGAAGGAATCAACGAGGCGGAGTTCCATCGGGGCGTTGCGCGGCTCGTACAAGACCGTGCGTTCCTGGATGGTCCCGTCGTGGATGTGCTCGAAGTTCAGGCCCGCCACCGCGGGAACGAAGAGGTTCTCTTGCCGCCGCACGTGCTTCAGCGAGCCGATCCCGTTGTAGCCCGCCCGGTGGCCCCGCAGGACCGCGTCGTCCACCGCCCGGTTGTCGACCACGACGGCTTCGATGTCGGCCCGTTTGAGAATCACGTAGGGCTTGTCGGGTACGCGGTAGGCAAGCGACCGGTCGCTCAGGGTGGTCAGGGCCGGCGGCTCGGCGGCAGCCACG
>CAYSGY010000554.1:0-3388 GCA_964430315.1 uncultured Planctomycetaceae bacterium
GCTTGCTGATAGGGCCGCAACTGCACAGCGCATTCTCCCGAAGCACATCCGTGACGACAAACTCCGGCGTCGGGACTTGCGCCCGAGGGCGAGGATTATGAGTCCCCGCCCGCACTTTGCCGCCGGATGCCACACACCCGCCGCGCATACCAACCGTCCGCCGCTTAGGCGGCATCCTCCCTGGGCCGGGCATGCGGAATGGGGAACAGTTCGCTGGTGGACGCGAAGAGCCGGGCCAGCCGCTCGCCGTGGAGATAGGCCGACAGGGCACGCTCGGTCTTGGCATACCTTTCGCGGCACTCGAGCCGACCGCCCGCGCGGTTGGCCGTCTCGACCAGGTAGTGGTCGATCATACGCGGGCTCCTTGATTAGTTGTCGAAGGGATGGTTGCGGAAGAAAGCGATCCTCTCGGCGGTGACGCCCGGCAGAATGATCACGTCATCCTCGGGCCGCGCTTCGGCGTCCGGTTCGGGCCGTTCGTCGTCCGGTGGCACGGCGATGGCCAGAAACACCGTCATGCGGGCAGCGATCAGTCGCAGTTGGATCATCGCGCGATTCCTTTCAGATGGCGGGCGAGTTCCTCCACCACGGCGCGGAGATACTCGTTGTCGAAGACCTCGATGAGCGTGCGGGCGCCCATCACGGGGTTGTGCGGCAGTGTGACGGTCGTCATCTTCAGGCCGCACCTCGGCGTCCGGTTCGGGCCGTTCGTCGTGCGGTGGCACGGCGACGGCCAGAAACACCGTCACGCGGGCAGCGATCAGTCGCGGCTGGGTCATCGTGCGAGTCCTTTCAGATGGCGGGTGAGTTCCTCCACCACGGCGCGGAGATACTCGTTGTCGAAAACCTCGATGAGCGTCCTCGCCCCCATCACGGGGTTGTGCGGAAGCGTGACGGTCGTCATCTTCTCCAGGGGGCTGGGCGCGCGGATCGGATAATGAACCCGACTGGCCATGTGCCGCGACGGCTTTTCGCGCTTGCCCTTGCCGGACTGGGATGCCGTCCGGCGAGCAGGATACTGCTTGCCGTCGCGCCCTTGTCGCTTTTGCCCAGGTTGCCCATTTCCCAGGTGTCCAATTTGGACACCTGACTCCAACTTCAACTGCTCTCGATACTTAGCGACGGTGGAGGGCGAGACGCCGATGTGGTCTGCGATCTCCCGGTCGCTGCGTGCGCTGCCGGTCGGATGCCGCAGCGCGGCTTGCACCGCGCGACGCCGATCCTCGGGCGTCCGCCGCAGCCCGTGGGTCTTGTTGGCGCCGAGGCTGTACCACTGCGCCTCGGTCTGCGTGCCCTGAATCACCTCGGCCTCGATTGCGGCGTTCGGGCGGACGCGCTGATGCGCGCCGAGGCGGTGGAAGCCGTCGACGAGCCAGTAGTCCTTGCCGTCGAAGAACACGGTGATGGGCGGGAACTCCACGCCGCCGCGCATCTGCTCGGCGTAGTCCTCCATCACCTCGATGAGCAGTTCCGCGCGGGGCTGCGTGCCGCCATCGACGCGGATCGTTTTGGGGTCGAGTTGCATGACTTATCCACTCCTTGGTTACGGGTTTTCCGCAAGCGCCAGGTAGAGCTGCACGGCGAGCTGCGGCAGATCATCCAGTCGCACGATGGCTACCCAGGGCTTGCCGTTGGCGCGGTGGAGCACCAGCGGCACGTTCCGGCCGGCGTCCGCCGCGGCTTGCTCCATTGCTGCATAGAGCCGCAGGGCTTCGACCCGTTTCACTTCGACATGCACGCCGGGGATCGCCGCCTGGACATCCGGAGCCCCATCGCAGCCGCAGTACTGACGCCCGCGGCGCGCCTCCACGCCGAACAACCGGCGCAACTCGGCCGCGGCCTCCAATTCGCCACGCTTTCCCTTGCGTCGAGACTTCATTCCCATCGCCACTTCCCTTGAGGGTGTTCGGGGTTGTCGTCGCACACGCTGTCCGCGTCGGACTCCTCGCCGTCCTCCAGCGGCACATCGGGCGACCGAGCCGCGCGCGAGCACGGGACCGGGTGGCCGATGCACTGTTGGCAGTAGTGTCCGCACGTATCCCGGCCGCATCCTTCGCAGCACTGCATGACGCGTCTCTCCGTAGAAGAAGCCCGCGCACGGGTCCGGGGAGTCTCAGCCACGATCCACCAAGCGCCTCCGCGTTGGCTCCTGCAGCTACGCCACCCCGTGCGCGGACCTGGGTGCTCAACGCCGCCAGGGCGGCGTGTTGGTCTGTGCCTGCTGTGGTCGACCGGTGACCGCGTCCCGCTTGTCGAACCCGCTGATCTCGTTGACGATCTCGTCGGTGTCCTTGCGCTTCTTGCAGGCGACCTTGATCACCAGCGGCAGGTTGTGCAACTCCACGCTGTCGCGGGGCGTGAGCACGCCCACGGCCCGACAGATGGCCGACAATTCGGCCCGGGCGATCTTCATGGCCAGTTCGTTGGGGTTGTCGAGGTTCAATCGCGCCCACAGCGAACGGTTCTTGAACTCCCCCTCGATGATCGTGAAGACCAACTCGAGGAACTGCCCGGTCCCCGCCTTGTTCGGCTTCATCTCCGAGGCGGTGATCGTGGCCAGGTACTTGCCGGCCGGGATCGGGTCGAATGCGGTGGTCGGTTCCACCTTGCTCGCATCAAAGTTTCCCAAGCTTGCCATGAGTCGTTTCCTTTCGTTGGTTGGGAGTCAGTTCACTTCAGTCCACGTCCGGCCGACCTTGATGGCCCAGATCGTGGCATGGTTGACGCCGAAGCGTCGCGCGATTTCTCTCTGGGGGATCGCCATTGCCAGAAGCGTTCGGATCTGTCGGACGTCCTCCACCGTCAGTGACGTGTTGTTGCGCAGCGGAGTGGTGCGCGGCCGTTTGTTGCGTTGGTTCTCTTGGCTCGTGACGAAACGACAGTTTGTCGGAGAGTACCCCTTGTCGTTGTCGATCCGGTCGATTTGCAGTCCCGGTTGATAGCCATTCCGCACCGCCCACTCGCGAAAGGCGTTGAAGCTCCTCCTCCATTCCTCGCATACGCGAATGCCTCGACCACCATACTGGGGATAGTGTTGGTGGCGTTCGTCATGGCACCGGCCCTTCATCGCCACATATGTGGAGTACAGACCATCCGTATCCTGTTGGCGCCGGCGATACCATGCGCGGCCCTTTGCCGCCACGCTAACCTTGCACGCCGAGTCATGGCCATCCCTGCGGCGCCTATGCCGGGGAAACGCCGACAGAGACTTCACGCTGCCGCACAAACGGCACTGCTTTGCGGATATCGGCTCGTGCAGCAGCGCCTCAGCCATTGCTCGATACTCCTTCAGTTGGAGATGAGTTGATGTTCGGGTCGCGGAAGAGGCCGGCGGACAGCGAATCCCAGTCGAGCGGCAGCTCGCTCGGCAGGCCGTAGCGGTTCTTGG
>CAYSGY010000555.1:0-1626 GCA_964430315.1 uncultured Planctomycetaceae bacterium
CCGAGCAGCACGCGGCCCAGGAGATCGCTCGCCTCGATTCCCTGCGACTGGAGCAGGACGTGCCGCCGCCGCTTTTTGCCCAGGTGCCCGGCCGCGGATTGATCCAGCCCGTGGTCACGCGCGAGAACGAGTCCGAAGAAAACGTGGTGTGGGCCACCGACCAGGGGTACTTGTGCGCCGGCCGGATCGACCGCAATGAGCAGCGGGCATTGGAGCTCCGCTACCGTCTGCGGACCGAAGCCCCGATCGTGGCCCAGCCTTGCTACCTGCCGCCCGACGCCAACGTCCTGCCCGACAGCGGCCTGATTGTCGCGGGCTCGGAGGACGGCTTCGTCTACGGTATTCGCGAGCGGAGCGGCGATCAACTCTGGCGGTTCTCGACCGGCGAACCGATCGTCGAAGACCCCGTGGTGCTCGGGCGGTTCGTGTTCGTGACGAACCAGCTTGGCGGGATGTATTGCGTCGACGCGAGGACCGGCTCCCAGGCCTGGTGGTCGCCCGAAGTGACCCGCTTCCTCGCCGCCAGCAAGGAACGTGTCTACGCGACCGACAAGATCGGGCTGCTGCACGTCCTGAGCGCCAGGACGGGCGCGCATCTCGATACGATCGCGGCCTCCATGGTCCCCATCAAACTGACCAACCCGGAAAGCGACCGGCTCTTCCTTGCCAGTACGACCGGGATGGTGGAGTGCCTCCACGAACCACAAATGGTGGACTCGCTGGTCCGCAAAACGCCCGCCAAGGAGGTTGAGACCTCCTCGAAGGTCGCCGGATCGAAGGCGGCCGCGAAGAAGGAGGCCTCCGAGGAGGGCGAATCGAAGCCGGCCCACCCGGCGGGTTCCGGGGTGTCGGGGGGGGGGGGCGGATCCAAGCCTAGCAGCCCCAGGACGAAAAAGGCCGGGGCGGGCGACTTCGCCGGGGGCGGGGCCGGCATCCCAAAGAAGAAGAAGGCGAAAGGCGGCCTCGAGGCCGGCGGGGCGGTGCCTGGAGCGGTGCCTGGAGCCGTCCCGGGGGCTCCCCCTCCCGCCGGCAAGAAGAAGAAACGCGCTTCGTAGTGGGCCAAACCCCTCCCCCAACCAGTGCTCCTTGACCAAACGCGCCCGACCCGATAAACCATGGGGACGGTTCCATCGCGAGTCCCTTTGGTTCTCTCACGAGGTCGATTCATGGCGGCGTTTCCCCCTATCCGTCGGGCTCTGGTCAGCGTTAGCGACAAGCGGAACCTCGCCGAGTTTGCCCGCGGACTGACCGCCCGGGGCGTTCAGATCTTCAGCACGGGCGGCACGCGGAAGTTCCTGGAGAAAGAAGGGATCGCCGTTCAGGACGTCTCTCAGTACACCGGCTTCCCGGAAATGATGGACGGCCGGTTGAAGACGCTCCATCCCAAGGTCCACGGCGGGATCCTCTGCCGGCACGACAATCCGGAGGACATGCAGGCCCTGGCCGAGCACGGCATCCTTACGTTTGAACTCGTCGTGGTGAACCTCTATCCGTTCGAGCAGGCCGTGGCGCGCGGCGAATGCACGCTCGACGAGGCCATCGAGGAGATCGACGTCGGCGGGCCGTGCATGCTCCGGGCGGCGACGAAGAACCATCAGTACGTCCTGTCCTGGTGCGACTCGACAT
>CAYSGY010000555.1:1636-3380 GCA_964430315.1 uncultured Planctomycetaceae bacterium
GGCCACGGTGGCCAAACCGGGCGTCACCGAGCCCGAAGCCATCGAACAGATCGACATCGGCGGTCCCACCATGGTCCGCGCCGCGGCCAAGAACTTCGCCTTCACCTCCATCGCGACCAGTCCGGACCAGTACCCGGAGATTCTCAATCAGGTCAACGCCGAGGGCGCGACCACGACCGAGTTCCGCCGTCGACTGGCCGCCGAGGCGTTCGCCCACACCGCCCGCTACGACCGCGCCATCGCCGACTTCTTCGCCACGCAGACCTCCGACGGGCCGTTCCCGGGCACCTTGACCCTGGGCTATTCCCGCAAGGAAGTGCTCCGCTACGGGGAGAATCCCCACCAGGCCGCGGCCTTGTACTGCGGCGCGGAGTCGCACCCCGGCACCGTCGTCTCCTCCACGCAACTCCACGGCAAGGAACTCTCGTACAACAATCTACTCGACTTGGAAAGCGCACTGGGAATCGTGCGCAGTTTCACGGAACCGGCGGCCGTGGTGATCAAGCACAACAATCCCTGCGGGGCGGCGGTCGACGAGGTCCTGGCCGAGGCGCTGCGCAAGGCCATGGCGGGCGATCCGCTCAGCGCCTTCGGCTCCGTTCTGGGACTCAATCGCACGGTGGATGCGGCCACCGCGGAGGTCCTTTGCCAGCCGGGACTGTTCGTCGAGGCGATCGTGGCCCCCGACTTCGAGCCCGCGGCCGTCGAACTCCTCACGACCCGCCCCAAATGGAGAGCGAATGTCCGATTGATGAAGGTCGGTCCGATCGACACACCGCAACGCTGGACGTACCGGTTCCTGGAAGGCGGGGTCCTGCTCCAGGAAGCCGACGTCCTCCCGGACCCCGAAGCCCAGTGGCAGGCCGTCACCCGCACGCCCCCAACCCAGGAACAACTCCGCGAACTGCGGTTCGCCTGGACCATGGTGCGCCACGTCAAGTCGAACGCCATCGTGGTGTGCAAGGACCGGATGCTGTTGGGGGCCGGGGCGGGCCAGATGAGCCGGGTCGATTCGACCGAAATCGCCCTCAAGAAGGCGGGCGATCGGATCGCCGGCGCGGTGCTGGCCTCCGACGCCTTCTTCCCCTTCCCCGATTCGATCGAACTGGCCGCCAAGGCCGGGGTTTCCGCCGTCATTCAGCCCGGCGGGTCCCGGGCCGACCAGGACGTCATCGCCGCCTGCAATCAGCACGGCCTGCCGATGATCTTCACCGGCCGCCGCCACTTCAAACACTGAGTTGAATTCCCAGCCCGCGGCATAGTATGATGGGGGCTGACGACCGACCGATTGGGGTGAGAATCCAACATGGGAGGCACTGCACATGAGTCAGGCCGAAGTGAGTGAGTGGCGGATTGCAGTCAAGGGGGAACAACGGGGGCCTTACTCGCTGGAACAAGTGCGGACCATGCTGGCCGAAGGCCGGCTCCCGCCCGACACCCTCGTCTGGAAACCCGGCATGGCCAACTGGGCCCCCGTCGGCAGCGTCGCCGAGTTGGCTGCGCCGGCCGGCCGCGGGCCGGCACCGTCGCCGTCGCCATCGCCGGTTTCCCTCCCGACCGCGCCGTCCCAGTCCGGCGGCTTTGGCGATGTCCTCACGTTCCGGAAGATGATCACGCCGACGATCATCCAGATCATCTTCTGGCTTGGCGTGGTCGCCTGCCTGATCAGCGGGCTGGGTACGATGGTAAGCCTGCCCTTCGGGCTGGGGGTGATCCCAGGGCTGTTGATCCTGGTCTTGGGGAC
>CAYSGY010000556.1:0-3367 GCA_964430315.1 uncultured Planctomycetaceae bacterium
TGTCGCTCGGCCCCTCGGTGGTGAGCGCGGAGACCACGGACCGCCGCGTGACCGTGCGACTGCGCCTGGCGTCCGACCGGCAGTTGGGGTCCCACACGCCGCGTCCCCAGGCCCCGGCCGACAGCGCGGTGAGCCTTCAGATTCACGAATCGGCCATCAACAACGTCTTCGAGCAACTGGGGCTCGACGGGGCGACCTTCACCCTGCCGCAGTTGCGCGAGCGGATCAGCAGCCGGCTCGGACGCAGCGACCTCTTCTCCGGTGGCACGGAGAACGACGACGTGACCATCCGCTTCGCGCCTCGAAACGCCCTCCACGTCGCCTGCCGCGACGGCCAGGTCATCCTCACGCTCGCCATCCGGCAGCTCGCAAAGCTCCCCTACGCCTGGGACGATTTCCAGGTCCGCGTGTTTCTGCGACCGCGGGTCCAGGGCCGCACGGTGGAACTGGTTCGCGACGAAGTGATTCACCTGATCGGCGAGAACCTGAACACGCGGTCCCAGATCGCCCTGCGCGGCGTCTTCGGAAAGACGTTCCATAAGCAGCGGCCGATCTCGCTCATCCCGGACCGGATCGTCAACGAGCCTCGCCTGCAGGACCTGGTCTTCACCCAGGTGGTGGTCGAAGACGGCTGGATCGGCGCAGCCCTGGGCGCCGGCCGGGTGGCCCGCAAACTCACCCCGCCCGCCGAGAACGCGACCCGATCCGAGTGATTCGGCCGAGACAGGCAGCACTCAGCCTTTCCCGGAGTTGCGTCACCTCAGCGGGGGAGTAGAATGGGTCATGGGAAGTGTTCGGAGTAGACCTTCATCTGTCCCGCAACAACGAGCGGAGATTCCGTGCGTGCTCCCAAGCGAAAACGACCGGTGCCGCGAGTCATTCAGCCCCCGCCTGAGGGCATGAACGCGAGGGGGCTAGCGTCACGGGTGACGTATGTCGGAAGTCCGGAACACAAGACAGGGGCGTCGTTTGCCGGGGCATCACGACCTCGAGGAGACGCAACCAAGTGTGACCCGGCGATGAATGACCGCTTGGATCAGATTCAACAATGGCTGCGACAGGCGTTTGAGCTTCAGTGTTTCGGGGGGCCTTGGGAAGGCGGTTTCCCTCGGTATGCGTGGTGTATGGTCGGGCAGATTGTCTACGAAGCGCGTCTGGTCAATCGGGGCCTCGGGCAGTACAAGGGTTGGCAGTTGGAGCCTGAAGAATGGCCGGATGGGATTGGCGACTTCGACTGGCACGCGTGAATCGAAAGACTCCATGAGCAACCTTCGCTTCGATTTCGAATGGCAGGATCCCGCTGGAGCCAGGGGGGAGGAACTGCGGGCAACATGGGCTTCGTTGTCAATCCTCATCGACAACGTACCCATCTCCGAGTTGCAGGACAAGCGGTCAAAGTCGGTTCGAACCCGCATTTTCCTCCCGCTGTTTCCGCTGGCCGAATGGCTAGCCGACAACTGGTGGTTTCTGCAATCGGAAACGGAACGGCCGGACGATGCGGCAAGTCGTGAGTTCGATCGTAGGCATAATCTTCGCTGGGCGCGCGAGGGTTTTGTTCTGCCGTCCCTGCGTTTCGTGAGGCTCGGGGACAACGTCGAGGCTCACTGGCAACCGCTCGGCATCGCCGATGCCGGAATCAAGTTCTTGGCGAGTGGAAATGCGATTCTGTCGGGTGTCGCCTTCTTTCAGAGCTTGCATGACTTCGTGAATGCCGTTGTCGCGAGACTTGACGACATGGGACTTCCTGAGACAACGCTTCACGAGCAGTGGCGAGCAATCCAGGAAGCCGATCCTGACGAGCGAGAGTTCTGTGACGCCGCCGCGCGGCTTGGCGAAGATCCCTACGCCGTCGACTCCGGACTTGAGGCAGCTATTCTGGACGTATCCAGGAGAATTCGTCCCGAACTCCTCAACGATTTTCTATCCCTGACGACCGTTAAGCACATCGGCGCTCAGGCATCCGCACTGGCAACCGCTTCTGAATCCATCGCAATGGATGCCGACGACGTCGATGCATTGCACGGAGTAAGAACTCAGGCGCCGCCATACGTGCCGGGCGAGAATCCATGGGAGACCGGCTACCGCTTTGCGGCGGCATTGCGTGCGAAATTGAACGATAAAGCCTGGAAGTCACATTCGCTCGACGAGCTCGCCGGGCATCTTGGTATTGCTGATCTCGAGCACTGCCTGGTGTCGGGAACAAGCGACTGCCGGTTTCTCGATGCGCTGACCGGTGCAAACCGACGACACAATCCGAAGTTTCTTATCGAGAAGAGGCGGGAGGACTCGCGACAGTTCGCGTTCTGCCGGGCGCTATTCGAGCACTTGACGTTGCCCGGTCGTTTTGCAGCGGTGTCCAGACTGCGAACTGATCGGCAGCAGATGAATCGCGCCTTTGCCGCTGAGTTTCTCGCGCCCCATGCCATGTTGAGAAACGACCTGTCTGGGGAAGTGGTCGGAGAAGACGAGGTCGACGATCTCGCAGGGGATTATGGAGTGTCGGCGTTCGTGGTCAGGCATCAGATTGAGAACCACCGGCTCGGCCGAGTCTCCTCTGACGGGACGTGAGCCCGCGGTTGGGGGAAAGGAATCCGCCGGCGTGCCCAAGCAGATGTGACGCGAACCTGGCCAGTCGATCGTGACTCCTGTTGCCAAGCCCGTTGGGGGCCGGGGTTCGGGACACCGGCGAGAACGTCTCGGTGAAGTCCTGAACCCTGTCGCCCGAACCCTGCCCGCCGCGGTCACCGCCGGCGTGGGCCCGAACGCGGGCGGAGGATCGCCAGGGCGATCACCAGCGGTATGAGGATCAGCAGGTAGCGCGGCCGGAAGGCCAACACGACCACGAACACCGGCAGGGTCCAGAGAATCCATGGCGGTACGCGTCTGATCTGCTCGTAGGCCAGCCAGATGACCGCCATGACCACGCCGATCCGGGCGAAGGCCGCCTGCAACTCCTGGCCCACGGGCCCCGTCGGCGGCGATACGAAGAACCACGCCGCCAGCCCCAGCAAGACTAGGGCGATCACTCCCGTCGCATGGCGGCGCATGATGGCGGGCCCTCAGATCCGATCCAGGGTGTCGATCCAGCGGGCCAACTCGGCCACCTCGTCCGCGGTGAGGTCGCGGGGCTCCGGGCCGAGGTCCTTGGCCGTCACGGGATAGCGCAGCGTGCGGAGTTGCGACACCGTCCGCCGGATGAGGCTCGACGCGTGCGAACCGGCTGCCGTGGCCACGTAGATCGAAAGCCGGTGCTCCGGATCCGTCTCCGGGATTCTGCCTTCGGCGGGGGCGTCGACCGCCGCAACGCCACGCACCAATTTCGCATAGCGAAAAGCCGCGGCGAAGGCAACCGTGCCGGCCGTCTGGC
>CAYSGY010000557.1:0-3365 GCA_964430315.1 uncultured Planctomycetaceae bacterium
GGCACGGTTTCTTGCCTTTCCCATTTTTCCAGAGCTTTTCCTTTTCCCTTCCCCTCGCGCGATTCAATCCGCTGAACACTTGCCCCTCCGGACTGGTGGAAGGGTCTTCAGGCCCTGGCCGGCGGCCCGCATGCTCGTTATGCTGGGGGATTCACCGCATTGGCGAACCGAATCGCGGAAGGCGGTGTCGGTGCGGTAACGTGGCAGCCGTGTGTGGGAACTAGCATGTCGAGCGAGCAGCCCCTTCCATCCCCAGGACCCGACTTCTCGAAAGGCGAGGGCCTCCTCCCGGCAATCGCTCAGGATGCCGAGACCGGCGAAGTTCTGATGATGGCCTACATGAACCCGGAGAGCTATGCCGAGACCCTGGCAACGGGGCGGGCCGTCTATTACAGCCGCAGCCGCAAGAAACTGTGGCGCAAGGGGGAGGAGAGCGGCCACGTGCAGGAGGTCCGGGGGGTCTACCTCGACTGCGACGCCGATACGATCCTTCTCCGTGTCCACCAGATCGGGGGGGCGGCCTGCCACGCAGGCTACAAGAGCTGCTTCTACCGCCAAGTGACCCCCGAGGGCCTGAAGATCGTCGGCCAACGGGTCTTCGATCCCGACGCGGTGTACGGGAAGAAGTAGGCAGAGGGCAGAGGGCAGAGGGCGCTGGCCGTTTAGCGGCCGGACTTGTCCGGCGCGTTTCCGAACTGACGTTCAGGTGACACATCTTTATGGTTGACGTATTGAAACTGGGCATCCCCGCCGGGAGTCTTCAGGAGGCCACGGCCGACTTGTTTCGCCGTGCGGGATACAAGATTTCTTTCAGTTCGCGGAGCTACTACCCCACGATCGACGATGAGGAGATCGAGTGTCTCCTCATCCGTGCCCAGGAAATGGCCCGCTACGTGGAAGACGGCGCGTTGGACGCGGGCTTGACCGGCTACGACTGGGTCATGGAGACGGGGGCGGACGTCCACGAGGTCGCCGAGTTGGTCTTCTCGAAGGTGAGCCGCCGGCCGGTGCGTTGGGTACTTTGCGTGCCCGAGGATTCCCCGGTGAAGACGGCTGCCGATCTGGAAGGAAAGCGGATCGCCACGGAGGCCGTGGGCCTTACGACCCGATATCTCCGCGAGCACGGGGTGACTGCCAAGGTGGAGTTCAGTTGGGGGGCCACGGAGGTCAAGCCTCCGAAACTGGCCGACGCGATTGTCGAGGTCACGGAGACGGGGAGTTCGCTTCGGGCGAACCACCTGCGGATCGTCGACGAGGTACTTCAAAGTACGACGCGGCTGATCGCGAATCGTCAGGCGTATGCCGACCCCTGGAAGCGGCAGAAGATCGACGACATCGCCTTGATGCTCCGCGGGGCCATGGCCGCCGAGGACAAGGTGGGACTGATGATGAATGTCCGCCGCGAGGACCTCTCGGCGGTCCTGCTCCTCCTGCCGGCGCTTCAGAATCCGACCATTTCCGATCTGGCCGACAAGGGTTGGGTGGCCGTGAACACGATCCTCGACGAGTCGGTCGTGCGGCACATCATTCCCCGGTTGAAGGAAGCGGGCGCCCGCGGCATCGTCGAGTATCCGCTCACCAAGATTATCGACTGAGACGCATGGGGTAAGCATGGGAACCGCCATGTCACATTCCATGCCGACCCGCGGCCTGGCCGCGTGACGGCATGCCACCCATCCTCCGGACCCAGGACGTGCGCGACCATGCCGATTGAATTCCCTTGTCCCGGCTGCCAGAGGACTCTCCGAACGCCCGACGGTAGCGTGGGCAAACAGGCCAGATGTCCTGAGTGCGGCACGATCCAGGTGGTTCCGCGGCCGCAGGGCATGCCGGACGCGGCGGCGCCCTCCGGTCAGGAAGCGGGGGGCGGGACCTCCGGATCGTTGGAAGGCTCGTACCGTTCGGCTCCGGGGTATCCTTTTCAGGGTCCGTACGGGGCGACGATCTCCGACGTGCAAGCCTACGCCGCCAGTCGCGTAGCAGGCCCGGCGACGGGCCTGATCGTCCTCGGGGCCCTGGCGCTGGCACTCCAGGTGCTCGGTTTGCTCGCCGTCCTCGGAGGACGCGGCCTCGACCCCGACGTGATCCGGGCAAACGGCGGAGACGAGACGCTCGTGCTCCTGACCACCGGCGTCCCGGGGACGGTCGTTCAACTCGTCGGCACGGTCGTTTCGCTCTTGGTGCTCTTGGGAGCGATACGCATGAAGCGGCTGGAAAGCTACGGCTTCGCCACGCTCTCGGCCGTCCTGGCCATGATCCCCTGCATTTCGCCCTGCTGCCTGGTGGGATTCCCTTTCGGTCTTTGGGCCTTGATCGTCTTGCAGGACCCTTTCATTCGATCGGCGTTTCGCGGGTGAACTGTGCGGCACGGCGATTCTCTCATCCATGAAGTTGAAAGACTTGGGGGCGTTCGAGCCGGGCCGGCCCGGCCCGGTTCCCGGTCGCCGGGTCTCTTCGTGGTGCCGGCGTTGCTGGTCCTGCACCTTGGCGCGGCGGCCTATCTGCTCTGGCGGCTCGATCCGAGGGAGGTGCGACTCTGGGTCTGCCTGTTTCATGCGACAACGGGCTTCTACTGCCCGGGTTGCGGGGCCACACGGGCCACCCACGAACTGCTCCACGGCCGCCTGCTTGCCGCCTTGCGCGACAATGCGTTTTGGGTGGCCGTGCTGCCACTGGTGGCTTGCATGGCCGTCAGCGAGGCCCTGCATCTGGTTCGAGGCCGCGGTCTGAAATACGCCCCCCTGGCCAATCCGCGGCTGCTGATTGCCCTCGCGGTGGCGGGCCTGCTCTTCGGCCTGCTCCGCAATATCCCGGCCTATCCCTGGAACCTTCTGGTCCCGCGGTAAGGCCCCGCGCAGAGACTCCTCCCCTCTCCCGTTGGACGGGAGAGGGGTAGGGGGTGAGGGGATCTGCCAGCAGAATCCTACGCGCTCGGCGCGGGTCTCCTGACCCCGCCGAGGCACCGACCGCAGGTCTCCTTGATCCGGGAGGGAGACCTCCGGTCGCAGACATGTGCGGGGTCGGGAGACCCGCGCACAGCGCGCTACTTCCCGCCGATCGTGCCTTCCAGCGGGCTGGAGGCGGTGGCGTAGAGCTTCTTCGGAATGCGGCCGGAGAGATAGGCCAGCCGGCCGGATTCGGCGGCCAATCGCATGGCCCGGGCCATACGGAGCGGGTCCTTAGCGTGGGCAATCCCGGTGTTCAGGAGCACGCCGTCCACGCCTAGTTCCATGGCGGCCGTCACGTCGCTGGCCGTGCCCACGCCCGCATCGACGATCACCGGGTAGTCGGGATCCCCGGCCTTGAGATACTCCAGGCAGATGCGGATCGCGTTGGGGTTGAGAACTCCCTGCCCGGAGCCGATC
>CAYSGY010000558.1:0-3349 GCA_964430315.1 uncultured Planctomycetaceae bacterium
GGTGGCCGGCATCGACGCCATGGCAACGCGGAACCCGATCATCCAACTCTTGTCGTCCGGCAACGCCCCGGAGCGGTTGGCCGAACGCAGATACTCCAAGGTGGTCGAGTGGCTGCCACCTCGCGTGACGCGGAAGTCGCCGTCGGCCCGCCCGATCGGATCGATCTGCTCGGCGGGCTCGTAGGGGCCATACATGTCGAGGCACCATTCCTCCACGTTGCCGTGCATGTCCACCAGGCCCCAAGGGTTCGGCGGCGTGCGTCCGACGGCAAGCGAAACGGGCAGGTCTTTTTCGCGGCGTGCCGGATCGGGAAACCAGCTCGTGCCCACGTTCTTGTGGAACGCCTTGTCGTCCAACCGGTCGCCCGTGCTATACGCCGTGGCCGTGCCCGCGCGGCAGGCGTACTCCCATTCGGCCTCGGTGGGAAGACGATAGGGACGGCCCTCCGTCTTGGAAAGCCAGCGGCAGTAGCGGTCGGCGTCGTGCCAGGAGACGAACACGACCGCCTCGTCGTCCTCCTTCGACCACCCCAGCTTTCCCCGCAGCCGGCGATGGTCGGGGTCGAACTTCTCGTACTGGGCATTGGTCACTTCGGTCGCGCCGAGATAGAACGGCCGGGTGAGGACCACGCGGTGGACGGGCCGCTCGTCGAAGTCGCCGCCCTCGGGGCTCCCCATCACGAAGCCGCCCGGCTCGATCCGGACCATCCGCATTCCGACCGAATTGGTAAGTGCCTTCTCGACGGGCAGTTCCGCGGCCGCGCACCACGTCCAGGCGGCGGCCATCCCCAGGCCGGCGATCGCTCGAATTGCGTGCTTCATGGCAGACTCCTGTTTCGGGAAAGCCGCCATGATAACACTCGGCGTCGCGGGCCGCCATCGCGCGGGCCTTCGGAAAACGAAGAAGCCCGCCTCGAAACGAAGCGGGCTTCTTCACGCGAATCGTCTGCCCTGCGGGAAGGGGCGGTACGTCAACCTCGGTTATAGCCGCCCATGTTTCATAAAGGACCGGCTATCGAACCCGACGTATCGGCCCTCCCAATTCCACGTTTTCTTCCCCTTCTTTCTTCTTCCGATTGCATTCTACCCAGCCCCGATGGCCGGTCAATGGAAAAACCGTCGGAAAGAGGAGAAGGGAAAAGGAAAAGGCGGGAGAAGAAAGGAAAAGAATAGGAAAGGGTTCCCGTTCAGAATTGTGTGATCAGGGCACGGACTCTTGTCTTTTCCATTTTTCCAGGGCTTTCCCTTTTCCCTTCCCCTGCTCGCACTTCATTCTGCTGAACACTTACGCATATCCGAATTCCCAGCCCTTGCGGGGCTCGCGTCTTAGCAGGGCATTGGCCTTGTCGCTGTTGGTGAACTTGCCCGCCCGGAAGTCGTAGGTGAGCTTCTCGCGGAGGAGGTTGGCCACGTTGCCCACCAGCATGATCTCGGTGAGGCGTGCGGAGTAGTCGAAGTCGGCCGACGAGCGGCCGCCCGTGCGGACGGCATGGAGGAAATCGGCCTCGTGGCCGCCCTTGACGCGTGGCAGAACGGCCTTGGGCTTTCCGACTTCCTTCATGAAGCTCTCCGGGAAGAGCCGCGTGCCGTTCATCCACCAGCCCGAGACGGCCATGCCCTTCGTGCCGTAATAGGCGCTGGGCTGGTCGGCGGCGGCCTTGACGCGCTCAGCGTCCACCGTCGGGGGCATCGGCCTGGCGTTGTAGTCGTTGTACACGCCGGAACTCCACCGCATGATGCACGGGGCCAGAGGGCCGCGTTTGGGGAACTTCCAGGAGACACGGACCTCATGCGGCCAGTTCGTCGCGCTCGGTTCCTCCCCCTCGCACTGGACCTCGCAGGTGTCGGCCTCGTAGAACCGGAGCGCCCACACGGCGCCGTCGGCATTGTGGCAGAACCAGTCGCCGAGCAGCCCCGTGCCGTAGTCGATCCACCCTCGCCACTTGGCCGGAACGATGCCGGTGCGGAACTCCCGCTCTTGGACCGGGCCTTGCCAGAGGTTCCAGTCGAGGCCGGCCGGAACAGGAGCCGGTTCGCCGGCCGTGCGCGAGCCGAAGTCCATCTGGTTGTAGGGTGGTCGCACGTGGACTTCGGTCACGTCGCCGAGGCTCCCTTGCCAAATCCACTCGCACAGCAGGCGCACGTGCTCGCCGGAGTGGCCCTGGTTGCCCATCTGCGTGGCGACCTTCTTCGCCTTGGCAAGCTCGCGCAGCTTGCGAACCTCGTAGATATCATGGCAGAGAGGCTTTTCGCAGTAGACGGCCAGCCCGGCGTCCAACGCGCGGACGCTGGCGGGAAAGTGATGGTGGTCGGGCGTGGCGACCCAAACGGCGTCGAGGTGCTTCTGCTCGTCGAAGAGCTTGCGGTAGTCGCTGTAGATCTTCGCGTCGGCGAATCGGCTCTTGATGTTCTTGATCGAGCCGGCGGCGTGGTTCACGTCCACGTCGGCCGCGGCGACGATTTGCTCGCCGGACGCCACGCCCACGCCCTTGCTGCCCATGCCGCCGATGCCAATGAGTCCGAACCGGATTTTCTCATTGGCAGCGTAGGTGCGGGCCATGGCGGCCGGGACGATCAGCACGGAGGCCGACGCCGCCGCACCGGCCCGGAGGAGTCTTCGACGGGAGATGGTAGTGCTCATGGCGATCTACGGGTCCTGGCGGCCTGCAACAGGTGAAGATCCTCGCCCGGTGGGTTCCACGTGCGAACGCCGCACCTTCCCGAGCGAGGGCAACGGCCGCCAGTCTACCACGATTCGAGATACGCGAGAAGAGGGACGTTTTCCTGCCGGTGCCGAAGCCGGGCCGCCAATAAGACGCCTCCTCACGACTTGCGGACCTTGCCCCACTGCTGTTCCAGCCGCTTGGCGGAGACGGGCAGGGACGTGCCGAGACGTTGGGCGAAGAGGGAGACGCGGTATTCTTCGAGCATCCAGCGGTACTTGGTCAGCTCCGGGTCGTCGAGGCCGAGTTGCTCGTTCTCTTGCGCACGCTGGGCGCAGGCCTGCCAGCAGCGGGCCAGTTCCTCGCTGTGCTGGCGGTCGCGGGCCAGGGAGCTGCGCAGGGCGTCGAGCCGGATCGGGATCGCCCGGAAGTAGCGTGGATAGTGCTGGAGCCAGGTCCACGGCGTGGCGATGAGGAAGCCCGGCGGCGTGAGCCGGGCGATCTGCTCGCGGATGTCGTCGATCGCGTATTGCCACCGCGGGCCGGCGCCACCGCGCTGTGCGCGGGTCTCCTGACCCCGCACACTCGGCGACCGAAGGTCTCCAGAAACGCCCGGAGACCTTCGGTCCGAACTCGGCGGGGTCGGGAGACCCGCGCCGAGCGCAGCGGAGACGCTCACCGAGCGC